>NZ_JBQFTP010000003.1:0-534139 GCF_056538705.1 Ruegeria sp. BF12 | reverse complement strand
CGTGGACGCCTGATTGGCCGAACCAAGGGCGGCATGAACACCAAACTGCACGCCATCTGCGACAGTCAGGGACGCACGCTGAACCTGTTGACAACCAGACATACGTCGTCACACGCGCTGTCACCAACCCTGAGACCGGTGAGGTCACGCCAACCGCAAACTACAGTCAACTTGGATACCTGCTGATCTCCGTGGCCCTGATCTCAGTGATCGTTTCACTCGCTACAGTGTTCTTCGTTTAAAACTCGCGCTTCCGAACGAGCGAATGATCACTGGCTTTCCGCTTCTCCCAGCACAGCTCTGAGATGTGAGACCGGGACGCCGATGTTTGAACCACCAAACTCGGGCAGGATCGCAGCATTGATGGCAACGACCTCACCCCTCCGATTCAATACTGGCCCCCCGCTCCCACCGGTCGTGGTCTCAGCGTCATAAACGATGGCGCTCTCACTTGTCCGCGCAACGATCCCCCGGCTTGCTAGGGGGTGAATCTTGCTTTGAGCGGAAAGCCGGGACGCAATCGACCAAAAGTTCAACGTTCCTTCAGCTTCCAGTTCCTCTAGAAAGCCCGGACCAGCCTGCGCGATCAGTGCTTTCAAACCCGTTGGATACCCCAACAGATAAAGCTCTTCACCTACGCGCGACGTGGCATCCGCCAAAGGAATTCCGAGGTCCTGAACGCGGCTTGGCTCTACTGCCAAAATCGCCAAGTCAGCCGTTTCGCTGAACCGGACCAAACGCGCCTCTATTGGTTCCGTCTGATCAGGCAAATAGGCCAGCAGCCTCAACATCTCAGGCTCAAGACCAGCATCACTCAGTGCTTTCTCTCGGTTCCCCGAAGTCCAAGGCAAAGCAACATGGCGATTGGTGGCCATCAAAGGTACACCAGCAATCAAAAACCCGGTTCCGGTGAACTGAAATTCTGCAGGTTCGCCGGTCCCATCCGGTTCGATCCAAGGCTGGCCGAATGGGGTTTTCAGGTTTTCTCCGTTCGGTCCCAATACATGCCGCAATATCTTCCCGCTTTCTACGTGGCGCAATCCATAAGCCCCCTGAAGGAAAGCGACGGACCGGGTCGAGGCAGCGATCACCCGCGCGGGGGCGCCGGCCCGCTGCTCCAAGGTTCCAAGACGCTGCTCGGTCGACAGAACTTGGTTCTCAAAAGCGTCACGCAAAGAAGCCAAGTCATCAGGCGTAAGTGCATCTTCTCGCGTCTGGGCGAGCATAACCGCGACCGCTTCGATCTTGCGGGACTCCTGTTCGATACTATCCGCCAAGCGCCGGTCGTTTTGGTAAAGCAGGTACCCAAACCCCGCGATCAAAAGGAGCGTTGCAAGTACTGTGATCCTGAAAAGGATCGTGGTCTGAGACGCAAGCCGCCGCCCACTATCGCGCAGGGCACCAGACATCTTTTTGGCGAAAGGTCGACGGCTCGTTCGGGTGTAAGCATATGCGTCACTGAGGATATCTTCGACTGTGTGGTGCGCGGGAAATGAGTGATCGCACAACCTGTATCGAGACATGGGGCCCCTTTCACCGAACTCGATCATGTCGCCATGCCTCAGAAGCGTCGATGAGGTTTTTTGCCCGTTTACCCATACATTGCGCCCTGCTGACGCGGTTATCGTGTAACCGTCGTCAGCCCAGTGAAGCGCGGCAATATCGTTATCATGGGGAGGCAGGTCATCTTTAGGTCGAAGGCTTAGCACCCTGCCATCATCAACAGAAACAGTCAGGGCTTTACCGACAAGCCAGTTCACGTTTCCCCGCGATGGACCTGTCAGGCTCTCCAGAAAGGCCCGCACCTCACCTTCACCACCATCCCCTGAGGATGCAATGCTGCTCGTTTCTGGTTTTCGCATTATGGCCCCCTATCCAAACGCGTGAGGGCATTCTACCACGCTGCATCACCAATCCCATCGCCACATGTAAATGTACAAAAAGATGTTGATACAATCACTTGCAACGTTCGAACCGATTGAACCAAGAAACCTATTGGTTCGCGCTTCGAAGAAGGCCGACCGATTGTCGGCCCTCAGTTTTGTCGTGAATTCGGAAGGCTAAGAACCACCCGACCGTCTACTTAGTCGATACCTTGATCTTGCGGCTTGGATCCTGGGGCTCAGCCTTCGGCATCTCGATATGCAGAACGCCTTTGTCAAACGTTGCTGAAATCTTTTCGACTTCCACAGTGTCTGGCAGCGTCATGGCTCTTGAAAAGCTGCCATAGCTTCTTTCGCTGACACGCAGATCCCCCGTTTCATCATGCGCAATCTTCTTCTGACCGCGCAATATTAGCCTGCGGTCCTTGACTTCAATTTCAACGTCATCCTCTTCGAGCCCCGGCAATTCAGCCGTAAGAACTATCGCAGAATCCGTTTCCTGGACATCGATTGCCGGTGAAATCGCACCTGTCATGTCAAGAGACGGAAAACCCGTGCGTTGCGCGGTTGTTTCCATTGGCAGGAAAGGTGATCCTCCCCCCAAAAAACGCGACATCAGGGTTTCCATTTCACGCCGAAAGTTGTCGGAGAGCGGATGCGTTCCAGTGAAAAGTTGCGGGGACTTTTTGTCTTCTAGCATTTTTCAGCCTCCTCCTTTGGTCGGATTTCGCGCGCGCAATATTATGACAGAAAGCGCGGTCTAAGACCTTGATCTTGCGCAAGCATGCAACCTCATCTTTCGCCAGATCGCACACACCGGCTGAATGAACAGAAACGGGAATCGTCGTCCAACAAACCTGCCGCGTCGTAGCGGACTTAACACTAATCTCAGTAGTCTTGATCGGAGCCCCAGGTCAGCTTAGCGTTTAATCTAAATGAGCCCGAGTTGCCTAACTCTAGCACAGTGGAGCAAAACCGTATGAAATGGCCTTATCTGGCGCTGATTTACGTTTTGCTGATCTTGGCTCCCTTGGGTTTTTCTTGGTCCCTGGGATGGCAACCGCGATCATTTCATCAAGAGCTCGCGTCCGGGCTTGGAATGCTCGCTTTTTCAATAATCTTAGTCGAGTTCCTTCTGTCTGGGCGGTTCAAGTTCATCTCTTCCGGTCTGGGTATGGATGTAACCATGCGGGTGCATCAGTTGATGGCGCGTACAGCGCTTGGCTTTGCGCTAATACACCCGCTTCTGTATCAGGGTACGCCTTCTGGCGGACGACGCCCGTGGGATGAAACAAACCAACTTACGATTTCGACCGACTTTTCTACGCTGGTATCGGGCATCGGCGCATATTTTTTACTGTTCATTCTGGTCGCCTCGGCAATTGCCCGTAAATCCCTTGATTACAAATACGAAACATGGCGCCTCTTGCACGGGCTAGGAGCCGTCGTAATTGCGTGCTTGCTGTTGCACCACACTGTCTATGCCGGGCGCTACGGTGGGCATCCGCTATTGACGTATCTCTGGCTTGCCCTGACCAGTATTGCAGTTGGAACTTTGCTGTATGTCTATCTCGTTCGGCCTTTACGTCAGAGAAAAAGGCCGTGGCGCGTTGCTTCTGTGTCTCGACTAACACCGAAGCAATGGGAGTTGCGCCTCAAGCCCAATGGTCACAACGGACTAACCTTCGAAGCAGGGCAGTTTGCCTGGCTAAACGTTGGCCACAGTGCTTTCTCGCTGCACGAGAACCCATTCTCGATTAGTTCGGCACCAGCCGAAGGCCCCGAAGTTTCATTCGTGATAAAGGAGCTTGGGGATTTCACATGCGGTCTCGGGCAGATCGCTCCGCAAACCACGGCCTATCTGGATGCCCCGCACGGGAATCTGTCGATCAGCCACCGCCCTGAGAAAGGCATTGTTCTGATCGCGGGTGGTGTCGGGATCGCCCCCATGTTGAGCATTATGCGTCAGGTTCGGTTGAGTGAAACACAACGCGATCTCAAGCTTATCTATGGCAACCGGGTGGAAGAGCAGATTGTTTATCCCAGGGAGTTGTCCGAAGAAGAAACAGTATTTGTTCTTTCCGAGCCACCAAAAGATTGGTCCGGAGAGACAGGCTTGGTCGACGGCCCCCTGTTGGACCGCAATTTGTCTTCTGAACAATTTGAAAACTGGCTTTTTGTTCTCTGCGGCCCCCCTGCCATGATGGACGCCGTCGAAGATCATCTGATCGCGCGGGGCACCGCGTCCCACAGGATTTTGTCTGAAAGGTTTGACTATGACTAGACTGCTCAGAAACCTGCCCGCACGCCGACAGGTGAAGTTTGCAGTGTGGGGTATCAGTTTTTTAGTCTTTATCGCTGTCTTGACCTTTTCCTTTAGGTAGAAAGACAGACCATTATGCATTGGCTAGTTTGAAAATTGTCAGCCGAAAAAAACTCTTAGAAATAGCTGTCGTCGAGAGCTTTCCCAAAAACACTCTCCGCGTGGACAGCAATTTCATACCCAAACTATCCCGATATGTTCCCAAGAATTGCCTTTGATGGAGATCAAGGGCAACGCACGCCACTTAATCATAATAAGCAATCTATTCAGACCGATTTTTGGGAGGATCGGAATGACCGCACTCATCGCCTTCGCTACAGTCGAAGGTCAGACGACAAAGATTGCACGTTTCGTAGGCAATATCGCGAAGGAAGCCGGTTTCGACATAAGGCTGATCAATACTGATGAAATGCGCGGTCACATGTCGCTTGACGATGTGGCCGAGGTTATTCTTCTTGCCCCTGTCCACGAGCGTAGGCACCCCGAGTCATTCGAGGCATTCGTCGCGTCACATCGAGAGGATTTAATGAAACGAGAGTCTCTCGTGCTTTCCATCGGCCTAAAAGCTGCTTTCGAGTCAGGTCGAGAAGAAGCGCGTGACTATCTTAACGAAATGCTTATGCGAACAGGTTTTGAACCAAATGCGACGGCGTTGATCGCAGGCGCGGTGAGGCCCGAAAACTACGGGTACTTTGAGAGGGAGATTCTAAAGCACGTCGTCTTGCGCGGTCAAAATATCGATCCACGAGATGGCGCACGGGAATTTACAGACTGGGACGAGTTGACATCAATTGTGATAAACTTCCTTAGCGGAAACGGTCGGGCAAACCGGCATCAGCCTCAAGCGGGCCCCTAAAAACAACTGGCTGCTCCCTTTTTCCGATGAACTTGAATAGCTATGGCTACCAGTAAGTCGCAGCCACCCGTTCACGTAATCAGTGCCCGAATAGCACTGGCGATTTTTTCTGCTCCAACATTGCTTGCGTCGTTCCTCCAAAAACTGACTCTCGCAAATGGGAGGCCCACAAGCGCCGATACAAACGCGGCAACCGGATCGAGATCATGTTTGGCAGGCTCAAGGATTGGCGCCGTGTGGCAACCCGGTACGACAGGTACGAGGCGGAAACTGGGACAAACCCGTTCAAATTTGGCGCGAGCGGCTCAACTGATGCTCATACATCGCTGTCCACGGTAGGCGAGGACAATTTCTTCGGGAAAGTCGCGGCTGTTGAACCTACTGCTGACCCGATCCGATTTGAAGAGGTCGTCGGCGGTATCGGTGGTGACGAGAGTGTTGCCCAATATGCATCGCAGACTTCGGCGTCGGGTTTGGCGACCATTTGGGCAAGGAAAAACACCCGCGAGGCCATTTGGGATATTTTTGCTCGAAAAGAAGTCTATGCAACCACAGGACCGCGTATGCGCGTTCGCGTCTTTGCTGGATACGAATTTGATGAAACCGACCTGCCGCGCGCTGACTTTGCTGAGTATGGATACGAAAATGGCGGCCCGATGGGAGCGGATTTGCCAGTGGACAGTAACGGTCGCTCTCCGCGCTTTCTGGTTCGTGCGCTTCGTGATCCCGATGGGGCGAACCTCGACCGCATTCAGATTATCAAAGGCTGGCTGAATAGCGACGGCACAACGTCGGAACGGGTTTATGATGTTGCTTGTGGTGGGCGTGCACTTATTAACGCGGCTTGTGACGGACCGGTTGGGAATACGGTAGACGTAGAAAACGCGTCTTGGACAAACGAGATCGGTCAGGCAATTCTCGCCGGATTTTGCGAAGACCCGGACTACGACCCGACGCAAAGCGCGTTCTACTACGTCAGAGTGCTGGCCATACCGACGCCGCGCTGGACGACATACGATGCAAAGGTGTTCGGAACGGAGATCCCTGACGAAGCCCCTCGGTCTATACAAGAAAGGGCCTATACGTCGCCAATCTGGTACACACCTCAGGGATAAGTGATATTAAGTTAAGACTTAAAATTACTTAGTCTGCTCTGGGCTCAGCGCGGTCGTTGGTGGCAGCGTGTCAGAATGGCGGTTTTGGACCGTCCGTACAAGGGAGAGTGGTGCGGAGGAATGGACTATTACCGCGGATCTGGACGTATTAGGCAACGCAAGGACCGTGCCAACGGACCGAAGACAAATGTTCCAATAGCACGACATGCTTCACGCCTGTCCTAAGCGGCGCTAGTCTCCCGTCATAGCAACGCTGAAAGGAGCCGCCCAATGTCCCTCTTCTCTAAACTTTTCGGTGGCGGTGAAAAGTCGGAGCCGGAGCCGGTCTCTTACAGAGGGTTCGAAATCTTTCCGGACTTGATGCCCGAAGGTGGCAAATACCGCCTTTTAGCCCGTATCGAAAAGACCATCGACGGAGATCGCAAGACCCATACTGTGATCCGGGCGGATGTTTTTGAGACCCGGGATCAGGGCGAAAGCTTCAGCATCGCAAAGGCGAAACAGGTGATCGACGAGCAGGGCGAACGCATTTTCGATTAAGCAAACAGACAGCCTAATGTATGCGATGCAATCGACGGATGTCCCGCAAAGTAGACATTCCCCCGATTTGGCGAACGAACGCTAAGCAGGCCAAGCAGTCATTGGAAGTCTTAGATACCCGAAACATGCAGCTGCAATCTGGGTCCCAATTTCGTCTATTTTGCAGCCTGTGCTACCCTGTTGCCTTTATAGTATGCAATTGGGGGCTGAAGATATGTGGAACATGGAACAGTTTGTGGCGGACTGCCGGACCGCAGTGGATCGGGACGCGTCTCACAAATCGGTGGCTCAAGTAGTGGACCGGGCGATGCGCGATCCCGCGGGCGTGACGCAAGCCTTGGGAGAGCCGACCGAAAGCGGAATCTTTCCCATCTACAAGTCAGGTGATCTGACAATCGTCAACGTCGTTTGGAAGCCAGGAATGACCATAATGCCCCACAATCACGAAATGTGGGCCGTGATCGGTATTTATGGTGGTAGAGAAGATAACATATTTTGGCGGCGCGTAGCAGATGACCCTAACGGACGCATTGAAGCGGCGGGGGCTCGAGCATTGTCGACGGGTGACTATGCTCCGCTTGGTAAGGACCTCATTCACTCGGTCACAAACCCTATCCCCAAGTTGACCGGAGCAATCCACGTATACGGCGGGGATTTTTTTGAAGCTGGGCGAAGCGAATGGGATCCTGAAAACCTGACGGAACATGCGTATGACATGTCGAAGGTTCGCGCGTTATTCGAGGACTAGTTTGCAGTTTGACAATCTGCGCTGACAATGCCTGAGGCATGTTTCGTCTATACGGCAGGCTTCGCTGTTTGCCGATTACTATCTCGTTGAATTGACACGGGGTGATGATCTCGGATTATGGACAGATGAGCAAATTACAACGCCCCCCGAAGCCTCGGCCGCGCCCGTTTCTTCCCAATCCGGACCGCTACGAGCAAATGGTCTACCGCCGTTGTGGGCAGTCTGGCATAAAGCTACCCGCGATCAGCCTTGGGTTATGGCACAACTTTGGTGGAGATACCCCGCACCAGACAAAGCGCGATCTCTGTCGCACTGCTTTTGACTTGGGTATAACGCACTTTGATTTAGCAAATAACTATGGCCCGCCGCCGGGATCGGCGGAAGAAGCATTCGGCGAAATTCTAAAAACTGATTTCGCAGGCTATCGGGACGAACTCATCATATCTACCAAGGCAGGGTATGATATGTGGCCGGGCCCCTATGGGGAGTGGGGATCACGAAAGTATCTTGTGGCCTCTTGTGATCAGTCGCTCAAACGGATGGGGCTAGAATACGCAGATATCTTTTATTCCCACCGCTATGATCCAGATACCCCTCTGGAAGAAACTATGGGAGCCCTAGACTATATAGTGCGCTCTGGACGCGCACTTTACGTCGGAATTTCAAGCTACAACTCGCAACGAACGCGCGAAGCGCTGGCCATCTTGAAAGACCTTGGCACACCGTGCCTGATCCATCAGCCGTCGTATAACCTACTCAACCGTTGGGTTGAGCGGGACGGGCTGTTGGATACGCTTGACGAATTGAACGTGGGATCGATTGCGTTTACGCCACTTGCTCAGGGTATTTTGACATCGAAGTATCTGAACGGCATTCCCGAAGACAGTCGTGCAACCCAAGGCACGTCTCTATTGGAAGGCATGATCAATGAACGTTCACTGACGAGTGTCAGGGCTCTAAACGACATAGCGGCGTCACGCGGTCAATCATTAGCTCAGATGGCGCTTGCTTGGGTGCTGAGAGGTGACCGGATTACGACAGCCCTTATTGGCGCTTCGCGACCTGAGCAAATCGTGGATTGCGTAGGTGCGGTCCGGAATTTGGAATTTACCGAAGCGGAACTCGCCAAGATTGATCAGGTCAGCTCGGAAGAGGAAATCAACCTATGGGCGCGATCCTCAGAAACTGAGTAGAATTGTTGACCACTGATTTTTGGTGTGAGCAGGTTTTTCTGCGTAATCGCTTGGCGTTTCTGCTTAGGGCTCGAAGCTGCTATTCGCTGCTAGTTGCTCGCACGACTGCTTTGCGGACAAAGCCGTCGTTAATCACACTACGGAATGTTTGGTCCGAGTGAACAACCGCTCTAGAGACGCAATAGAACAAAAATATGAACAGCTAGCGGAGGCTCTCACTGAACCCAAACCGCACAGCGCTTACCGCTATGGCAACGCATAGCGAATATTTCAATTATCTATCTTGCCAACACCAAAGCCGCTAAGAGGTGAAGCGGTCCAGTACATTTTGCGTGATCTTGTCAACGAACTCGTCTCGACCAAGCGCGAAGCACCAATCGTATGTGGGTCCTGTTGCCACGACTCCTTTGCCTTTCTCCATATAGGCAATTAACCCATTGAGGCGGCGGCATGCCCAGCAGGACGCCGATCCCCAACACAGTGACGCTGCACGTACCATTCCGCGTCGTGAGCGTTATCGTAAAAAAGTCCGAGAAGCGCTCGATGCGCACCGGAAGACTTTCCGCGATAACTTCGTGGCTGAATTTCTCCCCAGATGGAAGGCAGCGCCGCCGGACTACATGACGCGCTGGGGAAATCGGTCTGACGATGACAGCCTACGGGAAGGACTGGAGAACCGTCCGAACGAGGTCTTCTCCGAGATGTTGAATTTCGATCCACCGTCGGTTCGGCTGGTCGAGAAGAACATCTCCCCAAAAAACGATGAAGACCCGCAGTTTATTGACAGGCTGAAGACCATCATGGAGCGGCGGCGCGTCCTGAAAGACATCATAGAGTCGCTGTTCGCCACGGGTGGTGCGGCACCAGAACAGCCCGACCTCCTTGAGGACAAGTAGGGGCTTTGGAGAAAATCGCCGACCGCGTGTTCTGACGAGATGTTCGATGCCGGTTCCATCTCGCGAACGCCACCCGTGTCGAAGTGTTCAGTTATGCAATAGAAGAACCTATCAAATCCAACGGCTTGCAAGCTATTCACCAAATCGGCGCAGTCATGAGGTCCGGAGAAGGTGCTGTCAGACGAATTCGAACCAGTCTCAGTTTGCCGCGGAAACCGCGAACCTATCCGGAACAAAGTTGACGCCACTCGCTAAGAGAGGCGGCGCGGGTCAGCTTGAAGATGTCTCAACTGGCTAGCGATCTTTCCTGGTTGAAATGGTTGTAGACGGAGGAATGGACGGCGGCGAACTTCTGCAAACTTCGCATCCGCCTAAAACGTTGCATGGCGCGTTCGCGCCGTCGGAAAGGAAGGTGCGAATTCTCGACGCGGTTGTTGAGCCACCTGCCCGTATGCTGTTTTTCGGTCGCACCAAGCTCTCTGAGAGCAGCCTTGTAAGAAGCGAAGCGATCTGTGACGATCTCTTCGGCGCAACCGTGCCGCTTCATCAATTTCCTGAGGAACTTCAGTGCTGCAGCTTTGTTTCGGCGTTTGGTGACAACGGCTTCCAGCACCTCGCCTTCGTGATCAACAGCCCGCCAAAGGTAATGCCGCTTGCCATTTACCTTCACGAAAACCTCGTCCACGTGCCACTTCCATTTGGAGAATGCGCGCAGCTGCTGAACACGCTTCCGTCTGATTTCAGCAGCAAACATCGGGCCAAACCGGTTCCACCAATATCGGACAGTTTCGTGGCTCACGTCGATGCCTCTCTCGTGCAGCAGATCTTCGACATTCCGAAGCGAGAGCGGGAAACGGATGTACAGCATCACCGCAAGACGGATGATCTCAGGACTGGTTTTGAAATACTTGAAAGAGGCAGGTCTGGTCATGGGAAAAAGCTACGCAACACGCCTGCCCGCCTCAAGCCAAGTTCTTCTGACAAGACCCTCAGGCTATTCTTTGTCTTTCGTGGTTTGCCTCAAAACCAAACGCGTGGAAGTGCGCGCATGTTGTGCCGGCGTAACTCCATCCTGCAGCCATAGCAAAACAATGTCTGCCACTTGTTCGCCAAACTCAGAGACGCCGCAGTGTACCGTAGACAGTGCTGGCCAGCATTCCGAGGCTTCCTTGATATCGTCGAAACCGACGATCTGAAACTCCGTGCCAATCTTAATTTGCGCTTCATGGCAGGCATTAATCATCCCAAAGGCAATAAGGTCATTAAAGCAAACTGCGGCGTCGCACTCCGGATGCTCCTTGAAAAGGCTGATCGTTGCTTCATGCCCAAATGACCGACTGGATTCCCCTGTCTTCACAATAGGCTGTATGCCGTTGCACCTCATTGCACCAATGTAGCCAGACAGTCTTTCGCGAGTAACTTCGGCGCCATCCAGACCACCGATGAAAGCGATGTTCCGCGCACCCGTTTCGATCAGGTACTGCGTAGCGGCTCGACCACCCTCTGCATAGTCGGGGGCGATAAAGGGAAATCTCGCCGTTTCGCTTTCAGCTTGCCGCAAGACCTGCATCAAAGGGATGCCAGCTCGCTCGACCGCGGACAAGGTGTTCGAGACATCGCCATAAGCAGGCGATAGGATCAAGGCGGAAACCCCATGCTCCAGCATCGCGCCCACCACCTGATCTTGAAGCTCGGGGTCTTCGTTTGTATTGGCCACAACGACCGCATAGCCTCGGGACCCCAGTGCCATCTGCAAGGAAGTCGCAAACTCAGTGAAAAATGGGTTGGTCAGGTCGTTGATTACCAAACCAATAAGCGCTGTTCCCGTTGACCGTAGATTTGCCGCCGATCGGTTATAGACGTACCCGATCTCTTTCATCGCGGCATGAACCAGCTTGCGCGTCTCTTGCTTCACCTGCGGGCTGCCTTGCAGAACCAGGCTGACCGTGGATTTTGAAACGCCTGCCGAGTTGGCAACATCTATGATCGTGGGTCTGCGCATTCAGGTTATTGTTCAACTCCATGCAGGCTGAGAAGCGTGGTCATCCGTGCTTTAGCCAGTTCCGGGTCCGAGAGCAAACCGGCCTGATCCGCAAGCCTGAAGACTTGCGCGTAGTGGCAGATGTCGCGGCTGGATTGGAACCCGCCCGGCATGATGAAATGGGACTGCGACCCGTTCAGCCACGCCAGATACGCGATCCCTGCTTTGTAGAACCGCGTCGGGGCCTTGAATATCTCTCGGCTGAGGGGAACGGTCGGCGCGAACAGCGCATTGTAGCGATCCATGTCACCCATCGCCAACGCTTCAAGCGCCTGACTGGCCGCAGGGGCAATGGCGGCAAAAATTCCAAGCAACGCATGCGAGAAATGCGTGTCTTCCCCGGCAATTAGATCCGCATAGTTAAAGTCATCACCGGTGTATAGACGCACGCCTTCCGGCAATCGCGCGCGGAAGGCTTCTTCGTGCGCTTGGTCCAGCAAGGAAATTTTGATCCCGTCCACTTTGGCCGGATTCTCATTGATCATAGACAGGACGAAATTGCTGGCGGTATCGACATCCGCACTGCCCCAATAGCCGGTCAGAGCAGGGTCAAACATGTCGCCCAGCCAATGCAGGATCACCGGTTCCGCCGCACCGTCAATCAGCGCGCGATAGACGTCATGATAGGTATCCGGGCCCGCGTTGATCGCCGGGAAAGCGCGCGAAGCCATCAGGATCAATTGACCACCGGCAGCCTCAATCGCTTCAGCCTGATGTTCGTAAGCCGACAGGATTTCGCCAGCGGTATTCAACGCGCGCAGCGGCAGGTGATCTGTCCCTGCCCCACAGGCGACACGTGGTGACATTGGGTGCGCCTTTGCGGCTGTCATTGTGCGCTGGATCAGCTCCAACGCAGTCGCCCAATCCACACCCATCCCGCGCTGAGCAGTATCCATTGCCTCGGCCAGACCCAAACCCTGATCCCACAGCCCTTGACGAAAGCGCAAGGTCGCATCCCAATCCACTGCCGGGCGACCATCCCAGGGGTCGCGTTCCGCCAGCGGGTCCGAGACAACGTGCGCCGCCGCAAAGGCTGTCCGCGTCAAAGGCACCTGCGGCGCGCGCGGCACTAACGGAATTCCGGTCAGCGCATAGGGTTCAAGCTGCCCCTCAGGATTTGGCAAAATCAGTTTCATTGTCTCAGACCTCCAAATCCAGAACCAGAATGCCGTCGATGCCGCCCACGGCGTTCTCGACCAGTTGCGCGCCCAGCGCCTTGTGCGTTTCGTTGTTTTGATAGGTCTCCAGCGCCGCCCAATCTTCGAAGTCGATCACGAACCCATGCATGTATCCGCGTTCGATCTGCTCGGGGCTTTCACTACGGCCACCGGTGAACCCGCTGGCCCCCGGCAGCGCCTCAGCCACGGCTGCAAGGCCTTTATAAATGGCCCCGATGGTCTCTTCGGTCACGTCAGGGCGGAACTTGGTCAGTACGATATGGCGGATCATGTTCAGAAACCTTGGTCTTGTTTAATCATGTCAGCAGCCTTTTCGCCGATCATGATTGTCGGAGCGTTGGTGTTCGAGGAATTGACCGTCGGCATGATCGACGCATCCGCGACGCGCAGCCCTTCGATCCCATTGAACCGCAGACGCGGGTCCAAAACGGCCTCTGCATCGCTGCCCATCCGGCAGGTGCCCGCGCAGTGGTGCGAGGTTTTGGAATGCACGCAGATAAAGTCGAAATACTCCTGCTCGGTCCGCACGTCCGGCCCCGGCAGGCGTTCGGCGAGGATGTAAGGTTTCAAGGCCTCCTGTGCGAGGACGTTCTGCACCAGTTTCAACCCACGAATGGACATCTCCCGATCATAAGGATCCGCCAGATAGTTGGGATCGATCAGTGGCATGACCGCAGGGTCGGAGCTTTGCAGCCTAACCGTTCCGCGCGACCTTGGTCGCAGGAAACAGGCGTTTAGGGTGACCCCACCGTTTGGCATTGCCTCGACGCCCGCCTCGATGCCCGTGCCCAGCCCCAGATGCATCTGAATGTCGGGCGAGCGTGCATCCGGATCGGCGTACCAGAACCCACCCGTTTCAAACAGGCTGGACGCAACCGGCCCTTTGCGGGTGAACGCGTATTGCAGCGCGGCCAAGGCCGAGAGGTGCAGTTTGGCAAAACGGTCATAGGTGTGCGGCCCGGTCACCTCGCAAATGGAATACAGATCCAGATGGTCTTGCAGGTTCGCGCCGACCTGAGGCTGATGATAAACCGCGTCTAGGCCGAGACCGTCTAATTGATCCGCCGGACCTATACCGGACAGTTGCAACAAACGCGGTGAACCAATGGCACCCGAGGACAGAATGACTTCTTTCGCGGCGGCGATCTTGTCACCATTCATCATCTCAATACCGGTTGCCCTATCTTTGTCCACCGTGATGCGGCGGACCTGCGCTCCGGTGCGCACGGTTAGGTTCGGGCGGCTGCGGTTCGGCGCAATAAACGCCATCGCGGCAGATGAGCGCCGAGCGTTGCGTTGGGTCAGTTGATAGTACCCAGCTCCGTCCTGTTTGGCGCCATTCACATCGTGTGTTTCGGGAATTCCCACTTCCCCGGCTGCCTTGATATAGGCATCACAGATTGGCAGAGGTGCTGCGGGCATGGACACGCCTAGCGGTCCGCCTTTGCCGTGAAATTCGTCATCGTAGGTGTCGTTGTCTTCGGACTTTTTGAAATAGGGCAGCACGTCGGTGTAGCCCCACCCCTCGCAACCCATCTGCCGCCAGTCATCGTAATCCTGCGCCGCGCCACGAGTATAGATCTGCGCGTTGATCGCCGATCCCCCTCCGATCACCTTGGCCTGGGTGTAGTTGAAGACCTTGTTCTGCATATGCTTTTGCGGAACCGTGGACCAACCCCAGCTGCCTATACCCTTGGTCATCTTTGCGAATCCGGCCGGCAGGTGAAAGAATGGGTGGCGGTCGGTTGAGCCGGCCTCTAGCAACAGCACACTCGCCGACGGCTCTTCGGAAAGACGCGCAGCGATCACCGATCCTGCTGAGCCACCTCCGATGACAATGAAATCAAATCCTTCAGACATTCTTATGTGTCCTGACTTACAGACGTAAGATTGACAGGCCGCCATCCACCGGGATGGCGGCACCGTTCGCAAAATGCATCTGCCCCTGAACCAGCGGGACGACGATGCACCCAATATCCTCGGGCTCACCCCAGCGTGCCGCGGGAACAAGACCGCCTTCGATACGGTCGGTGTACTTGTCGCGTACGCCTGCCGTCATCTCAGTCGCGATTATGCCCGGTCGCAGTTCAAAAACGCCGATACCATGGGGGGCCATGCGCACCGCGAACAGTTGGGCCATCATCGCCGCCGCCGCTTTGGACACGCAGTACTCGGCCCGTTCAATCGACACCATCGTCGCGCTGACCGAAGTGACAAAGGTGATCGAACGATAGGTTTCTTGCGGCTGCTCCAACATACGCCGGGCCACCTCTTGCGCCAGAAAAAACGGTCCACGCAGGTTGATGTTCTGCACGAAATCCCAGTTCTCGGGCTTCAGATCCAGCATGTCACCACGCACCGGCGCTCCCACCCCTGCGTTGCTTATCAACGCGGTGATCGGGCCCAAATCGGCTTCGACCTGATCCAGTAGCGCCGGAACGTGATCAATGTCGGACACGTCGTGCTGCACATAAATTGCACTTGGACCAAGCTCTACCAAAGCCGCCTTAACGACCGGTTTGTCGGGTGTCGAGCGAGAGGCTAGTGCCACCTTGTACCCCGCCGCGATCAAGGCGCGCGCGATCCCAAGACCAATGCCCTGTTGTCCTCCGGTCACCAATGCTGTTCCGGTCATGCGGAAAACTCCGTATCAATGATGTGACGACCTGCCCTGAACGCCAGTGCGGCTATCGTAAGGGCCGGGTTAACCGCACCAGACGTCGGAAGGACCGAAGCGTCGACGATGAACAGGTTCTTGTGGTCGTGACTGCGGCAATACGTGTCGACGACGCTGCTAGCCGGATCATTTCCCATCCGAGCCGTCCCGCATTGGTGCGACGGCGTGCGCCGGTCAAATGGCCGTGACAGCACCACCGGAAAACCCGCTTTTTTAAGATGCGCCTTCAACCGGGCTACAAGGGCCTCATGCGCCGCCCAATTTGAGCGCTTCCAATCCAGCCTGATCTGGTCGCCTTCAACCGTCACGCGGCTGTCCGGATTGGGCAGATCTTCGGACATAGCATAGAAATCGAAGCTTCGATTGGCGATCAGCGCAGCAATTGGACCCGGCAAATGGGTTTGTGATGCAAGGATCGGCCCGGTGATCTTACCCAGCATCTGAATATTGCCCAGCGGCGCACCGCCTTCTTCGTCACCGTTGTAATAGTCGTTACACATCAGTGTCTTCTGATAAACAGCGCGGTTCCGTCGCAGCGGATGCAAGGCCAGTACTGCCGAGCAATTGTGGTTCATAAAGTTCCGCCCAACTTGATCCGAGCGATTTGCAAGACCAGTTGGGCAATTGTCATTCGCAGATTGCAGCAACAAGACCGCCGACTGAACCGCCCCGGCCGCCAGAACGATAATCGGCGCGTCCAAGGTGCCATGCCCGTCAACGTTAACGCTGGCGATAAGCCCGTCACCGCCGGCAATAAGCTTCCGGGCGCGGGCACCAGTCAACAATTCAACATTGTCGTGTTTCAAAGCCGCGGAAAGCGCACGGGTTTCCGCATCCATTTTGCCGCCGCGCGTGTTTGGAAACGCATCCCAAGTGGTTTGTCCCGCCGCAAGCCATGCATCGATGTCCACGCCCAACGGCACCGAGGACGGTGTCAGCCCGGTGTGGGTTAACCGAACCCTCAGGTCGGCAATGTCCGCTTCATCCGGCACTGGTGGGAATGGATAGCCTCTGCTGTGCGGCGGTTCGGTGGGATCCTCGCCAGTGGTCCCGTGCGCGTCGTAGAGCTCCTCGGCCCTAGTATAGTCGGGCTCCAGCTCTTCATACGACATGGGCCAGCCGGACGAATGGCCGCCCATATGCTGACGCGGCTCAAAATCCTCTTTCCGGTAACGGATCAATGCCGCTCCGTAGAACTTGGAGTTTCCGCCCACGCAATAATAGTTTCCCGGGTTGAAGGGTTTACCTGCCCCATCCAGCCATGTTTCATCGGGGCGAAAATGCCCGTCGGCAAAGATCGCCTGTGGGTCCCGATCCTGCGGCGAGGGTTGCAAACGCTCACCTCGTTCAAGGATCAGGATGCGGCAACCGGACGGCGCGAGTGCTGCAGCCAGAGTTGCCCCGCCGATACCCGACCCAATGATGATGACGTCAGCACGGGTCATGGAAGGATCCGCATCTCGCTTTCCGGATCAAAGGCAACGGCCTTTTCCATGTTCACGGCAAAGGGGAAATCCTGACCCGGTGCGACCTCGGCATCCGAGCGCATCCGGGCGATCACGTCGCGCCCGCCCAGTTGCATCGACACAAACGTGTCAGACCCTGCAGGTTCCGTGACCACAATACGATTGGCCATTTGCGCAATATTCGAAGACTTCCGATCCGCGCCATCCATATCGGTTATAGTTTCCGGACGGATACCCAACAGAATGTCGCGCCCATCCCATGCCGTCAGGTTATCCTGACTGAAGGGGAGTTGCGCCATCGACCCGTCGTGAATGGCGACCTCGGCATGTGGTCGGCCGTTCAGAACGGTCACTTTCGCAGGCAAAACGTTCATCGCGGGTGAGCCCATAAAAGTTGCCACAAAGATATTGGCTGGCGTGTCATAGATCTCTTGCGGCGTGCCCAGTTGCTGCACATAGCCACCGTTCATGACCGCAATGCGGCTAGATAGGGTCATCGCCTCGATCTGGTCGTGGGTCACGTAAACAATGGTCGTGCCAAGGTTCTGGTGCAGCTTCTTTATCTCGGTCCGCATATCGACGCGCAGCTTGGCGTCGAGGTTGGAAAGCGGTTCATCGAACAGGAACACATCGGGGTTCCGTACCAGCGCACGGCCCATAGCCACCCGCTGACGCTGACCACCTGACAGTTGGCCGGGTTTACGATCCAGCAGTTGCTCGATCTGCAACAGCTTGGCGACCTCTTGCATGGCCTTCTCACGCTCGGGCTTTGGCACGCCATGCATCTCAAGCCCGAAGGTGATGTTCTGCCCGACTGTCATATTGGGATACAAAGCATAGCTTTGGAAAACCATGGCGATGTTGCGGTTCGACGGGTGCACCCCGTTCATCACCTGATCCTTGATGCGGATTTCGCCGCTGGTGATCTCCTCCAGCCCTGCGATCATGTTCAGCAGGGTCGACTTGCCACAGCCCGACGGACCGACCAGCACGAGGAACTCGCCCTCCTGCACCGAAATATCGACCTTGTGCAGAACCTCGACCGATCCGTAGGACTTGGTCGCGTTGTCTATGTCCAGAAAACCCATAAGGTCTTATCCTTTCACGGAACCCGCCATCAGGCCGCGGACGAAGTAACGTCCGGCCACAATGTAGACGAGCAGAGTTGGCATGGCCGCCAGAATGGCGCCTGCGAAATGAACGTTGTATTCCTTCACACCAGTTGACGACTGTACGAGGTTGTTCAGCGCCACTGTCATCGGCTGACTGTTGGCGTCAGCAAAGGACGCACCGAACAGGAAGTCATTCCAGATGTTGGTGAACTGCCAGATGATCGAAACCACTGCGATCGGTCCGGAACTGGGCAACAGGATGCGCCAGAAGATCTGGAAGAACCCGGCCCCATCGATCTGCGCCGCGCGGATCAGCTCAGTCGGGAACACGGCATAGTAGTTGCGGAAGTACAGCGTGGTGAAGCCAATCCCATAGACCACGTGCACCAGCGCAAGACCCCAAGTGGTTCCCGCCAGCCCGATGATACCCAGCATCCGCGCCATCGGGATCAGCACGATCTGGAACGGAATGAAGCAGGCGAACAGCATCAGACCGAACAGGATGGTGTCATACTTGAAGCGCCACTTGGTCAATACATAGCCGTTCAGCGCGCCAAGGATGGTCGAGACGATCACCGCCGGAACTACCATTTTGATCGAGTTCCAGAAGTAGGGCTTCAACCCCGTAGGATCGACGCCGATCTGCGCCGAGGACCATGCCTTGAGCCAGGGTTCAATCGTGAACACCTGCGGCAGATTCATCATGCCACCGCCGGTGATTTCCTCAAGCGGCTTCACCGAATTTACCAGCATGACGTAGAGCGGCAGCAGGTAGAACAGACCGAAGAGTAACAGCACCAGATAGATCAGTGTGCGCATAACGCGGCCGACTCGGATTGCGGTATCCTGAGTTGCTTGGGACATCAGCGTTTCTCCCGCAATTCGGCGTAGAGATAGGGGATCATGATCGCCGCAATTGTCATCAACATGATCGTGGCCGAGGCCGCACCGATGCCCATCTGGTTCCGTGTAAACGTATAGGAATACATGAAGGTCGCGGGCAGTTCGGTGGCCCGACCGGGCCCACCCCCGGTCAGGGCGATCACAAGGTCAAAGGTCTTGATCGCAAGGTGGCTGAGGATCACGAAGGCCGACAGGAACGCCGGACGCAATTGCGGGATGATGATCCGGCGATAGAGGTTCCAGTTCGAGGCCCCATCCATTTGCGCAGCCCGCAGAATTTCGTTGTCGATCCCACGCAGGCCAGCCAGAAACATTGCCATCACGAAGCCGCTGGTCTGCCAGACCGCTGCCAGAACGACCGTGTAAATCGCATAGTCGCGGTTCTTGATCCAATCGAACTCAAAGCTCGTCCAACCCCATGTGTGCATTACGTTTTCCAAGCCGATGCCGGGATCCAGAAACCATTTCCATGCGGTACCGGTGACGATGAAGCTCAGCGCCATCGGGTACAGGTAGATCGGGCGCAGCAGCCCCTCACCGCGGATTTTCTGATCGAGGAAAATCGCCAGACCCAGCCCAAGGCATGTGCAGATCACGATATACAGGCTGGCGTAGATACCCATATTGATCAGCGATGTTTCCCAATGGCTCAGCCGCCACAGCTTGTCGTAGTTTTCCCAGCCGACCCAACCAAAGGTTGGCAGAATGCGGCTGTCAGTAAAGGAAAGATAGACCGAAAACAGAATGAAGCCGTAGACAAAGACCGTCATCATCGCGATCGATGGGGACAGGACCAGCTTGGGAATCCAGTTCTGAAGGCGTGTCTTGAAATCCGCGTCGGCTGAACCAGCCATGGCGCGCCCTCCTCGTTCGAGTAGTTGTGGGTCGGAGCGATTGCGCCCTCTTGGTGACAGGGCGACCAACCCGCCGCCCCATCGGGAGGATCACGATAAGATCATTTGGCGATCGAAACTGCGTCGACCAGTTCAACGACAGCAGTCTCGCTGTCATATTCGCCGTTGAAATGGGCTGTGACGACGTCATAGACCGCGTTCTTCACAGATGCCGGTGCGGCATGGCCATGGGCCATCGAACCGAACAGGTTGCCCGAGGAAGCAGCAGCTGCCAGATCCTTCATGCCCTGCTGACCACAGGCATCCAGATCACTTCCATCCACATCGGTACGCGCGGGGACAGACCCCTTCACCTTGTTGAAGGCAATCTGGAAGGATGGCGACAGGATCGCGCTGGCCAGCGCGGCCTGTTCAGCCGATACCGAACCGCCCTGATCGAACATCATGAACTGGTCAGCATTGAAGGTGACCTGATCCTGAGTGCCGGGGAAGCGGAAACACAGGAAATCTTCACCCGGCACCTTGCCCGCATTCAAAAATTCACCTTTGGCCCAGTCACCCATCATTTGGAAACCGGCTTCACCGTTGATGACCATTGCAGTCGCCAGGTTCCAATCGCGGCCTGAGAAATTCTCGTCCACGTTGTCGCGGATGAATGCCATACGTTCGAACGCTTCTTTCATAGCGTCGCCACCAAGCGTTTCCTCGTCCAGGTCAATGAACGCTGCCTTGTAGCCATCTGGCCCAAGTGTCGACATCGCCACCGCATCGAATATAGTCGCATCCTGCCAGGCCTGACCACCATGCGCGATCGGAGTGACACCGGCAGCTTTCAACGCCTCAACCGCTGCGACGAACTCGTCCCAGTTGGTGGGCTGTGCGATACCGTTGGCATCCAGCACCGCCTTGTTAGCCCAGACCCAGTTGGTCGAGTGCACGTTTACTGGTGCCGAAACCCATTTACCGTCATGCTTAGCAAAGGCTTTCAGAGCATCTGGAACGACGTCATCCCAACCTTCCTTGGCGGCCACTTCGTTCAGATCAGCCAGCGCACCCTGATTGGCCCAGTCGACAATGTCAAAACCCAGGGCCTGAACGGCTGTTGGAGCGTTGCCAGCGGTGACGCGTGCGCGCAGAACTGTCATCGCCTGTTCGCCACCACCGCCCGCAACGGGCATGTCCGTCCAGCCGATTCCTTGCCCGGACAGGTCGTCCTTGAGAACATTCAACGCGGCGGCCTCACCGCCTGAAGTCCACCAGTGCAGAACTTCCACGTCTTCAGCGTGCGCAAGGCTGGTCGTGCACAGCAGACCGGCCACAAACAGCGTTTTTGTCTTCAGCAGTTTACGCATTCTTGTTTCCTCCCTTAATGCGTTATTCTTATTCGGGACCAATCCGGTGCCCGGATTTAATCTTTCGGAACCCATGGCACTCGGCTGTTCCCGATGCGCATGACTACTGATTTCACTTCGAAGAATTCCTCGAACCCGTAGCGTCCGATTTCCCGCCCCTGCCCGGATTGCTTGACGCCCCCAAACGCGACCTCGGGGAACCCGTCCATCCAGGTGTTGGTCCAGACCGTGCCCGCTTCTGCGCGTCGGGCGAATTCCAGGCAGGTATGAACGTTTTCGCTCCAGACCCCTGCCGACAGACCGTAACCGCTATCATTGGTTAGCGCGATTGCTTCGTCCAGTGTTTTGAAGGTCAAAACGGACAGAACCGGTCCAAAAACCTCATCGCGGGCAATGGGCATTTCTGGCGACACGTCAGAAATCACTGTCGGCTGGTAGAACTGATCGCCCAAACCTTCGACCTCTAGCGGCTTACCACCCAGATCTATAGTCGCGCCGGACGCCTGCGCTTGTTTAACATAAGCGTCGATTTTTGAGTTGTGCTCCGGTGTTACGATTGCTCCGACTTGCGTCGTCGGGTCCAGTGGATCGCCGAATTTGACTTTGCGCGACAAGGCAACGACACGCTCACGGAAATCGTCGGCGATGTCTTCGTGCACAATGATGCGACTGCTTGAATTGCAGCACTGCCCAACATTGAAATAGACGCCGAAAACAACGGCATCCGCCGCTGCATCCAGATCGGCATCGGGAAAGATGACCTGCGGGTTTTTGCCGCCAAGCTCCAGCGCTATTTTCTTGAGCGTGTCCGATGCAACTGCGCTGATCGTCTTACCCACGACTGTCGAGCCGGTAAAGCTGACCATATCCACGCTGTCGTGGCTGGACATCACGCTTCCGACGGGAACGCCGTAACCCAGAACGATATTGCAGACACCGGCGGGCAGTCCGGCCTCAATCAGCAACTCGCCCAGCATCAAGGTCGTCGACGGCGTCATCTCGGACGGCTTCACGACGACAGCGCAGCCTGCGGCCAGTGCAAATGGCAGTTTCTGGCTAAGGATCCAGAACGGAAAGTTCCATGGCGTGATGATGGAGACGACACCGATGGGTTCCTTCAGAACGACACCCATCATGTCCGCGCCAAGTGTATTGTGACTGTCGCCGTGGGTGCTGCGCGCCAATGAAGCCGCATAGCGCCACAGATCCGCGGCACCGCCAACCTCGCCCTTGGATTGGCTGATCGGCTTGCCGCTTTCCAGCGTTTCGATCAGGGCGATCCGGTCGACATTCTGTTCAATCAGGTCCGCGACTTTCAGCAGGACTGCTGCGCGTTCCTTGCCCGATGCACGGCTCCAGACACCGCTGTCGAACGCCTTGCGCGCCGCCTGAATCGCGGCCTCGGCCTCAACCTCGCCCCCAGTGGCCGAGCGGCTGACGATATGGCCGTGCGAGGGTGAGCGGCGCTCGAACGTCTCGCCCGAAGCGCTTTCCTGCCACGTGCCATCTATGAGGTGCCGACCTTCAAACAGAGGCGGCAGCTCGAACGGGATGGCAGGGTTGATTGTGATGTCTTTCATATCTTCAAAGGCCCGAAAATGTGGGGTTTCGTTTTTCCATGAACGCCGCGACGCCTTCTTCGCGGTCCGCCGCGGCGGCGATTGCTGCGCTGCCGAGGGCTTCGACCGCGGCATGGGCGTCTTCACCAACCGCTGCATGGATCATGTTTTTTGAGATTTCGGTGGCGCGGGGCGAGAGGCCACTCAGGTCTGCAGAGATCTCAATCGCGCGCGCCAGAACATCGTCAGTCACCTCGGTCGCATAGCCTAGGGCCAGCGCTCGGTCGGCACCAATACGGCGCCCGAAGAGTGCCATCTCCTTGACCGCAGCCTCGGGGAGCAGCCGGGTCAACCGCTGCGTCCCCGACCAGCCCGGCACGATCCCAACCCGAGCTTCAGGTAAAGCCAGCGTGGCACGCGGGGTTATCAGGCGCAGATCGCAGCAACTGGCCAACTCCAGACCGCCGCCGAAGGCGTGACCGTTGATCGCAGCGATAGTCGGTTTGCCGATCCGTGCCAGCCGATCAAAGATTCTGTGTCCGTCTCGGACCCAGTGACGCGCAAACTCGGCGGGGCTCAGACCACCCCATGCTCCAATATCGGCTCCGCAACAGAACGCTTTTTCTCCTGCGCCAGTCAGAACAAGCGCACGAATGGACGCGTCACGCTCGACCTCTCGCAAGCGAGCCTCCAACGCATCCAGCATGTCTACGGTCAGAGCATTGAGCTTGGGTACGTTGTCCAATGTAAGTACGGCTGTCGGACCCTCGATATGAACCCCAAGCTTGCTCACAGGGTCATCCCCATCGGGCCTAAAGCGAACAGAGATTTGGGCATCTGAACCGCACTTTCCGCGACTTTGACGCGACCACCCGATGCTTCGACAATGTCGCGCTGCGCCTCGATACCGGGCATGATTTCCGTCGCGACCAGCCCCTGATCCGTCAGGCGAATGACGCAACGCTCGGTCACATACAGAACATCCTGTCCGGTCTCGCGGGCTCGGCGGCCTGAGAATGTGACATGTTCAACCTGATCCACCATCTTGGTGAACTTGCCGGGCGCATTCACGCGGATACCATTATCGGCCAGATCGATCTTGGCTCCAGCTTCGAACCAGCCTGAGAACACGATCTTCTTGGCCCGCGCCGTGATGTCAACAAAGCCGCCGCACCCTGCCGTCAGGTAAGGCTTCTTTCCCAGTTTGGAGACGTTCACGTTGCCTTCGACATCAACCTCTAGGAAGGACAGGAACGACATGTCGAACCCTCCGCCCTGGAAGTAGATAAATTGCTGCGGAGACGGCACGAAAGCATGTGCGTTGGACACACATCCAAAGGCAAAACCGGTCAATGGAACACCACCAACGGCCCCCTGCTCGATCGCCCATGTCACAGCCTGAGGATGCCCCTCTTCCAACAGGACGCGCGGGACCATGGCGCTGATGCCGAAGCCTAAATTGGCACTCATGCCAGTGCGAAGCTCTTGCGCGGCGCGGCGGGCGATGACCTTTTCGACACCATGCTCGGCTAGGGAAAAGCTGTCCCAAGGGCGCATGATCTGGCCAGAGATTGCGGGATCATAGGACGTTTCGGTCGTCTGCATCTGCTCTGGATCTTCAACGATCAGATCGACCAGATGCCCCGGCACACGCACATCATGCGGGCGCAGGCTGCCCTCGGCGGTTACGCGTTGAACCTGAGCGATCACGATCCCACCGTGGTTGCGGACGCAAATCGCTTGCTCCAGTCCACCAAGGTATGCGCCTTCATGCTCGTAAGTCAGGTTGCCGAATTCATCTGCCGTGGTCGCGCGCAACACGCAGACATTCGGGTTGATGTTTGGGAAGTGCAGCCAGGTTTGACCGTCAAACTCTTTTCTTGCGACGATGGGCGCGACTGACCCGCGTTCGTTCATCGCGCACCCCTCGCGCACCGGATCAACGAAGGTCTCAAGACCGACTTGGGTCAAAACACCGGGGCGATGCGCTGCGGCTTCGCGATGCATGTCGAACAGAATGCCCGACGGCACGTTATATGCGGCGACCCGATCCTCGACGATCATTTTCCAGATTTCCGGCATCTCAAGGCTGGAAGGGCCCGACGGGTACGATCCGGCAAGAACGCGGCTGAGCAGCCCATCCTGCGCCAGATAATCCATGCCCTTCACGCCATACATATCCCCGGCGGCTATAGGGTGCAGCGTTGTAATGTTGCGCGGATGCCCCTCCGAGCGAAACCGCTCTCCAATCGCCTTCAGCACAAGGTCAGGGCACCCCAGTGCCGAGGACGATGAAACGGTTACCACCGCATTGTCAGGAATGCGAGAAACGGCCTCGGAAACGGAAACGAGCTTGGTCATCAGAAGCCACCATAGTCTATGTTGATTCGCTTACCTGACGCTGCGGCCTCACGAACGCTCAGCGCAACGGACAGCGATTTCACTCCATCAGGTCCATCCGCGGCTGGACGGCCCTGACCCGCTGTTGCCGCGACGAATTCGGAAACGCCCTGAATATAGAGCGAATGATCCGAAAACGGGATTTCTTCGTTTCCGGCTTCAGTCACCAGTTTTATTGCGCCAACCGGGCGCTGCGTCATGACATCTTCCGCAAAAATCGAGCCCCTGGTCCCATGCACTTGAAGGCCCGACCCGGCAAAGGGGTGCGTAAAGCTTTCGTGCGTCATGATCATTGCGCCCGATGGCATCGTCCATACGGACATACACGAGTCTTCGACCCCCTGCCCCATCCCAGAGCTGGCCATTTGCGCGACGACAGAAATCGGGTCCTCATTGAGCAGGAACCGCGTGACATCCGCATCATGAACGACGATGTCGGGGATAACGCCGCCGCCAGCATCTGCTGAGTTGATGCGCCACCCCTGTAGGTTCCCCGGCAAATATACCGCGTGATGTATACGCAGCGAAAGAACGTCGCCGATGCGCCCGTCTGCAATGAGGTTGCGAATGGCACGATGGCTGCCGGAGCATCGCAGGTGGTGATTTGTACCAAAAGTCACGCCAGCTGCTTCGGCTGCGTGCACCATTTCGACAGCTTCCGCCTGCGTCATCCCAAGCGGCTTTTCACATAGAACATGCTTACCAGCCGAAATGGCTGCCATTGCCTGACCGTGGTGCTTTTCATTGGTCGAGGAAACATAAACAGCCTGAACGTTCTCGTCAGAAAGCGCAGCGTCCAAGTCTGTCGTTGCGTTGGGAATTCCGTATTGCTTAGCCCAGGTCTGAACCCGATCCGGAGAATTACTGACGACCCAGGTCACGTTGTTGCCTGCCTGCCGGCGCACCGCGTCCAACATGTATTGCGAAGCTATTGTGCTCGCTCCGACAAATGCCCAATTCATCCTCTTACCCCACAATTGGAACGTTCCAAAACTATTAATGGAACGTTCCAATTGTGGCAAGGGGAAATTCGGCAAGCATTCTAGGTATTAGAAAATAAACAGAAAATTTGACACCGGCCGCCCTTTTACAAAAGGGCGCCGGGAATCGAAGGGGTGTCACAGCGTCGTCGCGCCCAAACTGAGTCGAAGGGGGCAGCCTTGTGCCACTTGCCTCACTGTTTCAAAGCAACCCCTTCAACCGTCACCCGGTGCATCAGGCGCCGAAAACCGTGATAGTCGTTTATCGCTTTGTGCCAACTTGCTCGGTTATCCCAAATGGCGACGTCCCCTGCCTGCCAACGGAGGCGGCATTGGAATTCTGGCTGCTTGCAATGATCATAGAGCATTCCAAGCACGGCCGCAGACTCATCTGCGCTCAACCCCTTGATTTCCGTGGTGAACACAGGATTGACGAACAGTCCACGCCTGCCGCTCAGCGGATGCGTGATGACAACGGGATGCAATGCGTCTTGCGTGGCGGCTTCTGCATTACCCAAACGACCGCTTTTTGCGGCTTCTGAATCCATGATGCTGGCGCCAAAGACATGGCGAGAGGAATGCACCGCCCATAGACCATCCAGAAAACCACGCATCGTGGGCGACAAAGCCTCGTAGGCAGCAGCCATTGACACAAACAGCGTGTCGCCGCCGTGCGGCGGGACTTCCAAGGCGTGCAGAATTGAGCCCATGGCCGGTTCCTGATCATAGGAGTGGTCGGTGTGCCAGCCCTCTCCCACAGCTTCTTTCTGATCTTTTTCTTTCAAAACCGTGGCGATCTCGGGATAGCCGTCGACAGGTTTGAAAAAGCGGTTCACGTTGATCGGGCCGAACCTTCGCGCAAAGGACAGATGCTCTTGCGGGCTAACGCTTTGGCCCCTCAGAACGATTACAGAATACTCTGCAAAGGCCGTATTTATCGCATCAAATTGATCTTCGCGCCGGATGTCCGCCCCGACGATTTCCGCGCCCAATCCACCGGTGAGAGGTTTTATCTCCATGCGCCTTCCTCCCTGCTTTACTCAGCCTAAAGAACGAGGAATATCACTTCAACGCAAGCGGCGCGGCTTCATACAATTCCAATGGAAGATCGTCCGGATCTCTGAAAAACGCAAACCGACGTCCGGTGTATTCATCGACACGGATGTCTTCGACGGGAACACCCTTCTGTTCCAGACGGACTTTCAGCGCCTCGATATCATCTACAACAAACGCAAGATGCCGCAGACCTCGTGCTTCGGGGCGAGACGTGCGTTTGGGCGGGTTGGGAAAAGAAAACAACTCGATCTGAGACCCATCAGGCAACGCCAAATCCAGCTTCCAGGATTGCCGCTCTGCCCTGAAGTTTTCCGCAATTATCTGCAATCCTAGCGTTTCTGAATAAAACGCCTTGGACCGTTCATAGTCCGAACAGATGACTGCAGCATGATGGATTGATTTCAGACTGCCCAAAGACTCGGTCCCTTTTTAAATCAAGTGGTTCGGTCCAGCTCTTGAGGCAATTCTTCGCTCCACTTTCGAAGTTCATCAAGAAAACAAAGAGCAGTCTGACCAAACTCGGTCACCGAGTATTGCACGGAAACAGGAGACGTATCGGGTCGCACGAACGACTGAGGTCGCGTTTGAAAAGTCAGCACGGGCATTCAATCGTTTTCCCCGTCGTCTTCCTCGTCGTCTTCAATATCGAGATCCGATTCCGAGATCAGATCGCCATCGGCCAGAGCCTCAAGAGCCAGGTCGATTTCTTCCAGCAGAACCGCTTTGATCTTGGTCTCGCTTTTCACGCCGACAATCCGGCTCGCCGCGCGTGGCGGCAGCACGTTGCGCATGTTTGCGCGGACCTCACCAAAGGCCTTCGCCTGCGCACGTTCCATTTGCTCGATAGGTGCCACCAACCCTTTGGCCTCGGCCAGCTCAAGTTCGACCAGCTCGGTTTCGGCTTCGAGTTTTCGGCGCTTGAGTTCTTCGGCGCTGGCAACCTGCACGCCGGCGGTTTCAGATCTGATATCGTCAGCGCGCCACGAAACTACTTTCGCAGAGTTGAACACCCACGCCTTACCTTTCGAGCCTCGCTGCTCAAAAGGACACCCACGGCGCAACCAATCATCCAACGTTGTCAATGCGATACCGCAAAATTCGGCCATTTCTGCCCGGTTCAGATTTCGACCACGACCGACTTTATTGCTCACGCCACTGCCTCAAGTAATAGTAGTAGGCCACGTTTCCCGGGCCCTCGCACAAATAGTTTTTTGCGCCCGTTCCCACCCACAGGCCTTACCCCCGCCGGAAGGACCCGCGATCATCGCCTCAAAGCCTTCCACGCCCCAACGCCAGATCCGACAAAGAACAACCACTGGATCATATTGCCCGCCCATTGTTGCATCTGTGGTGTTGGCAGGTCCGACACTTGCTGATCAGCGAACACGTCGCGCACATACGGAATGCTGTCGATGATGACCGCCGCCCACCACATCGCGAGGGGCACAAGGAACATGCCGGCGAACAACCAGAACCAAGGAAAGTGCAGCTTGGCCTTGTTGTAATCGGCCATGATCTGAGCTTCGGCCACTGCCTGGCGCGCGAGTTCGATCACCGCCATGGTCTTCAAGCGCTCTTTGTCGTTTTCCAGTTCGGCCCGGCGTTCCAAGTGCGAAATGGCCTTGTCGACAATGCCGCCAAAGCCAAATCGGATCAGAGCGCCGAGGACCTTCTTCATCGCAGCGCCAACGGCTTATCTGTGACCGTTCGCAAGATCACATTGCCCACCATCAGAACCACCGTCAGAACGGTACGGGCGAAAACCTCATATTGAACGGGCAAGCCCAATGCTACGAACTGGTCGAGCAAGGGCAACATTTCAGCGGCGAACGTCACCAACGCCATAACAAAATTGAACCAAATGGTTTTCGACAACCACCACGGTTTAGCCATTGGTCATTTCCTCAAATTTTTTTCGGTAAGCATCTGCCCGGCGCGCGTGCTGCGCTGCGTTTAAGGCAAGGATCAGGGTGCAGACGGTCAGAACGCCGATAACGGACCACAAGGCCCATTCCGGCAGATCCGTCAGCAGAGCAACACCGCCCACTGGGGCTGCACGCGCGCCCTTGGCCTGCGTGGCGCGGGCCTTTTGGGCGTAGTCTGCCTCGATCTTTACGCGCTCGGGTGATTGCGTCGCCATGGCGACAGCCTCGGCCTCTGTATCAGCCACACGACGGGCCCAACCGCGCCCAAACGTCGACCATGTGCGCAGCTTGCGCAGGAACCCCATGCGCGCGGCACAGGCCTTCTGGATCACAGGAACGACGTCACGCGCGTTGATGGCAGCGCCGAGCGTTGCACGGCCGATGACGCCGTCAGCCATGACACCCAAAGCCTTTTGCAGCCACTTCGCTCCGCGCGACGGACCAGAGTTCACAGCGCCATCCAGCGCCACCACATCCAACCCTTGGGGCAACTCATCGCCCTTGACCTTGTTCCAGTAGCGCAAGCGGTAGATGTTCCCGGCCTGCGCGATGGTCAGGGCCTTCACCTCGGCCTTAGTAGCCGGTCGATCGAGAAAAGCCGAAAGCGTCTCGTGTGTGATTCCATGGTTTGTCGCGCCGCCCGGGTCTTTCGGGTGGTCGACATAGCCGCCTTCCCATTTCAGCACATGATTTAAACAAGCATCGTAGTTTGCTTTGCTCATTCGGACCTTCCGCAATGACAACGTTGCTTGTAGTTTTTCACGGCTGGCAATTACGATCCTCTGGCGGTTTCCGGTACTAAGACAGCTATACTCCAAGATCACACACCCGACGGTTCATTCGGTCGAATGAGCGTCGTGACGTACATCAGCGCTATAGAATTGCGCTCAAAGACAGACAGGCAGACATACCTACTATAAACGAAGGAGCTGAGCGGCTGATAAGACTTGGCACGCGCAAGTTCGATACATCGCTGCGGCTTCGAACCGATAGAGAAGCTGCTCGTGACGAAGTTTAGCCATAGGTTTTTGTTCACCTCTCACTTGTATCAAGCGACTGTCGTTTTCTGCGTTTAGTGGATTAACATTATGGAAAGATTGGTGTTAGGACTTCCAGGTAGCTCATGGAGATTAGACCTGCTAACTACTGCTGAGTGCCTATGTAGTCCCGGGCCAAAGGAAGGTTCAGTGTGAAACTAAAAATTCAAAACGTTGGACGGATTTCCGAGGGAGAGTTCGACGCGAAGCCACTGACAATGTTTGTCGGACAAAACGATAGTGGAAAAACATACGCGGCAAGCACATTTTGGGCGATGTTGCGTTACATTAGAAATCCTGAAAGAACGTTAGTTCTTCACCGCTTCCCAGAGCTAACGAGTTTCTTTTCCGAAGTAACAAGCGGCAATCCTGGCTATTTTGAGTGCACGCTCGCGCCAACGGACGTAAAAAAAATTCGGGCCTATGTACTCAAGGGCTTTAACCGTAACATTAAGCATATTTTACAAGAAGCCATCGGATATGATGGTTTTTCTGAGAGCAAAGTTGACATTATCGGTGAAGCTCAACCTTCTGCGATCTCAATACAAATTGCAGTGGCCAAACGTGAGACAGTTGAAGAAGTTGAAGCGGAGACTGAAGACGACGAAGACGCTTTTGGAGTTGAACTTCAATCCGTGGAACGCTTCAGTTATACTTGTAGAATTTCATATGGTGAAAACGGAAAAGAACTCTTTAGCTACCAAAATTTCGACCTAGACATTCCTGTCAGCTTCGTTGAACACAACATGCGACTAGCCCTAGTCGGCGTATCTTGTCTGGGGTTGGACTGGCTTGGAATGCGTAACGTAATTTACTTGCCCGCCGCAAGAACAGGCATCATGCTTGCGCTTGACTACTTTGTTAGCGGCACACTTGACAGATCCAAGATGCGGGAAAAGGAGCTTGAAGAAAGCGCAACGCTTCCCGGGCCTATCCAAGACTTCGCATTGAACCTATCCCGGAGGACGCATTTCCCGGTTCGCAAAAGGCGTGACCACCTCCTAGGCAACCTCATTCAGGGGGAGTTTAGCCGGCGAGACTTTACTAAGGGTGACTATGTCTATTCTATCGAAAATGGAAAGGGGAACATTCCTCTTGCCTCGACATCTTCGCTGGTCACAGAGTTAGCGGCACTCTCTGTTTTGTCCCCCAAGATGACTCAAAGAACCTTGCTCATTTTTGAGGAACCAGAGGCTCACCTCCACTTGAGCGCCCAGCGCGAAATGGCGAGATCCCTGGCGAAGATGGTTAACGCTGGCGTAAGAGTTCTCATAACTACGCATAGTGATACCTTCCTACAGCAACTTAACAACTTAATTTCCCTACATCACCTTCAAAACAATTCAGAATTGAGGGAAACGCTAGGTGTTCCGGAAGAGGCGTTTCTTGATCCAGAGAATGTTGCCGCCTTCGACTTCGACTGCGTTGATGGCGTTACAAATATTGAAAGGCTACAGGTCACGAAACACGGGGTTGTAGCGAATTCGCTAAACCGCGTTCTGATAGAGCTCGCCGATGAGACTATTCAGATAAATGACGCACTTAGTGACCTTGATAACTGACGCCCAGCGAGAATACTTTATGCCAATTAAACACAAAGACCTAGTCAACAAAGACTATGTCTATTCGATTCCCGCCGGGTCTCAAATTGAAGTGGTAGAAAAAAAGGCAGCAGGTGCCGGAAAGTGCACATTCAGCTCGCCACACGACGTTATCTTCATTCAAGCCAAGGACAATGCCCCTGTTGTCTGGTGCTTGGGTAACAAGAAGTGCGCTGAAGCCGCTTTTTGCGTGATATCCGGAGATGGTACTGCTTCTCTACATATCGTCGAGATGAAGAGTAACCTCACCATGAAAGAATTTGGGAAAGTTATCGACCAGATTTCCGGTATGTACCTATCGGCACTAGCAACGATCTCAATCATTCAGTCGCCTCTGCCGCAGGAAATCACGGCTTATGTGGCCTACAATAAAGATAAAATTTCGCCTCCTCCTGGTACTTTGATTACAAGAAAAACCTTAGTTGGTGGGAAGGAACTCCCCGGTATGAAAGAATGGCGAACTAAAGAGATTTCCTTGCCACACAGCAGGAAAGCTAAAGTCGTTGTGGGACAACGAGTTGCAGGGGACGTCGACTTTGGAAGTGTAGCATAGCTTGCAACCAATTCATCTAAAACATCCGGAAGAAGAAGGTAAGAAAGATGTCAGTCTTCCTTGATGGCCTTGCCATAAGGTTCTTCAGCGGTATTGGAAGCGAAACGCAGTTCATAGCACCGTTTTCGACGATGAACTTTTTTATTGGCGCGAACAACGCAGGAAAATCAATCGTCCTCAATGTAATCGCCCAACACCTTTCTAACGTAACGACGACTGAACCAACGAACGGCATTGACCCCGTTCACATGTATCGAGGCGAGAAATCAGGAGATTTTCAATTAGCTGTTTGCAAAAGGGAAGAGGAAATACGTGCAATTTTCCTCGAGACCATCGCGGAGGACTTTCAGGGCAGAACACCTAAAGAGCTGGCCGATAGCGCAAACTATATCTTTGACCGCCTGTGTCACAATGACATGCTTTGGCTTACAAAGAACATTAATAACAATCTCGAGTTGTTTCCGACTGTTGATATCGAAGACGCCGCCCAGTGGAGCAACAAATGGCAGTACTTTTGGCAGATTTTGACCGGCCAAGGCGGTGGGAGTCCTTTGGCGCATTGGGTGCCAGAAACCCTTAGTGCAATTGCCAGTTCGGTACGCCTAGAGCTACCCAAAATTCACCTCATTCCCGCGAAGCGACAGCTCGGTGAAAAAGGTGAGGTCCTCGAAGATCTGAGTGGCCGGGGATTGATTGACCATTTGGCAAGCCTTCAAAACCCCAAATGGGATCAACAGGATGATCGGGTTCGTTTTGAGCGTATCAATCAATTTTTGCGTGAAATAACAGGAAAACCTGATGCTCTCCTAGAGGTTCCCAGTGAAAGGGAACACTTGCTAGTTCACATGGACAACAAAGTGCTTCCACTTTCGTCCCTTGGAACAGGTATTCATGAAGTTGTACTGATCGCCGCGTTTTGCACAATACACGACGGGTCCATTATGTGCATTGAGGAACCAGAGATACACCTTCACCCGCTTCTTCAGAAAAAACTTGTCAACTATTTGCTTGAGAACACGAGCAGTCAGTACTTCATAGCCACTCACTCGTCTGCATTTATTGATGCCAAGAACTCCTCAATTTTTCACGTTTCCAATGACGGTATTCAGACCTATGTGAAACCTGCGCTGAGCAAAAACGAGCACAGAGCAATATTGGATGACTTGGGATGCCAAGCCTCTGATTTGCTCCAATCAAACGCTGTGATTTGGGTCGAAGGTCCATCAGACCGCATTTATCTCAATCACTGGCTAAGCGCATACGACGATAGCCTAACTGAGGGCGTCCACTACAGCATTATGTTCTACGGAGGAGGTTTAGTTAGCCATCTGACGACATCAGATGAAGAGCTGACGGAATTTATTAATTTGCGAAAGCTCAATAGAAATATGGCTATTCTCCTAGACAGTGACAGGAGTTCTGCATCAGATGACCTGAAGTTGCACGCATTTCGGATCGTCAATGAAATGAGTGAAGGTTCAAACCTTGTTTGGGTCACCGCAGGGCGTGAAGTTGAGAACTACATTGATGGTTCAAAGCTTCAAGCTGCGATGAAAACCATTCATTCTCAACTGTACGTTGCCCAAGGAAAGACCGGCCAGTACGATCATGCGTTCTATTTCATGAGGAAAGACCCCAAAAAGCCGGACCAACGAAAGACCTTTAAAGAAGGGAATAAAGTGAAGGCTGCAAACATCATCTGCAGTGAAGCCGCCGATCTTGATATCCTTGACCTACGAGAACGGATTGCCGAACTGGTGGCTATGATCCGCAAAGCAAACAACTTGACTGCCATCTGAGCTTAAAATTCTGTTTTCAGTTTTAGCAACTTTGGCAGCAATTTGACGAGCGGTTGCTGGGAAAGAAATCTCCAATTTCTTGTTGTTTTACTGAGCGAAGCCGGGAGTTTTCCAGAATACGCTCACAGAGAACTCGGTTTCGCCAATATCTCACGCACGCGATCAATTGATAGATCAACACCGTGCGCGATTTCTTTTGCTGTGCACCCCTCATCAGCCATTTCTCGTATTCGCCGATTGCGAGCGGCACGTACAAGAAACCTGCAGTTTGAAGGCTGTAAGATCATCCCAGAAAAGGCATTCACAAGCTTGTTTGCATCATTCCAGCCCAGAACATGAACAAGGGGATGATCAACAGAGGGAAGGCTCTTTGGCACATAGAAGCACTTGCGCCAGGCACGAGACCCCGACTGCGGCAACGAACCGATCAAATGCAATGCCTGATCCCGGCCGATGACTTCGGCAATTTCCGCAACACTGTCTGGAAGCGGGGGCGCTAGTTCCGCCGTCATAGTCATGTAAGCACCACGTCGATACCCTGTGCAGCAAGGATCGCTTTTTTCAGATTGAACACGTCAGTCGCGTAACCCTTGCGGTCTTCGATCACCTGAACGCCCAGCGCGTGGTCGACATACACAAAATCCGCACGGTAAACCCGCTGACGCTTACCGCTGTCTGTCATAATTGGCCCGTCGCGGCCCTCAAGTGGAATTTCCACCTGGCGACGCAGGCCCGAGATTTTGCCCGCCTTCTGTAGCAGCTCCAATTCGCACCAACGGGCATACTCGGCTTTGCTGTCAAAGGTCATGCCGTCGACCGTGACGCGCTGGGCACCACGGACACGGCGCTTGTCTTCTTTGGGTGTCTCCGCGCCCTGTAGAACGCGAAGCTGTTTGGCCGTCATGCGCTCCATGTGATTACTTCCCCTGAGCTTTGAGTTGCTGACCAGCGAATTTCAGGGCGTCGGCGATGTCTTTTGCGACGGGGTCGGTTGCTGCTAAACCGATCTGGACCTGATAGGCCCCCCGGATCTCGTCGAGGCTGTGCAAGCGCATCTTGCGGGGCACCGGTCCCACTGGCCCTTTTCTCGGCGCGGTTACGACGCAGTCACCGGCAGCTAAGTCAACAGTGACGACGGCTTTCTCCTAGAGGACCGTGATCGATGCATGTTGATGCTGAATTCTACTACGCCAACTGGATGGCGGCATGAGCGACCGTCTGGACATAAAGCGCATCATTGTTGCGGTCGAGCAATTGGAACTGACCGCGCCGGTGCGCAAGCTACCCGTTCTCAAGTACCTGGCTATTCACAACGGCGGTCGTTGGGATCTGCCCAGCGCACACGGCGAATATGACCCGCTTATCAAGTCGATCGAACTCTTCGGTGTCTATGCGATGGCCGAGGACGTCGAGGAACTGCCCAAGAACTGGTTGATCGCGGCTTACAACATCCTGTCCGAGCAAGAGGGTGAACAGACCACTCCACCGCCCACGGGAACGCCTGAGTTGGGCGACGAGGTGCGGTTCCAGCGTTCTGCAACCCACCACCCGGAAACGGGCATTGTGCGCGGCCGTCAGTTCGGCACCGGCATTATCGAGGTCGAAGACCGAAACGCCGAGCAAGTGCGCCTAGAACCCGGCCAATACGAGGCCATCGGCCATGCAATCCCCTGATGCCACTCACGGCGGCCGGCCCCTGTCCGCTCAAGACCACCCAGAGCGCGACAGGGGCACCGACAGCCGCCCAGCGCCTCAGATCGAAGACGACGGTTTCGTCACTGTCTACCCACCCTTAAGGAGTGATTTAGAATGAGCGTTTCTAGCCATCTGGTCGAAACCCCGGAAGATCTCGCCGTCAAAGTCAAAGCGTGGAAAGCCACCGAGGCCGAGGTCATGAAGTTTGGACGGGAATATGCCCAACACCATGAGGTCGGACTTGGAAAACCCAGCGCAATGCAAGACGCCATCGCAGGGGACGCAGGGAACAAAGGGTATCCGAAAACTGTTGTTCGTGATGCCGGGAATCTGTTGCGCCGCATTGAAGTAGCCAAGGAGGCCAACAAACCCGCCGACGTGTCCGAGCTTGAAACGAAACTGCGCGCTTTGCTGTACGGTTTCGCGAACAACATAGGGCTGGGTAAGGCCTATGCCGAGGTTGCGCAATGATGACGAGGTCAAATCGGCCGGAGGTACGAAACCCCGTTCTTGCGCTGCCTGCTGCCAAGAGCATCGCTAGACTGCCGAAGCCTGCACAAGTCGCGCTGGCGAACATTTTGCGTGAGATTTCGCTCGACGCGCGGCAACGTGCAAGTAAAGCGTGGAAAACTCATAAGGCACCTATGGCAGCCTATTGGAAGGCAGTGTCGGTTTACACTCGGCACATCGCAGTCGCCATAGATCGGATGGGGGCAGCATGACCACCAACGAACGAGATTGGCGCGGCGAACACCTCATCCGCTGCACACCGCGCGAGAAAGACGACGAACCCGAAACCCGCATGAACGAGCTGGATCAGCGCCGCAATAAGGTTGCGAAGCTGATCAACTCGCACCTGACCGCGCCGGAGATCGCCCAGCGCCTCGGCGTGTCCGATAGCATCGTCTACAAGGACGCCGCCAAGCTGAAAATGAAACTGACCGGGGCTTCGAGACCGGGCCCGAAACGCAAAGCGGCATAGGTACGCTACCATGAGCCAGATTTCACCAATCGCCGTCAGCGAAAGGAATGCCGCTAAGATGCTCGATATGCCGGTCGGTAGCTTTCGAGACTTGGTGACTGATGGCATCTTGCCAAAGCCTCGCAAAATCGGCCCACACGAACGCTGGGACGCGGACGAGCTGCGCGCCATTCTGCGGGGCCAGATGATCGACGGCTATGAGGACGTCAAATGGTGAAGAAGAAATTCACGGCTTCGAAGGTCATCAAAGGCCGGACATACCAGTACTTCCGAAAGGATGGCCGGTACGTGCGCTTGCCTGATGACCCAAACAGTGAAGAGTATGATCGCGAATACTGGCGATTGATGCGTGGCGGTAGTGAGCTTGCAAACCGGTCCACGTTTGAGAAGCTGATCGCCAGCTATAAGCAAAGTCCGAAATGGCAAAGGCTCGCGCCCCGCACCAAATCGGACTATTCGAAAGTCCTTGAATACCTATCCGATACGGTGGGGAAAAAGGACCCTACCAAGATGCGGCGCTCGACCATCATTGATGCGCAAATGGCCAACCGCCACCGAGCCAGGTTCGCCAACTACATTCCTCATATGCTTTCCATCCTGTTTGAACACGCTATCGACTTGGATTGGCAGCGCGACAATCCCGCAAAGGGAATCGAGAAGCTGAAAACGGGCGATGGTCACAAACCTTGGCCCGCGTCTGCGATCAACACCTACCGCAGCAAGGTTTCGGGCCTGCCGCTACTGATTTTTGAGCTGGCTATTGGGACCGGGCAGCGCGCAACGGATCTGACGCTTATGGAATGGGCCCATATTGAAGATGATGGGATTTGGGTCACGCAGGGGAAAACAGAAGCCCGTCTTTGGATTCCCTTCACCAATCGACTTCGGGACGTGTTGGCAGCAACACCCCGGCGTAGTCTTCGATACATCCTATGCGACGACCACGGCCGCAAACTCAACTACGACCAAATCCAGAAGGCCACGATCGCAGAACGCAAGAAGCTGGGCCTCGACGCTTACAGTCTTCATGGCCTGCGATACAGCGCAGCGAGTGAACTGGCAGAGGCCGGGTGTACTGACCACCAGATCGCGGCCATCACCGGTCACAAAAGCCTGTCTATGGTTCAAAAATACTCGAAGGGCGCCAGCCAAAAGCGACTCGCGAAGCAGGCCCAGACCAAGCGGGACCAGAACAAGAACCGAACATGAACGCGGGAAACTTTTTGGGAAACCGCAAAATCGACGGTTTCAAAACGTGGTCAGAGGGTGGTCGGATTTGCCATATTTTTATGGCGGGGAGACAGGGATTCGAACCCTGGGAACGCTCTCACGTTCAACGGTTTTCAAGACCGCCGCATTCGACCACTCTGCCACCTCCCCGCGTGAGGCCGGGTCTAAGGCCAACGCGAACCGGTGGCAAGCCCAAATAGGGAAATCTTGCCGAAGCCCATGCTGCGGTCTTTCCATGACACATTGGCCGCGTTATGATCCGCAGGAAAGACCGGAGCAGGCTGGCAATACAGAACCAGCAATCGGCGGCGGGTCTCGGGAAACGGGACCCATTCAGGCAAGGGATGACAAAATGAAGCGAGCGACAGAGAAACGCGCAAATCCGCGAGCGTTGGCGGTTCTGGCGATGGTTTCCGTAGGTTTGGCTGGTTGCGATGAGGCACTTTCCCCAGACAATGTTTCAGCGGATGCCCAAAGTTCCGAAACCGACTCTGACGGCCCTGTCGAGCTTTTTCCCGAACTGGCCGGTAACCCGAAGGACGATGTCGAGGCACCCGATGTGTTTCAGGTGACCGAAGCCGGATTGTGGGACGGCCGCCCATCTTTGGGTGGCATCTGGGTGGCTCATCCCGATGTGACCCAACCCGAGCGTGTCCGCATCAAAAACGCGAAGAACAACAAATCCGTAACCGGCGCCCTGTTCCGCCGCGAAAGAAACCTGCCGGGTCCGGCATTGCAGCTTTCATCAGCGGCGGCGGAAAAGTTGGGCATTCTGGCGGGCGCACCGACCAAAGTTGAAGTCGTCGCCCTGCGCCGCAAAGAACCCGAGCCAGAACCGGTCGAAGAAGAACAGATAGCTGAAGCAGCACCCGAAAAGGTGGTCGAAACGGAAACAGCTTCTGCAGATGCGGATCAACCACAAGCTGACGCCGCCGAAACTGAGACAACCGAGACCGAAAAGCCTACCAAACGGAAATGGTGGCAGAAAAAGAAACCAGCTGCCGCTGCAGGCGCTGCGACTGCCGTCGTTGTCGCGACGGATGCCGCGGCAGACGCAACTGCGGAAGCGGCAACCGAGGCCACCGAAACCGTTGCCGAAGCCGCAGCGACCCCGGTCCTGGTCGACCCCGAAGTTACGGCACCAGTTGAAAAGCCAGCCAAGCGGAAATGGTGGCAAAAGAAAAAAGCGGATGAAATTACTGAAACCCCGCTTGACCCGATTGCAGGCGCCGCAGCAGCGATCGAAGCGTCCGAACCTACCCCCGTGGCCAGCACTGCGGCAACCGCGACCGCATCGAGATCATCGCTGTCGAAACCATTCGTCCAGGTGGGCACGTTCGGGGTCGAGGCCAATGCCGACAGCGCCGCCGCCAAGATACGCCGCAACGGGTTGCCTGCCGAGGTGCGCGAACTGAAGTCAGATGGTAAGTCCGTCTGGAGAGTTGTGGTCGGCCCGGCCTCGACCCGCTCGGAACGCAACGCAATCCAAAGCGATGTCAAGGATCTGGGCTTTTCCGATGCGTTCACCGTCAAAAACTGAAACAAAGGAGGCTCCTGTGCTGTCCTCACTGCGATCATCTGTTTTGACCCTTGGGCTGGCGCTGTTCGCCCTGCCCGTCCATGCTTTCGACACGACGGCTCGCGCGGCCTACGTGATGGATCAGACAACCGGAACAGTGCTGCTGTCCAAGGAAGCGGATCAGCCTTTGCCGCCTGCGTCGATGTCAAAGCTGATGACGCTCTACGTAGCGTTCGAAGCGCTGCGCGATGGGCGTCTGACACTGGATGAAACCCTGCCTGTTTCGGAACACGCCATGAGCTATGGCGGCTCGACCATGTTCCTGAATACGCAGGACCGGGTTCGGGTCGAAGACCTGTTGCGCGGCATCATCGTTCTGTCCGGCAACGATGCCTGCGTGGTGATCGCCGAGGCGCTCAGCCCCGATGGAACTGAGGCCGGGTTTGCCCGCTACATGACGCAACGGGCCAAACAGTTGGGAATGGATAACTCAAACTTCGCCAATTCAAACGGCTGGCCGGCCGCCGGCCATATGATGTCCGTTCACGATCTGGCCATTCTGGCGGACCGTTTGATCTCGGATTTCCCCGAGTACTACCCGCTGTTCGCGGAAGAAGAGTTTGAGTTCGATGGCCGTGCGCCTTCAAACAAACGCAACCGCAACCCTCTGTTGAAGCTGGGTATAGGGGCGGACGGATTGAAAACCGGTCACACGCAAGAGGCGGGCTACGGCCTTGTCGGATCAGCAAAGCAAGGCGACCGCCGCGTTGTTTTTGTTCTTTCAGGTCTCGACAGCACCGCACGCCGCGCAGAGGAGGCTGAGGCCGTGGTTAACTGGTCGTTTCGCAATTTTGTCGAGAGGACAGTTGCCGACGCCGACTCGCCGATAGCCGAAGCTCAGATCTGGATGGGTGCCGAAAAAACCGTTGGTCTGGTGCCCGAAGGCGACCTGACCCTGCTGTTTCCTGTTCTGAATGACAAGAATATCGAGGCCGAGGTTGTCTATGACGGCCCTATCAACGCTCCGGTGGAAAAGGGTCAGAAATTGGCCGAACTGGTTATCAAGCCTGAAGGGCTGCCGGAAATCCGTCGCCCCTTGGTCGCGGTCAAGGAAGTTCCGGTCGGCGGATTTGTTGTACGCATGAAAACCGTGGGCGGTATTGTTGTGAATGACGTGATCGGTAATCCGCTGGGGGCAATGTGACGAAGGCCGGGTTGTTTCTGACCTTCGAAGGCATTGACGGGTCTGGAAAGTCATCGCAAGCGCGAATGCTTTCCGAACACTTGCGCGACCTCGGTCACGATGTCATTTTGACCCGCGAACCCGGAGGTTCCGCAGGCGCGGAAGAAATCCGTAGCCTCGTTCTGGAAGGTGACCCGGATCGCTGGTCTGCGGAAACTGAAATCCTGTTGTTCACCGCTGCGCGCCGGGACCATCTGGAACGCACGATCCTGCCCGCTCTGGCCGAGGGCAAAGTGGTGATTTGCGATAGGTTTGCAGACAGTACGCGAATGTATCAGGGCCTGTCGCGCGGCGATCTTCGAGGGTTGGTCGACCAGTTGCACAGTCTGATGATCGGGCGTGAACCCGATCTGACCGTATTGATCGACATGGACCCCGAAACCGGGCTGTCCCGCGCCAAGGGGCGTCAGGGAACCGAGGAAAGATTCGAAGACTTTGGCCTCGATCTGCAACAGCAGATGCGTGCAGGGTTTCTGGCGCTTGCGGACGAATTTTCCGACCGTTTCCGCGTGATCGACGGCAACCGGGACATAGACAGCGTTGCACAGGATGTGACAGATATCGTTCTGCAAGCTTTGCGATAGACGATAGATGAGCGACGACACCCCAACCCCGGATCAGGCACCTGGTGCCCCGCACCCGCGCGAAACCCAGCGCCTGTTTGGGCAGGACTCGGCGGAACACGCATTTCTGAGTGCCTACACTTCGGAACGTCTGCACCATGGCTGGTTGATCACTGGTCCGCGCGGCGTGGGTAAGGCCACACTCGCCTGGCGGATCGCCCGGTTCCTTCTGGCGACACCGCCAATTGAGCACGACGGGTTGTTCGGCGCCCCGCCGCCGCCCGACAGCCTTGAGGTCAATCCAGACCACCCCGTCGCCCACCGCATTCTGGCTGGGGCCGAGCCCGGTCTGGCCGCGATTACCCGGTCTCTGAACGATCAGGGGCGGCTGCGGAACGACATCGTCGTGGACGATATCCGCAAACTGGGCAAATTCTTCGGCCTGTCCTCGGCCGACGGAGGCCGCCGGGTGGTCATCGTGGACGCGGCGGATGAGATGAATGTCAGCGCTGCCAACGCCCTGCTGAAAATGCTCGAAGAGCCGCCCGCGCGTACTACACTGCTGCTGATCTCGCACCAGCCCTCGCGCCTGCTGCCGACGATCCGGTCGCGCTGCCGCACGTTGCGCCTGTCGCCGCTGGGACCCGAGGATTTGCAGGCGGCGCTGATGCAGACTGGCGCAGAGCTGCCCGCACATGCCGAACATCTGGCCGCACTGGCGGCCGGTTCCGTGGGCGATGCGGTGCGCCTGATCACTCTGGGCGGGTTGGAGATTTACGCCGAACTGATCGCGATTCTGGGCACCCTGCCCCGCATGGATCGCCAGCGCGCTTTGGCATTGGCCGAGGCCGCTGCTCAACGCGGCGCGGCCGAGCGGTTTGAGCTGTTGTTGACGCTGATTGATGTCGCCCTGTCTCGGTTGGCTCTGACCGGCGCAACCGGTAGCGCCCCGATGCCCGAAGCCGCCCCAAACGAGGCCGAAACACTGACCCGCCTGTCGGCAACACCACACCAGGCCCGCAAATGGGCCGAGGTCGCAGCGGTGATCACAGCTCGGGCGCGTCACGGGCAGGCGGTGAACCTTGACCCTGCGGCTCTGGTCCTAGATACGGTATTCAAGATACAGGAAACCGCCGGTCAGAGCAGATGAGCAATACCCCCGAAATCACCGACAGCCATTGTCATCTGGACTTCCCCGATTTCGAAGGTCAGCTGGACCAGATCATCGCCAATGCCGCCGAAGCTGGCGTGACCCGCATGGTGACAATCTGCACGCGCCTGCGGAACGAACCCTCCGTTCGCGCCATTGCCGAGGCACATGCACCGGTGTTCTACGCAGCCGGAACACACCCCATGAGCGCAGCTGACGAGCCTATGGCGAGTGCAGATGAACTGGTCACTCTTTCTCAACATCCGAAATTTGTGGGCATTGGCGAAACCGGACTGGATTACCACTACACAGCCGACAGCGCAGAAGTGCAGAAGCAGTCGCTGCGGGTCCATATCGAAGCTGCTCAGCGCACTGGCTTACCGCTGATCATCCACGCCCGCGCAGCCGACGACGACATGGCCTGCATTCTGGCCGAAGAATACCGAAACGCGCCCTATTCATGCGTCATGCACTGCTTTTCGTCTTCCGCCAAACTGGCGAAAGCCGCTTTGGACCTAGGGTTCTACCTTTCCATGTCCGGTATCGCCGCTTTCCCCAAGAGCCAGGAACTGCGCGACATATTCGCTGCCGCGACGGTCGACCGTATCCTTGTGGAAACAGACGCGCCATACTTGGCCCCGCCGCCTTATCGCGGCAAACGCAACGAGCCCGCTTATACCGCACACACGGCGCGTAAAGGGGCCGAAGTGTTCCGAATGGATTACACTGATTTCGCCGCACAGACGCAGGCCAATTTCGACCGGCTGTTCACCAAAGCCGCGACTTACAAGGCGGCTGCATGACCGAATTGCGCTGCACAATCCTTGGCTGCGGATCTTCCGGCGGTGTGCCCCGGCTGGGCGGGCACTGGGGTGAGTGCGACCCGAAGAACCCCAGGAACATCCGCCGCCGCTGTTCGATGCTGGTGGAACGCGAGGGCCCCGACGGCACGACCTCGGTTCTGATTGATACCACGCCGGACATGCGCAGCCAGTTGCTCGACACCGGCACCGGGCGTTTGGATGGGGTGATCTATACCCACTCGCACGCGGACCACGTGCACGGGATCGACGACCTGCGCATGATCGTGTTCAACATGCGTGAACGGGTGCCGGTCTGGGCAGATGGTGATACGCAAAATGACCTGCTTGGCCGGTTCGGGTATGCCTTTGTTCAGCCGGAAAGCTCGCCCTACCCGCCGATCCTCGACCTCAAAACCATTGACGGTCCATTCGAAGTCGACGGCCCCGGCGGCCCCATCCCCTTCCATCCATTCAAAGTCAACCACGGGTCAATCGACTCGCTAGGCTTCCGCATGGGCAAACTAGCTTACCTGCCCGACGTCGCTGAGATCTACGACGATGCCTGGTCGATGATGGAAGGGCTGGATTGCCTTGTAATCGACGCCCTCCGCCGGTCGCCGCACCCAACTCATGCCCATCTGGAAAAGACATTGGGCTGGATCGAACAGTTGGAACCAAAACGCGCAGTCCTGACCAACATGCATATCGATCTGGACTATGCCACGGTCGATGCGGAGACCGCAGACCACATTACCCCGGCCTATGACGGAATGGTGATCCATCAGGCGCTATGAGACCTCGTTCAACCGACTTAACTCGCGGCGGCCTTGTGTCAGCGCAGCCTGCAATGTGGTGAGATGCTCCAAAGCCTGATCAACGTCATCCTACCGGTTTTCCTTGTGATCGGAGCAGGTTATGCCTCGACCCGGTCGGGGTACTTCAAGGAAATCCACATTGACGGGTTAATGAAGTTTACCCAGGGGTTTGCGATCCCCTGCCTGCTGTTCCTTGCAATCTCGCATCTGGACCTGAGTGCCAGCTTTGATCCACGACTTCTGGCAAGTTTTTATACCGCCGCTGGCCTGTGTTTCACTGCCGGCCTGTTCGGCGCGCGTTTTATCTTTGGCCGGGATTGGGAAGACTGTGTTGCCATCGGGTTTTGCTGCCTGTTCTCGAATTCGGTTCTGCTGGGCCTGCCGATCACGGAGCGCGCGTATGGCCCTGAAAACCTGACCGGCAACTACGCGATCATCGCCTTCCACTCGCCCTTTTGTTATGGCGTCGGCATCACGGTTATGGAGGTGATACGAAACCGGGGCCACGGCGGCCCGCGCATGGTCAAATCCATTCTGTCCGCCATGTTCCGCAACGCATTGATCCTGGGCATCGCATTAGGATTTGTGGTCAACCTGTCGGGCGTAGGCGTGCCCGCAGTCGTGGACGAAGCACTGGGCCTTGTGACCCGCGCCGCACTGCCCGGGGCGCTGTTCGCGCTGGGTGGCGTGCTGGTAAAATACAAACCCGAAGGAGACCTACGTGCCATTGCTTTTGTCTGTGCCGTTTCGTTGATGCTGCATCCCGGTCTGGTTTGGCTGTTCGGCTCAACGGTTGGTCTGCCACAGGATTTGTTCCGGTCGGGCGTGCTGAACGCTGCCATGGCACCCGGCTTTAACGCTTACATCTTTGCCAATATGTATGGGCGGGCAAAAAGGGTTGCGGCCTCATCGGTTCTGGTCGGAACTGCTGTCTCGATCCTGACCGTCTGGTTATGGCTGACATTGTTGGGCTAGCGTTAATGGCTATGGCTTGACTTTGTTGCATCGCAAATCACCTATCGAAAAAACAGACAGGACTCTCCTTAATGCCGCACGCACTTATCGTCGCCCACGGTCAACCCTCTGACCCCGATCCCGCCGAAGCGGCGCTGGCAACTTATGCTGCCGAGGTCGATGGATATTGCGATGGGGTCAGCATCCACTCGGCTACGCTTGCGGCGCCGGAAATGCTGGAAACTCGCCTGAACGAACTTCCGGAAGACACTGTAATCTATCCCCTTTTCATGGCTAAGGGATGGTTCGTAACAAGCGCTCTGCCCAAACGATTGGGCGACCGTGATATCAGAATTCTGGACCCTTTGGGTGTCGATCCTGATTTGCCCGCGTTGGTCGCGAAATCATTGCGCGATACCCTGTCGGACCGGCATTGGGAGGCTACTGCGACTGATCTTGTTCTGGCCGCGCACGGTTCTGGCCGCAGTCGCAACCCATCTGAAGTAGCCACCGCGTTTTCAGAGGAATTGGCGGAGTTTATTTCCTTCCGCTCCATCCGCCCTGGCTTTGTTGAGCAAGCCCCTTCCATATCCGAGGCGGCGTCGGGCGCCGGCGATCAGGCCTTATGCCTGCCCTTCTTTGCCTGCACAGGTGGTCATGTTCTGGATGACGTTCCGCAAGAGCTGGATCGCGCTGATTTCAGCGGGCACGTGATGCCCGTGGTCGGCGAACTCCCCACGATCAAACGCCATATCGCGAACTCTCTGACCAAAGCTTTTTCGCAGAATTGATCGAATGTGTATCCTGCGCAGTTTTCTCGGATGAAAACTGTATGCGAACTAAGTTTTCACTCAGGCTCAACAAGCGTCGAGTACAAGCAGTGCCGCGACCTTCCTCGCCGTTTCGCCTCATACAGCGCCTGATCCGCAGCGTTCAGCAGTTCTGCGGCATTGGGTGAACTAAACTGCGTGGACAGCGCCGTTCCGATGCTTGCTGAAATCTGGCATGGGGTGTTTTCAAACATTATAGGCTGGCGCAAACGGCCGATCAGGCGCGACGCAATATCGGAGAGAATACTTTCGTCGACTAGGCTCTTAAAAACAATAACGAATTCATCGCCACCAATGCGACAAACCGTATCCTCATTTCGCGTTTCTTCTTCCATAATCCGGGCGGCTTGCTGCAACACAAAGTCTCCAGCCGCATGACCCAGGTGGTCATTGACGCTTTTGAAGAAATCCAGATCCAAATGCATGAGCGCAAAGGCAAAATTGCCAGAGATCAGGTGCCCCAGAACCACATCCATTGCGCGACGGTTTTTTAACCCCGTCAACATGTCCGTAACCGCCTGCTCTTCAGCGGCCAGCATGGCGCCTTGCAATCGCAGGTTCAAAGACCGCGAAGCTTCCATCGCGGCTGATTTCGCTTCAACCAGATACAGTAGTTCAATCGCCAGATCTGTCCCCGAGAAATCCGCGCTGGTCAGAGCGTAGTCCCGGACCGCATCCAGTACCGAAATCCCGAAGGATAAGTTGATGATGGCTCCGTGTCCATTGGGGAGTGGTGCGATCAACCCCTTCAGCGCGGTGCGCGGTTCGTCGTGCAATTTCAGATGTACCTTCCCTCCGGCCAGAGACAGCATAGCCGGGATTGTGGTCACGGTTCGTGGTCGAACCAGTTCGAACACGTCCAAAAAGTCCTTGCCCTGCATCGGCTCATCCGGGCGCAGTTTTTGCAACGTCGGCCCGGCATTTACAATCTTGCCCCGTTTATCCACCAACACGAACATAGGGCACAGGGTATCCAGCAGTGCAGACAGTTCGGCGGCTTCAATCATGATTTGCGCGCCCCCAGATCGAAATGTCGGCCTTCGGTAAAGGCACTTTCCACCAAAACGATCGAGATGACCTCGGCGTCGCCGTGCTGCCCATCATGCGCCAGCATGGCCAGCGCCCCATAGTCATCCGCAACCGCTCGCAACACGCCGACCATCACGCTGGAATAGCCCGGCAGGCCAGGGTAACAGAACAACTGATATTCCGCCGGAGAGACCTCCCGAAGCTCCAGCATCGGCAAACGGAGGTCCGAGACGGCCAACCTCGCCCGGTCTGACAAATCATCCAGAGAATGCAGAAACTCAACGTAATTAACACCGCCAAAACGCAGCAGACGGCGCAGGTCTTCCATATTGGGGTGCGAAACCAGATAGGTTCCCAGGTCTTCCAGAATTTCCGCGCGTGGGCGGTTCAGGTCCGCACAAAGCGCATCCAGAACCCGCGTTGTCATTTCGTCTTCGTAGACCAGCATCGCCTCGAATTCGGTAAAGCCAAGACCTGCCACCTCGGTCACCCGCAGCCAGCAGGGTTGCCCGTAGGTCGCGCATACAAAGGATTGTATCGCCCGATTGATCAGACCATGCATGAGATGCCCCAGATTGGTTTCCCTCCAATCTGGTCAGACAATCCTTAATAAATAGCCAAAATTCGCACCGTATTGGTGACAATCTGACAGCGGCGCCATGTTGAAGTCGTTGCGCCTAAACTAAAAATCCGTCGGAGCTCCGCCTTCGGCCTTGCGGCGTGCGACAAAGTCAGCCAGTTCCTCCCGGATGCCCTCGTCCATTGCCGGAGGTTCAAAGCTGGTGATGATTTCCTTGAACATGTGATGGGCGCGTTCGGCGGTCCAGATGCCGCCCGCCACATCCCACCCTTCGTAGTTTTTCCAGTCGCTCAGGAACGGCTGATAGAATGCAGTGGTGTATCGATCCTGCGTGTGCTGAATGCCAAAGAAATGTCCGTCGTTTCCAACCGCCTTGATTGCATCCAGTGCAATCTCATCCGGGCCGGTCGCGGTAATCTCAGGCTGCATATACCTTTGGATTTGCTGGAGTATTTCACAATCCATGATAAATTTCTCGGGGCTGGCGATCAGGCCGCCCTCTAACCATCCGGCTGCGTGGTACACCATGTTGGTTCCCGACTGCACCGCAGCCCATAGAGAGTTCGATGTCTCCCACACGGACTGACCATCGGGCACGTTCGCCGCGCAGACGCCCGAAGACCGCATCGGCAGACCGTAGTACCGCGCCATTTGCCCGGTCATCTGGGTTGAGCGCATGTATTCCGGTGTGCCAAACGCAGGGGCACCCGATTTCATATCAACATTGGACGTGAACGTCCCGATAACACAGGGAATTCCGGGACGGACATACTGGAACAAGGCGATTGCGCACAGCGCCTCGGCCAGCGATTGCGCAACCGCGCCAGCCATCGTCACAGGAGCCATCGCCCCAGCCAGCGTAAACGGCGTCACGACAATCGCCTGCCCGCGCCGCGCAAGACGCAAGCAGCCGTCAATCATCGGATGGTCGTGTTTCAGTGGCGAGGTCGAATTGATATTCGTATACATGCGCGGAGTCGCTTCGAACTCCTCATGGCTGTGACCACCGGCGATCCGGACCATCTCCATCACATCTTCGACGCGTTCCTTGCCCAGCGAATAGGCATGCATCGCCTTATCAGTCAGCGTCAGCTTGTCATAGAGAACGTCCAGATGCCGGACACTTGCGTGGATATCGACCGGCTCGACTGGGTATCCGCCTGCAAAGTGGATGCAGTTGAAATATTGCGTCAGCTTCAGCAGGTTCCGGCACATCTCACGGTTACCAGCCACCTTGGTGCCGATCTCTAGATCCCAGTAGTTTGGTGGAGACGACACGTTTCCGAACAGCATGGTTTTGCCACCAACCTCAATCGTCCGGTCGGGATTTCGTGGCGTGATCGAGAACTTCGACGGGGCCTTAGCAACCATTTCCATGACAAAGTCCCGGCCCATGCGGACGTTGTCACCGTCAATCGTGCAACCGGCCTCTCTTAGAATACCGATGGCTTCTTCGTTGTAGAACTCGATGCCGATCTCTTCGAGGATGCGCATTGCACCGTCATGTATCGCTTCGATCCCGGACTGATCCAGCGGTTCGGTGGGTTTGTCGATATTGACCGGCGGGTTCCACGGCATCTGGTCGATCACCGCACTGCCCCTGCGCGCCGCCGCGCCGGCCCGTCCCCCACCCCGGCGTTTGCGAGTCTGTGTGTCAGCCATTGGAAACCTCCGGAACTTGCTTTCCCCAAGCAAGCCCGGAAGCCGGTGCAATCGCCGTTCTGTCTGCGACAAACTCTGTCGGTTTTATGTCCCGGACCGTCGAAATCGGTCCGAAGCAGATCAATTTGCCGCCAACCAATCGGGAATGTGACCAATATCCGGCAACACCACATCCGCCATCGGCGCCAGAACCTCGGCCGGAGCCAACCCTGTCAGAACGCCAATTGTGGTCATCCCGGCGGCGCGCCCGGCTTGCAGATCATGAAGGCTGTCCCCCACCATGGCCACGCGCGACGGATCGACGCCGACATGAGCGGCAAAGGCGATCAACTGACCGGGACCGGGCTTGAACCCATGACCGCTGTCGTAACCGGCGACGAATTCAAAGTGATCGCGAATGCCCACAGACGCCAGGTGCTGCAACGCGGGCACCTCTCCGTCATTCGTCGCCACACCCAGCTTGAGACCGGCTTGCCTGAGGCCCTCCAAAAAAGGAATCAACGGGACGGCCGGTGCCTGGGGGGCCGTCGCTGATTCCGTGTTCAGCACGTCAATCAGCTCATCACGCGGCGTGTCTGCGAAGTATGGAGCAAGCGCCTCGGCGATCTCTTCCACGGTCCCAGCGATGACAATGCTGTCTTCGGAATATTCCGCAGTGACCGGATCGAACCCGATGGCCCGACCCAGTTCCGCTGCACGCTCGGGATCACCGCCTGACAGTCTTTCCATCAAACTGCGACCGAAGCCGCCCCATGTGTTCGCAAAATCAAACAGAGTTCCGTCCTTGTCGAACAAGATCGCGTCGATGGGCATTGCATGCTCCTGTCAGAAGTTTGGATCAGGTCCAGTGAACGTCGCTACCACCGGACAATACCGTCCGCGCTTGACCCGGCAGGTCGTAGGGCACGGAGTTGACGTCACAAAAGGCGATCACCCACGAATCGTCAAGCATCAAGAATTCAAGGACGGAACTCAGGAACTCAGTCTCCGCAGCCCTTTCCCGCAGGTCGTCGGTTGATGCACCCGTCGACCCAAGAAAAACGGGCAACAGTTCATCGTTCCCGACCAGCCACCCAAGGACATTCAGGGCCAGCGTTTCGGCAGATTGGGCGGTGATCGGCATAAAGAGGCCTCGGACGTGTGCTTGGAAAGGGTTTGTTAACCAGACTCATAAACACTTTGGCAACGCATGCAATCAACGGTGACTGATATGTCCGTGCAGGGAACCATCCTTGTCCTCGACGGGACTTCGACCAATCGCATAATGCTGAAGGTTCAGCTTACTGCGGCCTGGTATCACGTCGTTCAGGCGGAAAAGCTGCACGGTCTGGCCGGGCTGCTGCGGCGCACGCGCCCCGATCTGGTTCTGGTTGCGCAGACGTTGCCAGACGGCACAGCCGCTGACGTCAAAAAGTTGCTGATGGCAGATCCGGACCTGGCGGACGTACCGGTCGTCGCAATCGCACCGCAAAATGACAAGGCGGCCAGGTTGAAGGCGCTCGCCGATGGTTTGGATGATGTTCTGGCACATCCGTTTAAGGACACGTTGTTGTTGGCGCGGGTGCGCAGCCTGCTGCGATCTCGCGCTGAAACACAGGACCTGAAGCTCGGCAACGGATCACACCCGATAGGTTTCGCCGAGCCAGCCACAGCCCTGATTGCGGCACCAAAATCAGCCCGGGTGGCCATTCTGGCGCACACCTGCCGAACCGGAGCTTTGTGGAAAAAGGCATTGTCGGGTCGGTTGCGCCACAGCCTTTCGACACATGTGTCTTCGAACATGCACGCACTTTTGTCTGGCCTGATTCCGGACGCGGTCGTAGTCGAAATCGGCAGAACCACCCCCGGTCTAAGCACGTTGGCCGATCTGAAATCACGCGGAACCACCCGGCACACAGTGTTGATCGCCGTTCTGGCGGAGGACGACGCCTCTTTGGCAACCGAAGCGCTGGATCGTGGAGCTGATGCCGTTTGCATGGGCGGGTTTTGTGCCGACGAGGTTCTGCTGCGATTGGAGAACCAAATCGCCCGAAAAGCCCGCACGGATCAGATGCGCGCCTCGCTGCGCCGCGGGATAGCAGAAAGTTGGGTCGACCCTTTGACCGGACTGCACAACCGCCGTTACGCAATGCGGGCAATAGATCAGATGGCCCGCCAGCCATCACAGCTTGGGCACGGTTTCGTCGTCATGCTGGCTGATCTGGACCACTTCAAAACCATCAACGACCGCTTTGGACATATTGGCGGTGACTTTGTACTGACCGAAGCTGCAAAACGCATGAAGCGCGCCCTTGGATCGGCAGGGTTTGTTGCACGGATTGGGGGCGAAGAGTTCATGATCGGCTTGCCCGACAGCTCTCCGGAAAAAGCAATTGAGCTGGCCAAGACACTGCGCGACTGCATCAGCGAGACGCCATTCACGCTGCCGGATGCGTCTGCCCCGGTCCCCGTCACCATCAGTATTGGGTTGACGGCGCCCAACCCACCTTTGCCCAGCAGTGAACCTTTAGAACGGGTTATCAAATCTGCCGATATAGCGCTTTATGCGGCAAAGAAGGCCGGGCGCAACCAAGTCAGAATCAGGCAGAACGCGGCCTGAGTCACTCAGTCCTTTTTCTTGTGCCCATGCGGGCCGCGTTTGACGACTTCTTCCAGTCGCTCCGCATAAATCAGGCGCTCTTCATCGCTCATGGCCACGACGCGCGATAACCATTCCGCTTGCAGGGCATCCTGAAGATCAGCCATGAATTGCGCTTGTTGATCCAACAATGCCTGAACCGCCGCCGGATCAAACGGGTCTGACCGCAAAGCCGAACTGAGCGCTGCAAAATCCTGAGACCGGGTTTTTGCACCCTTTTTATGGCGATCAAATAGCTCGCCCCGCATGGCTTTACGCTCGTCCTTCGGCAATGCACGATAGAGCGCTGACCCGAAGCCCGGCGGTGCCTTCGCGTGATCGCCCCCTTTGACCCGTAGCACAGTCCCCAGCGCAACACCGACGACCAGCAGGTTCAAAGCCAGCGAGATGACCAGCAGAACAGACATCCAGCGACTCTTGGGTTTGGGATTATCGCTCATTCCGCGTCCTCCAGAAAACTCGTATCCAGGCTCAGATCTGCGACCACAAAGCTGACATCCTGTGCGTAAATGTAATTGGCCGGGTCAGGAAGAAACCCCGGTGCGGAAAATCCGATCCAGACGCCGGCCATACTGGCGGCAACCAGACCGCCCATTCCCTGCCAGCCGCCGAGCCCGGCGAGCACACGTGTCCACAGCGGCTTCGCCTTCGGTTGATCAGGCTTCATGCGGTCCAGCCGAACGGCTTCCGCATCCGTCAGAATGCGCACGGTTAGGTCATCCGGCAGTTCCGGGCGGTTCTCCCGGGCTTGGGCGAACAACAGATCCAGATTGTCTTTGTCTTCAGTCATCGTCGTACCCCAGTTCATCGCGCCGTCCGTCCAAAATCGCGGTCAGAGACCTTTTTCCACGCGCAGTCAGACTTTCCACCGCTTCCACGGAAATGCCCATGATTCCCGCGATTTCCGGGTTAGGCAATTCTTCTATATGCCGCAAAACAACGGCTTGTCTCTGACGCTCGGGCAGTTGCGACAGCGCTGTTTGCAGCGCGTCCTTGCGGGCGGCGTCCTGCAATCGCTCAGCCGCGCTCGCCTCTTCATCTTCGGGCTCGGGCACGTCAGCCAACCTGTCCGGTGTCTTTTTTCGGCGCAGATCAACACACAGATTCAATGTCACGCGGTAGAGCCATGTCGACACTTTCGCCTGGCCCGGCTCCCACTTGGGTGCCATCTGCCACAGGCGCATCATCGCCTCTTGCGTGACGTCTTCCGCCTCGGCCCGATTGCCCAGAAACCGCAGCGCCACTGATAAACTGCGTGGCGCAAGGCGATCCGTGAGCACCCGCGCTGCAGCGGCGTCCCCATCGGCAAACCGCTTCAGCAGCGCATCGTCGCCGGACTCGTCCGCGGCGCATGGCGCGCCGCGAACGTCCTGTGGTATAGAGGTCAGATCCTCCATCCCGCATCAGCTGTCGTCAGAGTTCGCCTTGCCACCTTTCCTGTGGCGCTTGCCCATTTTTTCTTTTGCATCGGCAAATTCCTGTTCCGAGATCGCGCCGTCGTTGTTCGCGTCCATTCGGTCAAACATCTTGCCAGCACGGCGTGGTTTGGGCAACTCGTCCTCGCTCAGAGATCCGTCCTTGTTGGCGTCATGGCGTTCAAACATCTTCGCGACACGGTCATTGACCTTTTTCTGGCCTGCGGCCTGCATCTCTTCGAGGCTCAACTGACCATCGCCATCGGCGTCGGCATCGGTGAAACGCTGATTCCGGTGAAGCTGCATTTCTTCCTGTGTCACCTGACCGTCGCCGTTGGCGTCCAACTCCTGAAAGGTCACAGGTTCGCGGTCTTTCGGGCCAGCGGCCAAAACGGATGTGCCGGTAATTGCCATCGCTGAGACAACAATTGCCGGAATGAACTTGACGCTTTTCATAACGTTTTTCCCTTGTTTTCGCGGCGTCATTGCCGCTGCTTACATAGGTTCAAACGGAACAGGCCACACATTCCGTCGCGGGAAAGGAAACTTTTTTGAAACCCCCACGGCGATGCAAAGCGACGCACCCCCTTTCCCGGTTGATCAAACAAGCGTTATACACTCATCATTGGAAGGCACGAGATCACAATGACAGACCAGACGATCGATACCACAAACGTGGATGAGCGCCCGACATGGCCTGCGTTGGCCAAAGGGTTCCGCTGCCGTTGCCCGAAATGCGGCGAGGGCAAGCTGCTGCACAACTATCTCAAGGTTAATGACGAATGCTCCAACTGCGGACAGGAACTGTTCCACCATCGCGCCGATGACGGACCAGCCTACCTGACCATTCTGCTGGTGGGTCACCTGCTGGCACCGGCGCTGCATGTATCCTATGTGCATTGGCGGCCCGAGCCACTGACGATGTTCCTGATCTTCGCCTTTGGCTGCACGGCCTTATCGCTGTTCCTGCTGCCGCGTTTGAAGGGCGTTGTTGTCGCCTATCAATGGGCGCGCCGCATGCACGGCTTTGACGATTCTAAGTGATCCGGGCCTGCGAATGACAGTCGACAAAACGGCAATACGACACGCGGCGACCGTTATCGTTCTGCGCGACCGCCAAACCAAGCCAACCATTTTGATGGGGCAGCGCGGTGCAAAGGCTGCCTTCATGCCCAACAAATTTGTCTTTCCCGGTGGCGCTGTCGACGCTGCCGATGGAGACGTACGGCTTGCCACCGACCTCACGCCCTTGTGCCATGAGCGTCTTGCCGAACGTTCCGAGACAGGGTTGCAGAATGCGCTTGCTGCTGCTGCAATCAGGGAGCTTTGGGAAGAAACCGGGCTGATCCTGGGCCAACCTGAAAACTGGGTGGGGCCACTTGCTCATGATTGGGCCGCCTTCGCGAAAATGGGATATCGCCCGTCCGCGCAAGCGCTTCAGTTCGTGTTTCGTGCGGTCACTCCACCGGGCCGGCCACGCCGTTTCGACGCGCGCTTTTTTTTGGTCGACGCTGGAGCGATCCAAGGCGATCTAGACGATTTCAGCCACGCTTCGGACGAGTTGTCCCACCTGCAATGGGTCCCGCTGGATCGGGCGCGTGAATTCGACCTGCCCTTTATTACCGAGGTTGTCCTGGCCGAGATCGCAGCGCGGGTCACCGACCCGACACCACCGGATTCCGTGCCGTTCTTTCTGAATAACGAAGAAGAAAGCCTGTTCCTCAAACTTCGCGGTTATCCCATGCCCGAAGCGGACTGAGGGCCTAAGGCCCTCAGATACATCTATTTCATTCGACTGATAACAGTTGTCACTTCTGGCTTCTTGCCAATCTCGGCTTTCGCCGTCTGGCGAACGATCCGGCGCATAGCCTCTTCTAGCTTGTCATCATCGCGCAACGTATTGGCGTCGGCCCGCATGAGGAACTGGTTCAAGTCCTCTTCCAGAACTTCAATCAACGCGGCACGGGACGATCCCAATTCGGGCAGCCCCATCGTATCGCACCACGGCTCGCCCAGTGGTTCGTCCTCTTCGTCCAAAATGACCGTAACTGTCACGTGCCCGTTCAGCGCCATGCGAATCCGGTCGCGCACAACGCCGTCCAAAGCACCGATCTTGACGGTCCCGTCCAGATAGGTCCGCCCGGTCTCGATATAATCGACAACTTGCGGCGCGTTGCCGGACAGGTCGACCATCGTGCCGTTCACCGCCAAAATGCCCGTGCGGTCGCCGGCTTCGGCCAGTTTGGCATGTTCACGCAGATGACGGTGTTCTCCGTGCATCGGGATAACCATCTGCGGGTCGATCAGCGCATGCACTTTCTCAAGATCGGGACGGTTGGCGTGGCCGGATACGTGATACAGCCCTGAGCTGTCATCCACCACATCGACGCCCTTTTCGCTGAGCTGGTTCATGATGAAAATCACGCCCCGCTCATTGCCGGGGATGGTCTTGGATGAGAAGAGGAACAGGTCGCCCTCTTTCAATTCCAGTCCGCGATACTTGCCCCTTGCAAGTTGCGCGCTGGCGGCGCGTCGTTCACCCTGACTACCGGTCACGATCAGCATCAGGTTCTGGCGCGGCAGATCGACGGCCTCTTCGGCGCTGACGACACGAGGAAAGCCGGTCAGAATACCTGTTTCCGTTGCGGCCTCGATCATCCGGCGCATCGCTCGGCCCAGCAAAACGACCGAGCGCCCCGCCCTTTCGCCGGCTTCCGCCAGCGTTTTCACCCGCGCAACATTGGACGCAAATGTGGTCGCCACGACCATGCCGCTGGCCTCTTGGACCAATTTTGTGATCTCGGGGCCTACTTCTGATTCCGAACGGCCAGCATGAGGCGAGAACACGTTGGTGCTGTCGCACACCAGCGCCTTGACACCGGGCTTGGCGACCTCGGCCCAGAGATCCGGATCAAACGGTTCGCCCACAACAGGGTTTTCGTCCAGCTTGAAGTCGCCGGAATGCACGATCCGCCCCTCAGGGGTGTCGATCACCAGTGCTGCGCTTTCCGGGATCGAGTGAGAGACGGGCAAAAAACCAACCTTAAACGGGCCTACGTCAATCTGTTCCGGCCACGCGGATACGGTCCGCACAGCGTCCTCAGGGTGGCCATATTCTTCCATCTTGCGACGGGCGATGTTCGCTGTGAAGGCACGTGCGTAAACCGGTGCCCCCAAAGCGTCATAACAATGGGCCACGGCACCCACATGGTCCTCATGCGCGTGTGTCACGAACACAGCATCCAAGCGGTCCGCACGTTCCTGCAACCAAGAAATGTCAGCGTAGATCAGGTCAACGCCCGGCGTCGTATCCATATCGGGGAACGTGACGCCCAGATCGACAAGGATCAGCCTCTCCTGCCCCGGCTTACCATAGCCATAGACGTAGGCGTTCATGCCAATTTCGCCGGCACCGCCCAGCGGCAGGTAGATCAGTCTTTCACTGCTCATATCGAGCCATTGTCCTTGTTATAGCGATGAATCACGGTCAGCCCGTGCATCGTCAGATCATCTTCGATTGCGTCGAACCCCACGTCGGCCTGATCGAACAGAGGCGCGAGCCCACCGGTTCCAACGACTTTCATCGGCATTCCGTACTCCGCCTTGATCCGGGAAATCAGTCCCTCGATCAATCCGGAATAGCCCCAATACACGCCGGACTGGATGCAGCCAACCGTATTCGTGCCAATCACTTTTTCGGGACGAGTGATATCGATATGCGGCAGAGCTGCGGCCCCCTGGTGCAGCGCCTCGAGGCTGAGGTTCACACCGGGGGCAATAATCCCGCCAACATAGGCCCCGTCTGCCGCGACCACGTCAAAGTTTGTTGCCGTTCCGAAATCGACCACGACAACATTGCCGCCGTGGCGATCAAACGCGGCTGCCGCGTTGGCAAGGCGATCCGGCCCGGGCACAGTTCCTTCGTCAACGCGCGGGTTCATCGGCAACAAGCACTCTGGCTTGCCAACGACCAGCGGGCGGCACCCAAAGAACCGGTCCGCAAAGACCCGCAGGTTGAAAACAACACGCGGGACGGTCGAGGCAATGATCACATCAGTGATTTCCGCTTCGATCCCGTAGTGTTTCACCAGCGTCGAGTACCACGTGAAATAGGCATCCGCCGTGCGCGCATGGTGGGTCGAGGTGCGCAGGGTGCACAGGAACCTCTCGCCATCCCAGATCGAGAAAACGGTGTTTGTGTTACCGCAGTCGATAGCCAGAAGCATCTGAGCCTCCTTTAGAAAAACACATCCGCCGCAGGAATGCTGACGCGGCCTTTGGCGGTGTTTAGGACAAGGTTGCCCCCTGCGTCCACCGTTTCAAAGGTCCCAACCGTTTCCGACGCTGCGGTACGGGCGGTAATCACCTCTCCCAGCTTAGCGGCGCGGGCCAACCACGCCGTACGGATCGGTTCAAATCCGTAGGTCGTGAACTGGATCTCGTATCCGGCGTAGGCGGCGGCAAGTTCGGTCAGGAAATCCTCGGGCGTCACATTGGCACCGGTCTCGGACAGCAGCGACACCGGGCGAACTGCGCCGGGTTCCACCACATCCGCTCCGGGCGCTTCGGAAAGGTTCACACCGATACCGATGGACAGATGCGAAACGCCGCGCCCCTGCCCGGTGCTTTCCAACAAGATTCCGGCCAGTTTGCCACCGTTCAGCAAAACGTCATTGGGCCATTTGAGCGACAGCCCAGCCGCCCGCCCCGTGACTGCCACGCAGGCGTCAAACAAAGCCAGAGCCGCCACGAAGCTGCGTAGCGCGGCTTGTTCCGGGTTACCCTGCGGACGCATCAACAAAGTCGCGGCCAGATTGCCCTTCGGGTTTGCCCAGGCGCGACCACGCCGACCGCGCGCAGCGGTCTGGTGATGCGCCATGATCCACACCGAGCCTGCCGTGGTTGGCGCGATGCGTGCCGCTTCGTTTAAAGTGCTGTCTACTTCCTGCAGAACGTGCAGGCCGTATCCCTGTGGCCAGTCTGTCATGTCAAAAAGGCTCGGTCCGTGGACCGAGCCCCTCTCGTTGAGAAGTTACGTGTATCAGTTGACAAGTGTCGCCGCCGCAGCTGCCGCCGCGCCTTCGATACCAAACTGATAGAACACACCGACCAGCATCAAGGCGGCCGAGCCCATCAGGGCGACCCACAGAACTGGCGAGGAATGCGTCTCGATCGGATCTTCGTTCTCGGCCCCGAAATACATGTAGAACACGATCCGCAGGTAATAGAATGCACCGATCACCGAGGCGATGGCCGACACAATCACCAACCCGGTCAGCCCGGCATCGACACCGGCCTGCCAGACTCCGAACTTGGCGAAGAACCCCAGCATCGGCGGCACACCCGCAAGGCTGAACATCAGGATCAGTACTGCAAGCGCTTTGCCCGGCTCACGCTTCGAGTACTGGCGCAGAGCATCGATATCTGTCACCGGTTTGCCGTCACGCTCCATCATCAGGATGAACGCGAAAGTACCGATATTCATCGTCACATAGATGGCCAGATACATCAGCATCGCCTTGATGCCCGTCTCGGTGCCTGCCGCCAGACCGATCAGCGCATAGCCCATATGGGCAATCGACGAGAACGCCATCAGTCGCTTGATGTCACGCTGACCAATCGCAGCAACCGCGCCCAGCAGCATCGACAGAACTGACAGCAGCACGATGACCTGCTGCCAATCCTTGATGATACCGCCAAAGGCATCGTGCATCAGGCGCGCAAACAGCGCCATCGCGGCGACTTTCGGCGCGGTGGCGAAGAAAGCGGTGATCGGCGTCGGCGCACCTTCGTAGACATCCGGCGTCCACATGTGGAACGGCACGGCGGATACCTTGAACGCAAGCCCTGAGATCAGGAAGATCAGGCCGAACAACAGGCCAACCGAGACGTCTCCGTGATGGACAGTTTGGATAATACCCGAGAACAGCGTGGTGCCGGTAAAGCCATAGACCAGCGACGCGCCGTACAGCAGAAGCCCCGAGCTGAGCGCGCCCAGCACGAAATACTTCAGGCCAGCCTCGGTCGACTTGGCGCTGTCCCTACGTAGCGCGGCAACGACGTACAGCGACAGGGACTGCAGTTCGAGCCCCATGTAAAGCGACATCAGATCGCCCGCGCTGACCATCATCATCATGCCGACAGCGGCCAATGCGACCAGCAAAGGGAATTCGAACCGCAGCAGGTTGCGACGCGCCATATACTCCTGGCTCATCACCAGAACGGCTGCGGCCGACAGCAGCACCGCCACTTTCGAGAACCTTGCGAACCCGTCGTCCACGAACATGCCGTTGAACGCCACGCGGGTGCCGTCGCTGTTGGTTGCAATCCAGATCGCCAGCAACGCCATCAGGCCCGCTGTTGTCCAGACCAGCAATGGTGCCAGCCCGTCTTTCGTCGTGTAGACAGCCCCGATCAGCGCCGCCATCGCATACACGGCCAGAACGATTTCCGGCAGGATTATTGTCAGATCAGCCTGGATCATGTCTCCAAAGCCCCCTTAATGCGAAGCGGCCGACTGGGTCGCAGCCTCAGCCGCGGCCAGAGCCATGTCATAGTTCGAAATCAGCGCGGCGGTTGAATTGCCGATCACATCGGTCACCAGCGACGGATAGACACCCAGCAGGATGGTCATCACGATGAGCGGTGCAAAGATCAGCCGCTCGCGCGAGCTCATGTCGGTCATCGCCTTGAGGCTTTCCTTGATCAGATCGCCAAACACCACGCGGCGGTACAGCCACAGCGCATAAGCGGCCGAGAAGATCACACCGGTCGCGGCCACAGCCGTCACCCAAGTGTTGACCTGGAAGGTCCCCATCAGCGTCAGGAATTCTCCGATAAAGCCTGAGGTGCCCGGCAGGCCCACATTGGCCATTGTGAACAGCATGAAGACCAGCGCATAGGCGGGCATCCGGATCACCAGTCCGCCATAAGCCTCGATCTCACGAGTGTGCATCCGGTCATAGATAACGCCCACACAGAGGAAGAGCGCGGCCGAGATGAACCCGTGGCTGAGCATCTGGAAGATGGCTCCGTCGATCCCCTGCTGGTTCGCAGCAAAAATGCCCATGGTCACGAACCCCATATGCGCGACCGAGGAGTATGCGATCAGCTTTTTCATATCCTCCTGCACCAGCGCAACAAGCGAGGTGTAGACCACAGCAATTGCCGACATCCACAGCACCAGATCGGTCATCACCGCTGATCCGACCGGGAACATCGGCAAGCTGAAACGAAGAAAACCGTAGCCACCCATTTTCAGAAGGATTGCTGCCAGCACGACCGATCCGGCCGTCGGCGCCTGAACGTGGGCATCCGGCAACCAGGTGTGTACCGGCCACATCGGCATCTTCACCGCGAAGGATGCAAAGAAAGCCAGGAACATCAACGTCTGCAACCCACCGACGACATAGATGCCCAAGACACTGAACCCCTCGGAGGAGAAATGGTGGCTCATCAGCGCTTCGATATCAGTGGTACCTGCATCCGAGTACATTGCCACCATTGCTACCAGCATCAGCACCGAACCGAGGAAGGTGTAAAGGAAGAACTTGAAGCTGGCATAGATGCGATCCTTGCCGCCCCAGATGCCGATGATCAGGAACATCGGGATCAGGCCCGCTTCGAAAAACAGGTAGAACAGCACCAGATCCAGCGCCATGAACACACCTAGCATCAGCGTTTCCAGCAGCAGGAAGGCGATCATGTATTCCTTGACGCGGTCGGTGACCTGCCAGCTGGCCAGAATGGTCAGCGGCATGATGAAGGTGGTCAGCAACACGAACAGAACGCTGATCCCGTCGACACCCATCTTGTATTTCAGGCCCATCAACCACTCACCTTCTTCCACCATCTGGAAGCCGGTATTGGATGGATCAAAGCCCGTATAGATGCCGATCGAAACCAGGAATGTCACCGTGGTAGCCACCAGCGCGACCCATTTTGCGTTTCGCTGCGCGGCCACATCATCGCCATGCAGGAACAGGGCCAGAATGCCTGCTGCCACTGCGGGGATGAAGGTGACGATGGAGAGGATATTATCCATTATTGTGCGCCTCCGCCGATCGACATCCAGGTGACCAGGGCGGCGATGCCCAGAACCATCCAGAAGGCGTAAGTAAAGATGTAGCCCGTCTGCGCCTTGCCTGCGAGGCGGGTGAAGAAGGGTACAACGCCCATGGCGACACCGTTCAGGAAGCCGTCGATAGTGTTGCCATCGCCGCGTTTCCACAGGAATCGGCCAAGCGCCACCGTGGGCTTGACGATGATCGCGTCATAGATCTCGTCAAAGTACCATTTGTTAAGCAGGAACAGGTAAAGGGGACGCTGGTTCTGTGCCAGACGCGCTGGCAGCGTGGTGTTCACAATGTAGAACCAATACGCCACAACAAAGCCCAGCAGCATCGCGACAAACGGAGAAACCTTGACCCACTTCGGAGCAGCATGTGCGTCGTCCAGAATATGGTTGTCCGGCGCAATAAAGATCGCACCCTCACCCGGCTGACCGGCAAAGACATAGTGGTGATCGCCACCTTTCGCGGCCTTATCGCCCTGCGCGCCCTCTTCGGCGTGGCCTGCATCGGCGTGGCTATCGTCCGCATGGCCCTCATCCGTGTGGGCAATGTCCTCACTGTGCGCGTCAGCCGTTCCGTGATCACCGGCTTCGGCGTGTTCTGACGCCTCGGCGACGGGAATGCCATAGAACTTGCCGACCTTGTCCGCATGGCCGAAGAAGTTGCCGTACCAGATCATTCCGGCGAAGACAGCTCCCAAGGACAGCACGCCAAGCGGGACCAGCATGGTCATCGGGCTTTCATGCGCGTGGTCATGGGTGTGCTTGTCACCGCGCGGCTCGCCGTAGAACGTGAGGAAGATCAGGCGCCAGCTGTAGAACGAGGTGAACGCAGCCGCGATCACCAGCATCCAGAAGCCATAGCTGGAACCGCTCGCATAGGCGCTTTCGATGATGGCGTCTTTGGACAGGAACCCGGCAAAACCAATCGTCGTCAGCGGAATGCCCACGCCGGTAATAGCCAGCGTTCCGATCATCATGGCCCAGAAGGTATACGGGATCTTTTTCCGCAACCCGCCGTACTCGGTCATCTCCTGCTCATGGTGCATGGCATGGATCACCGAACCCGCGCCAAGGAACAAAAGCGCCTTGAAGAACGCGTGCGTGAACAGGTGGAACATCGCCGCCGAGTACATGCCGACACCGGCCGCCACAAACATGTAGCCAAGCTGCGAACAGGTCGAATACGCAATGACGCGTTTGATATCAGTTTGCACCAGACCCACGGTCGCGGCAAAGAACGCGGTCGAGGCCCCCAGCACCGTGATGAACCCGGTCGCACCCGGCGCGAACTCCATCAGTGGCGACATGCGGCAGACCAGGAAGACTCCTGCAGTCACCATAGTCGCAGCGTGGATCAGGGCGGACACAGGTGTCGGGCCTTCCATCGCGTCTGGCAACCATGTGTGCAGGATCAACTGCGCCGACTTACCCATCGCGCCAATGAACAGAAGCACACAGATGACTTCGATGGCGTTCCACTCACCCCAAAGGAAATTCAGCTGCGTCTCGGCCAAAGTCGGCGCCGAAGCGAAAACGTCCGAGAAGTTGATGCTGTCGGTCAGGAAGAATAGCGCGAATATTCCCAGCGCAAAACCAAAGTCACCCACGCGGTTTACAACAAACGCTTTGATCGCCGCAGCGTTCGCGGACGGTTTGCGATAGTAGAATCCGATCAGCAGGTAGGATGCGACGCCCACGCCTTCCCAGCCAAAGAACATCTGCACGAGGTTGTCTGCCGTCACCAGCGCCAGCATCGCGAAGGTAAAGAAGGACAGGTAGGCAAAGAACCGTGGCTTATAGCTTTCGCCTTCGCGCCATTGTGGATCGTGGTCCATGTAGCCAAAGGAATAGAGGTGCACGAAGGCCGAAACCGTTGTCACCACAATCAGCATGATCGCGGTCAGCCGGTCCAGTCGGATCGCCCATTCGGTTGACAGCGAGCCGCTTTCGATGAACCGCAGCACGGGCACCGAGTAGGAGCCACCGGGGTAAGCCGACGGGTCAAAGCTGAAAAAGACGATCCAGCTGAGCAGACAGGCCAGAAACAGCAGACCTGTCGCGGTCCACATGGCGGCTTTCTCGCCAATGAACCGCCAGCCGAAACCGCAGATCAGCGCGCCCACCAGCGGGGCAAAGAGGATGGTGGTTTCCATGTTCTCTTACCCCTTCATCATATTGACGTCTTCAACCGCGATGGTGCCGCGGTTGCGGAAGAAGCAGACCAGAATGGCCAGACCAATCGCCGCCTCGGCCGCCGCAACGGTCAGCACGAACAGCGTGAAGACCTGCCCGACCAGATCGCCGAGGAAACTGGAAAACGCCACGAGGTTGATATTCACCGCCAGCAGCATCAGTTCGATGCTCATCAGCAGGATGATGACGTTCTTGCGGTTCAGGAAGAGACCGAAGATGCCGATGACGAACAGTGTCGCCGCGACCGTAAGATAGTGTTCAAGTCCGATCATCGTCTCAAAGTCCCTGCCCCGGTTTCACGTCCTTCAACTCCATCGCCTTGGCCGGGTCGCGCATCATCTGGCCGACGATGTCCTGACGCTTGATGTCCTTGCGGTGGCGCAGAGTCAGAACGATAGCGCCGATCATGGCCACCAGCAGGATCAGTCCCGCCAGTTGGAATAGAAGGAAGTATTGATCATAAAGAATGACGCCGAGCGCCTCGGTGTTGTGGCGGTCCGCTGGAACGGGTTGCGCCAGATTGGCCGCAGCACCCTGCGCGCTGTCCCAAGCCCCGAAGGCCATGACGAACTGCATCAGGATGACCAGACCGATCAGTAGGGCCAGCGGCATATAGCGCGCCATCTCGGCCTTGAGCTCGGCGAAGTCCACATCCAGCATCATCACCACGAAGAGGAACAGAACCGCGACCGCGCCCACATAGACGATGATCAGCAGCATCGCCACGAACTCAGCCCCCAGCAGAACGAACAGCCCCGCTGCGGACAAGAAGGACAGGATCAGCCACAGAACCGAGTGCACCGGCTGACGGCTGATCACCGTGAACAGCCCGCCGGTGATGGCGCTGATGGCAAACAGATAGAAGGCAAAGACGGTCATTGATCCTCATCCTCGTTATCGCCCATGACCTCTTGCGCCAGATCCAGCGCGCGGGTCATAGCCGGGATGCCGGCAAAGACCGACATCTGACCGATCGTTTCCACGATCTCTTGTTTCTTGGCGCCGGCTTCCAGCGCATGACGCACGGTCTGGCGCACCGCTGAGTCCGCCTGCGCGCCCTGACAGGTCAGCCCGGCCAATGTCAGCAACAGCCGGGTCTTGGCGTCTAGCCCGTCCTTGTTGACGGTATTGCCGAACATCATTTCCATGACCTCTTTCGGCATGGTCGGCCACAGCGCCTCGAACCCCTTGGGCGAGAAGTTCTCCATCGCCGGGTTCATCGCCTTGGCCATGTCCTGAGCCTGTTTCATCATCAGCTCGAACGGATTTGTCGGGCTGTCATTCATCGGTACGGCGCGTCCATTTCCAGATTGCGGGCGATCTCGGCTTCCCAGCGTTCGCCGTTGTCGAGCAATTTTTGCTTGTCATAGAACAGCTCTTCGCGGGTCTCGGTGGCGAATTCGAAGTTCGGACCTTCGACGATGGCATCAACCGGGCAGGCTTCCTGACAGAAGCCGCAATAGATGCACTTGGTCATATCGATGTCGTACCGCGTGGTGCGGCGGCTGCCGTCTTCGCGTGGTTCGGCGTCGATGGTGATCGCCTGCGCCGGGCAGACCGCCTCGCACAGTTTGCAGGCGATGCAGCGTTCTTCACCGTTCGGATAGCGGCGCAGTGCGTGTTCACCCCGGAAACGGGGCGAAAGAGGGCCCTTTTCGTGCGGATAGTTCACGGTGGCCTTTGGAGCAAAGAAATACTTCAGGCCCAGCTTCATGCCGACCCAGAAGTCTTGCAGCAGAAAGTACTTGGCCGCGCGGGTGTAGTCGATTTGGGTCATGGAGAAGTAACCTTCTGATCGTATCGGGTTTCTCCGGCATTGGAGTATTCACGCCAGTCCGTTTCATAGTCGCTTTGCAGGATCGTATCCTTGAGAGCGGCGTCTGGTGTGCGTTCGATCTCATAATACAAGTATACTGGCCCATCGGGGATGTGGTCGCCCAATTCCATTCGACGTTCCTCGCTCGCAGGATCTAACAGGTCGATGGCCTGCTGATGCAAATTGCGGCTTTGCCGAATGGCCTGGCATTGGATTACATTGCAGCCGGCGTTGCGGTGCCAGAACGTGTACACCAACTCGGGATTGAACTGATACATTCCATGCCCCGGCCAACCGTTCAGTCCATTCACCGAAACAAACCTTCCGCCCGGCTTGAGCATGTGAAACACATTCTGAAACGCAACCGGTACATTGAAAACATGTTCAAGTGTCCCGCCGTCGAAGATGAAATCAAACTGCCCTTCCAGCTCTTTAGGAATTGGCCGGTTCAAATCATGCAGGATCTGCGCGCCTTCATAGTCGGAAAAGTCCAGGGTTTCGATTTCGCCAAACCCCAAATGGCGAAAAAACGTTTCGCTGAAGCCGTCCGGCTGTTCGAGGTCGTCAAGCTGAAGATGGTCCAGACCCGCTTCGCCCAGCTTTTGAAGGTAGACCCGCGGCGGGCGCGGGCGTCGGAAATCCTGACGCCCCAGCATGAGAGTCCGGGACACAGGCTTAAACTGCGTCGAGAAATCGACGAGTTTGGAGAAGACTGTATAATCGATACCCAACTACTCAGCCCCCTGTACCCCAGCGGGCAAACGCGCCCCAGAACCAGTCGAATTTCGCCGCAAAAGCTACAAACACGACCCAGACCAGCGAGAACGGCAGAAAGACTTTCCAGCCCAGCCGCATCAGCTGGTCATAGCGGTAGCGGGGCGTGATCGCCTTGACCATCGCGAAGAGGAAGAAGAAGAACGCCATCTTGGCGACCATCCACAGCACGCCGTCCGGCAGCCCAGGGATCGGCGACAGCCAGCCACCAAAGAACAGCAGCGAAGTCAGCGCGCACATCAGGAAGATTGCAATGTACTCGCCTGCCATGAACAGCAGGAAGGGCGTGGCCGAGTATTCCACCTGATAACCGGCGACCAGTTCCGATTCCGCCTCGGGCAAGTCGAACGGCGGGCGGTTGGTTTCTGCCAGTGCCGAGATGAAGAACAGGAAGACCATCGGGAAGTGCGGCAGCCAATACCAGCTGAAGAACCCGAAAGTGCCATCTTGTGCGCGGACGATGTCTCCGAAATTCATCGAACCGGTCGAGATGATAATGCCGATGATGATCAGGCCGATGGAGACTTCGTAGGAAATCATCTGCGCGGCAGAGCGCAGCGAGCCCAGGAACGGGTACTTTGAGTTTGACGCCCAACCGCCCATAATCACGCCATAAACCTCCAGCGAGGATACGGCGAAGACATAGAGGATGGCGACGTTGATATCCGACAGGACCCAGCCATCATTGAACGGGATTACCGCCCAGGCGATCATGGCCAGAACGAAGGACGTAAGCGGCGCAAGGATAAAGACGGTGCGATCGGCCCCGGCAGGGATGACCACCTCTTTAACCACATATTTCAGCGCGTCAGCCACCGATTGCAGCAAGCCATAAACGCCCACCACGTTGGGGCCGCGGCGCATCTGAACCGCTGCCCAGATCTTTCGGTCGCCATAAACGAGGAACAACAGCGAGATCATCACAAACGCAACTACAGCGAGCACTTGCGCCAGAATGATGATGGCTATTCCGCCTGGGGTGTTAAAGAAATCAGCCATTGGTCCTCACACCGTGGGTATTCCGTTTACCGCGAGCGAAGCTGAGGCCATGTGCCTGCGCAAACTGCGGCTGGGTCGGCACGCAGGTGTAAACAGCATCTGCCGCCCACACGCCACCCTTTTCATTGAGTCTCATGCGCATTTCCTTGTCACCCGCGCTGCGGATTGCAGCACCGGTTTCAAACAGCGATATGAAACGGGTCTGGTTCATTCGGCCGCGATCTTTCCGTTATTTCGGGCCTGAGCCTGAGCGGAAAGTTCGGCCATCAGTTGCGATGCCCGTGCAATCGGGTTGGTCAGATAGAAATCCTTGATCGCGTTACGGAACGTGGCCGTGCCCAGCGGGGCCGCTTCCAAAGATTGCGCCTCGTTCTCGATCGCTTCGTCGATACGGGCCAGATGTGGCAAGGCTTCGACTAACGCGGTGCGAAGTTGCGCCAGCGAGTCAAAAGGCAACGTGGCGTCCAGTTCGGCGGACAGCGCCCGCAGAATGGCCCAGTTCTCTTTCGCCTCACCCGGAGCGAAACCGGCACGCATGGCCAATTGCGGGCGGCCTTCGGTGTTGACGAACAGGCCGTTTTCCTCGGTGTAGGCAGCGCCCGGCAGGATCACGTCGGCGCGATGCGCGCCCCTGTCACCATGGCTGCCTTGATAGATCACAAGGGCACCGTCGCCGATTTCGACCTCATCCGCACCGAGGTTATAGATCACGTCCGCTGTGCTGACCGCATCCATGCCGCCTTCGTTGGTGGCATCCACATCCATGGCACCCACACGCGACGCCGCGGTGTGCAGGATCAAAAGCCCGCTTTCGGTACTGGTTGCAATGGCTTGCGCGGCGGCCAGAACAGCTGCGCCGTCGGCCTCTTGCAGTGCGCCCTGCCCGACAATAACCAGTGAGGCTTTGCCCTTGATCTCATCATCGCCTCCCATATCGACAACCTTTTGCAAGGCTGCACGATCGTCGCCGACGTGGTGATAGTCATAAGTCAGATCGACAAGAGGGCCGACCAGAGCCACCTCAGCCCCATGCGCCCAAGCCTTGCGGATGCGCGCATTCAGAACCGGTGCCTCATCCCGCGGATTTGTGCCGATCAGCAAAATACGTTCCGCCGTGTCGATATCCTCAATCGCGGCTGTCCCGGCATAGGCCCCACGGTTGCCGGACGGCAACTTCGCCCCGTCGGTTCGGCATTCTACAACACCGCCCTGCCCCTCAATCATCTGTTTCAGCGCGAAAACAGCTTCGACCGGGGCCAAATCACCCACGATTCCGGCAGGTTTCTCAGCCCCTTTCAGAGCTTCCGCCGCCTTCGTCAGCGCCTCTGGCCAGCTCGCGGGGCGCAATTTACCGTTCTCGCGCACATAGGGCTTGTCCAAACGCTGACGACGCAGACCATCCCAAACGAACCGGGTTTTGTCGCTGATCCACTCTTCGTTCACGCCGTCATGGTTGCGCGGCAGGAAGCGCATCACCTCGCGCCCCTTAGTGTCCACACGGATGTTCGAGCCAAGAGCGTCCATGACATCGATGCTCTCAGTCTTGGTCAGCTCCCAAGGCCGCGCGGTAAAGGCGTACGGCTTAGAGGTCAGTGCCCCAACCGGGCACAGGTCAATGATGTTGCCTTGCAGGTTCGAATCCAGCGTCTGGTTCAGATACGACGTGATCTCGGCATCCTCGCCACGCCCCGTCTGGCCCATCTGGGTGATCCCGGCCACCTCGGTGGTGAACCGTACACACCGGGTGCAACTGATGCAGCGCGTCATCGCAGTGCCAACCAGCGGGCCCAGATCCAGATCATCCACCGCACGCTTTGCTTCCTTGAAGCGCGAGCCCGACAGCCCATAGGCCATCGCCTGATCCTGCAGGTCGCACTCGCCACCCTGATCGCAGATCGGGCAGTCCAGCGGGTGGTTGATGAGCAGAAACTCCATCACGCCTTCACGCGCCTTTTTGACCATGGGCGAGTTTGTCTTGACCTCGGGTGCCTGACCTTCCGGCCCCGGACGCAAGTCGCGCACCTGCATCGCGCAGGAGGCCGCCGGTTTCGGCGGGCCGCCCACAACCTCGACCAGACACATCCGGCAGTTCCCGGCAATCGACAGACGTTCGTGATAGCAGAAGCGCGGCACCTCGACCCCGGCCTCCTCACAAGCCTGGATCAGCGTCATCGCACCATCGACTTCGATTTCCTGCCCGTCGATATTCACTTTGCGGAGGTCAGACATGGTCTAGTTCGCCCTCAAATACACGCCGATGGCGCTGTTTCTTTCGATTTCCGCCTGCCCAAGCGTGCAGAAGGAACTGGGGTTGTCGTAGGACACATCGTGCTGGGCCAGATAAGCCTCGCCCTTGGCGCGCATCCGGTTCTTTTCGGCATCCGATTCCACGTAGGCCCGGATTTCGCTGTCCGAGTACCCCAGATTGTTTGCTGTGGACTTCAGCCCCCACATCACTCCGATCGCCTTCAGTCGACGCCCGCTGATCGACGGGCAGTATTCCGAAATCTCGTTTGCAATCGCGATGTAATAAAGCTCGTCGTCAATCTCCTTGACTTCGCGCAAGGGCGACTTTGCTTCCGCAACGGCCGGAAGCGCAAGCACCAACAGCAGAGCGAGCAGTTTCAAACCAGACATGACAAATCCTTTCGTCTTGGAACCTCCAAAACGATCTGCGCTCGGGGCGCTATTCAATAACATCCCCGATGCCGCTGGTTGATATGCAAAAAACCGCTTCATGGTCGCTGGCAGGTTCCGGCAAAGGTCATTTTATCGTCGGCGATGCGCAGATTTTGCGGTTCGGTCTCGGGCCCGACTTTCCAGTCGATTTTCGAAGTGCCGAAGGCTGCGATACAGAACTTGGTGCCCTCATAGCGCCCAGCTTCGCGCGCGCCATCCAACGAAGCCGACACCCCGTTCACAACCACGGTGAAATCCGCAGGCGCTTTTTTCTTATCAACGGCTTTCGCTTTGGCCCGGAATGGCTTGCCGTCAAAGAGAATTCGGTCGTCGGAGGGCGACACGATTCCACAGGCTGAGACGATCGTCAGCACGCCCAACGCGCCGGCCAATGCCGCGCGTCCTATCCAGAAACTTCTTCCTGCCAACGAAGGGATACCTTTCTTATTCATCAAAATGCCGCCACCAAAGCCATGACGCCCATCAGGACCATGCAGGCCCATCCGATGACGTAAAACACGGATCGCAAACCGCTATGAGGTTTTCCGATTCCACGCATGTGAATAACCAACATGACGATGCGCGCAACCAGGGCCAGCGAGGCAAGCAGGTTCACCCAGAACGGGCTGGCACCCAACAGGATGGCCGCGACTGTGACGGTCAGATAGGCGGGTAGCGTTTCGGTTCCGTTCAGATAGGCCCGGTTCAGTCGATAGGCCTTGTCCGAATAATCCTGATCCGGCGTAGCGCCTGGAGCCAATCCTTTTCCAGCCTTGGCCAGTGCTGAAAACGGCGACAAAAACAGGATGATCACCGTAAAGATCACGAGGGACGCGATGGCGTGTGAATACTCCGCAAAAGTCTCCATGACATTACTCCTTCACCAGAACGCGGCTTGAGATTGGCTCGATGTTACGCACTCCAATCACTCCGCCGCCATTGCTCCCATGCGCCCCGATTTTTGCGCTTTGATACGGTCCTCAATCTCTTCCCGGAAGTTGCGGATCAGGCCCTGGATCGGCCAGGCGGCCGCATCTCCCAAAGCACAGATCGTGTGGCCTTCGACCTGCTTGGTCACGTCAAACAGCATGTCGATCTCTTCCAGTTCGGCCTCGCCCCTTACCAGTCGATCCATCACGCGCATCATCCAGCCCGTGCCTTCACGGCAGGGCGTGCACTGACCGCAGCTTTCATGCTTGTAGAATTTCGACAGACGCCAGATCGCTTTGATGATGTCGGTGGACTTGTCCATCACGATCACCGCCGCTGTTCCAAGCCCCGACCCCAAGTCGTTGCGAAGGTGGTCGAAGTCCATGATCGCGTCGCGCATGTCCTCTCCGCGCACACAAGGCACCGATGAACCACCGGGGATCACCGCCAGCAGGTTATCCCAACCGCCGCGAATACCGCCGCAATGGGTTTCGATCAGCTGCTCGAACGGGATAGACATCGCCTCTTCGACCACACACGGGTTGTTTACGTGGCCCGAGATGGCAAACAGTTTGGTGCCCGCGTTGTTCTGACGGCCAAAGCCTGCAAACCAGTCCGCCCCGCGACGCAGGATCGTCGGCACAACGGCGATGGATTCCACATTGTTCACAGTCGTGGGACAGCCGTAAAGCCCCGCCCCAGCCGGGAACGGAGGTTTCATGCGCGGCATGCCCTTTTTGCCCTCAAGGCTTTCGATCAGGGCGGTTTCCTCACCGCAGATATAGGCCCCGGCCCCGTGATGCAGGAACAGATCGAAATCCCAGCCCGATCCGGCAGCGTTCTTGCCCAGCAAGCCCGCGTCATAAGCCTCATCAATTGCCGCCTGCAGCGCCTCACGTTCGCGGATGTACTCGCCACGCAGGTAGATGTAGCAGGTATGCGCATTCATCGCGAAAGACGCGATCAAACAGCCTTCGATCAACGTATGCGGATCATGACGCATTATCTCACGGTCTTTACAGGTTCCCGGCTCGGATTCGTCTGCGTTTACGACCAGATAGGCCGGACGCCCATCGCTTTCCTTGGGCATGAACGACCATTTCAGACCGGTTGGGAAACCCGCACCACCGCGTCCGCGAAGGCCCGAGTCCTTCATCGTCTGGATGATCCAGTCGCGCCCGTTCCCGATCAGGCCAGCGGTGCCGTCCCAATGCCCGCGGGACTGCGCGCCTTTCAAACTGCGCTCATGCATCCCGTAGATGTTGGTAAAGATCCTGTCCTGATCCTTCAGCATCGTGTCTAACCTTCAGCTGTCCTGACGCATGCGCCAGAGTTGAAAAATGTTCACGCCCGCATAGATAAACCCCGCCAGAGCGGCGAAATCAAACAGCAGCGCATAGCGCCCCGGCAATCCTAGCGCGGGGCCGATGAACAGCGACATGGCAAGCCACAGCAGCATGGTCACGGCGATGACCACCCCGATATGTCGGCCCTTGCGGGCTATGGCCTGTTCTTTTTCCTTGTCCATCTCACCTTGATACCCCGGATGGGCACCGCAATATTAGTCTTCGTAAGTACCGTCTTCCTTGGCACGTTTGGCGAACTCGGTTTCCTCACCCGCCGCTAGTTTACCAGCCTGTTCGATCCAGCCATCGCGTTCGATCCGCCCCTTGAACTTCAGACGGGCATCAACCCAGGCCACCTGTTCCGGTGTCCATTTCGCGATCTGGTCGTAGTGGTAAAAGCCCAGTTCGTTCAGCGTCTCTTCCAGCTTCGGCCCAACACCTTTCAGCAGCTTGAGGTCATCCGGCTGGCCGCCCCGAGCCTCGCTTAGCGTTTCGGGTTGTTCTTCCTTAGCCTTTGCCTCCTCCGCCTGTTTTACGGCGGGTTTCGCGGGTTGAGGGGCTTTTGGCGGGTTCGGGGCCGCCTTGGACGCCGCTGCCTTGCCATCTTGGCCGAGCCAAGGCGTCAGGATCGGCACTTCGGTGCCGTCGATGCGCTTGACCGTATCGCCCAAATCGGTCGCCAGTTCGACACTAGCGTTATACTGAGGCTTACCGGCTTCATATTCGTTCAGGCTGCTGAGCCCCTTCAATGGCTCTGCCGCGTAACGCCCGTTCTGCGGGCCCGGAACCGGCACTTTTCCCGCCACCAGATCGTCGATGATCTTACCAAAACTCTCGGCGGTCAGGTCCTCGTAGTAATCCTTGCCGATCTGCGCCATCGGCGCATTGGTGCAGGAGCCAAGGCATTCGACCTCTTCCCAGCTCAGTTTGCCGTCGGCTGACAGCGCATGCGGCTTGGCCGCGATCTTTTCCTTGCAGACCGCAATCAGATCCTCGGCCCCGCAGATCATGCACGACGTCGTGCCGCAGACCTGAATATGCGCAACTGAACCAACCGGTTGCAGTTGGAACATGAAGTAGAACGACGCAACCTCGAGCACGCGGATATAGGCCATGCCCAGCATGTCGGCGACGGATTCAATCGCCGGACGGCTCAGCCAGCCCTCCTGTTCCTGTGCACGCCACAGCAGCGGGATGACCGCACTGGCCTGACGCCCTTCGGGATATTTCGTAATCTGCGCTTCGGCCCACTGCTGATTTGCAGCGGTGAAGGCAAAGTTCTCGGGTTGTTCGGGGTGCAGACGGCGCAGCATTAGCAGGCATCTCCAATCACGATAATATAGGGATCTTCTTGATGCGCACGGCCGTCAGCGATCAGCCGGTCTATCAGGACCGGAGTTTCGGTCTCGGTGAAACCAGCAGGCCGTAGTTTGATCTCGGCCTCCTCTTCCCCCATGCGGCACCCGTTTAGGCGAACGAACTCATACAACGCATCTACACGACCCTCGGCATCCTCCGCCGCCAGACCATGTGCGCCACAAATCGCCGGAGCAATCTCAAAAACCGAGCCATCCAAGCCAGCCAGCCCTTGTTCGGCCCAGCCATTGATCACAGCGCTGACATCCTCTGGAGTCAATCCTCGCGAAGAGAACGCGTTTTCGGCATTCGCTGTATGTAGTCGACAACCGCTTTCACGCATCACCTCCAATACCTTAGCAGTGGGGTGCTGCGCGGCGGCAACGCCCGCCGCGTTGAAGGCAGCAGCAATACTCAGGATCAGAACGGCCTTGGTCACCGGTCAATCTCCCCGAACACAACATCCATCGTCCCGATAATCGCGGCGACGTCGGCCAGTTGGTGGCCCCTAGCGACATGATCCATGGCTTGCAGATGCAAATAACCCGGGGCACGCAGTTTGGCCCGGTAAGGTTTGTTGGTGCCGTCGGCGACCAGATAGACGCCGAATTCGCCCTTGGGGGCCTCGACGGCGGCATAGACCTCGCCCGCAGGGACGTGGAAGCCTTCGGTGTACAGCTTGAAGTGATGGATCAGACTTTCCATCGAGGTCTTCATGTCCGAGCGTTTCGGCGGGGTGATCTTGCCACGGGCCAGAACGTCACCGGGGCATTCACGGATTTTGGAAATGGCCTGACGGATGATCAGCAGCGACTGGCGCATCTCTTCCATGCGGACGAGATAGCGATCATAGCAGTCGCCATTCTTGCCTACGGGGATCTGGAATTCGAACTCGTCATAGCATTCATAGGGCTGCGCGCGACGCAGGTCCCATGCCAGACCCGATCCACGCACCATCACGCCCGAGAAGCCGTATTTCTGGATGTCATCCTCGGTCACCACGCCAATATCGGCGTTGCGTTGTTTGAAGATGCGGTTTTCGGTCAGCAGACCGTCGATATCATCCAGAACGGCTGGGAATTCATGGCTCCATGCCTCGATATCGTCCAGCAGTTCCGGCGGCAGGTCCTGATGCACACCCCCGGGGCGGAAATAAGCGGCGTGCAGGCGCGCACCACAGGCACGCTCGTAAAACACCATCAGCTTTTCGCGTTCCTCGAACCCCCACAGAGGCGGGGTCAGCGCGCCCACGTCCATCGCCTGCGTGGTCACGTTCAGCAGGTGGTTCAGGATGCGCCCGATCTCGGAATACAGAACCCGGATCAGTGAGCCCCGGCGCGGCACCTCGACACCGGTCAACTTTTCGATGGCCAGACACCAGGCATGTTCCTGGTTCATCGGCGCCACATAGTCGAGACGGTCGAAATACGGCAGGTTTTGCAGATACGTCCGGCTTTCCATCAGCTTTTCGGTGCCACGGTGCAGCAGACCAATATGCGGATCGCAGCGTTCGACGATCTCGCCGTCCAGCTCAAGCACCAGACGCAGAACCCCATGCGCCGCAGGGTGTTGCGGGCCGAAGTTAATGTTGAAATTGCGGATCTTCTGTTCTCCGCTCAGCGCGTCCGTGCTGCCGTCATCGTATCTTGAGCCGTCCATCAACGCCCCCGTTTCTTTTTCGCTTCGGCCCGAACCCGGACCTTTTCCGCCTCAGCCGCCTTTGCCGCGGCCCCTGCCAGCAGCACCCCCAGCGCGCCCAAAACGATCAATTCGCCTATCATGTCAGCGGCGCTCCATCTCTTGCAGCTTCATGGCCATCATCCACAGCAGGACGATCACGACTGGAGAGATGATGCATGCAAACGCCCAGTTCTTGTTGATCCCGAAATGCGGCAGCAGCTTGATCATCGGAACGACCGTTGCCACCACCAAAACTATCCAGATCAGGAACTCGAACATGATTAGGTCTCCTGTTTCTCATCCCCGGGCAGAATGTAATTCGCCCCTTCCCATGGGGACATAAAATCAAACTGACGGTATTCCTGAACAAGGCTGACCGGTTCGTAGACCACACGCTTTTGCGCCTCGTCGTATCGCACTTCGGTATAGCCGGTGGTCGGGAAGTCCTTGCGCAACGGATAGCCGCGGAACCCATAGTCGGTCAGGATGCGCCGCAGATCCGGGTGGCCGGAAAACAGAATGCCGAACATGTCGAACACCTCACGCTCGAACCAGTTGGCCGAGGGGTGAACGTCAGTGATTGAGGGCACCATATCTTCTTCGCGGATCGAGACCCGCAGGCGAATGCGCTGGTTCTGGTACATCGACAGGAAGTGATAAACCACGTCGAATCGCTTGGCGCGTTCGGGGTAATCGACACCAGTGATATCCACGAGGGTCGTGAACTTGCAGTTCTGGTCGGACTTCAGAAATTCAATGAATTCCACGACGTTCGACAGGGCAACATCCACGTTCAGCTCACCGTGGGTCACATCCCATGACAACACGCAGTCTGCCCGCTTCAGTTCCAGCTGCGCGCCGAGTTCCTTGAGTGCTTCGCTCATCAGCTCTCTCCTCAGCGTATGATTGTGCCGGTGCGGCGGATTTTACGTTGCAACTGCATCAGACCATACAGCAGTGCTTCGGCAGTCGGAGGGCAGCCGGGCACATAAATGTCCACCGGAACGACACGATCACAGCCGCGCACAACAGAATAGGAATAGTGATAATAACCACCGCCATTCGCGCAGGAGCCCATCGAAACGACATAGCGCGGCTCGGGCATTTGGTCGTAAACCTTGCGCAGCGCCGGAGCCATTTTGTTGGTAAGTGTGCCCGCCACGATCATCACGTCAGACTGACGGGGCGACGCACGCGGCGCGATGCCAAACCGTTCAGCATCATAGCGCGGCATTGAGGTGTGCATCATTTCAACCGCGCAGCAGGCCAGACCAAAGGTCATCCAGTGCAGCGAACCGGTGCGGGCCCAGTTGATAATGTCCTCGGTAGAGGTCAGCAGAAACCCTTTGTCCTGCAACTCGGCGTTCAGGGCTTGGGTGGCGACTTCTTTGTCGACGCCAGCGGTGTTTGCGCCCGTCATCACTCCCATTCCAGGGCCCCCTTCTTCCATTCATAGGCAAAGCCGATAGTCAGAACGCCCAGGAACACCATCATGGACCAGAACCCCACGTCGCTGATGTCCTTGAAGCCGACGGCCCACGGGAACAGGAAGGCAATTTCCAGATCGAAGATGATAAAGAGAATCGAGACCAGATAGAACCGGACATCGAATTTCATCCGCGCATCGTCAAAGGCGTTGAAACCACATTCATATGCGCTGACTTTTTCGGGGTCGGGATTACGGACCGCCAGAACGACAGCAGCCAGAATCAGGACGATTCCAAGGCCTACAGCTACGGCCAGAAACACCAGAATCGGGAGGTACTCCCGCAATAGGTCTTCCACGTACAGCTCCTTTCCTGCGCATACCCTGAACGGGTGCGCCGTCAATTGGCGTGTTGACTGGACATTCTCTATCCGCGCGGGGTCAGAGGGTCAACCGAACAGAAACGCGCAGGCGACTAATATTCGTCCCGGCGCAGCCGCTGGCAGATGCTTTGCACATCCAGTCGCAAACGCTTCGCAAGTAGCGCCTAAACCTAACTAATCCATGCAGGTTTTCGTTTTTCGAAGAATGCGCCGATTCCCTCTTTGGCCTCGTCGGTTTCCCACCTCTCAACCAGTTGGCGGATCGTGTGATCGATAACGGCATCGTCAATGCATGGCCCCAGCTGCCGAACCAGTTGTTTTGCGGATGCAACCGCCCCCGGCGCACAGGAAAGGTAGGGCAAGACTTCCGCCTCGATCGCGTCGCCAAGACCATCGGCGGGCACAGTTTTGGCCAGCAGTCCGAGCTCCACTGCTTCAGCTGCATCGAATAGCCGAGCAGACATGAACACGCGCCGCGCGCGGGCTTCACCCATGCGAGCGATGACATAGGGACCAATCGTCGCGGGGATCAAACCCAGCTTGGTTTCCGTCAGTCCCATTTTGACCGTATCGACACCAACCGCCATATCACAGACCGATGCCATCCCGACGCCGCCGCCAAACGCATTGCCCTGTATCGCGCCGATCAGAGGCTTGGGCAGTGAGTTCAGCGCCTGCAGCATTTCCGCAAGCTTGCGCGCTTCGACAAATCGCGTTTCGGGGTCGGCTGCCATTTGCGCCTGCATCCAGCCCAGATCGCCTCCCGCGCAAAAGCTCTTTCCCGCACCGGTTAGCACAACTACCCGCACAGCATTATCCGCCCCAAGCTGACCAGCCGCCTGTGTCAACTCGGTGATCATCTGCGCCGACATGGCGTTGTGCTTTTCAGCGCGATCCAAAGTCAGGGTGGCCACGCCGCGGGCGTCCGCGGTCACCGAAATCGTTTCGAACATGACTGCTCCTTACTCCGACCGCATGGCGCGCGCCATCTGCGCGGCCTCTTCGATGACGTCCGGGTCAATCCCAGTCTGATATCCAAGCCTTTCCAAGTGGGCGACGACGGCCTCGGTGGCCACGTTCCCTGCAGCTCCGGGCGCGTAAGGACAGCCACCCAACCCACCGACAGCACTGTCAAAAACCCGAACGCCAAGCGCCAGCGCAGCGTCGATATTGTCAATCGCCCGCCCGTTGGTGTCATGGAAGTGACCTGCCAAGCGGGTCATCGGCACACGCTCACGCACCGCCAGCAGCATATGGGCGATGGTGTCGGGTGTCCCCTGCCCGATCGTGTCCCCCAACGAGACCTCGTAGCATCCCAGCGAGAACAGCCGGTCCGCGATCTCAGCCACTTTTTCAGGCGGAGTTGGACCGTCGTAGGGACAATCGGTGACGCAGGACACATAGCCACGCACCGGCAGGTCAATATGGCGCGCGGCTTCTAAGATCGGCGTAAAGCGCTCAATAGACTCCTCGATGGTAGCGTTGATGTTTGCCTTCGAAAATCCTTCGGAGGCGGAAGCGAACACCGCAATTTCGTCCGCTTTGGCCGCTAGCGCGTCCTCGTAGCCCCGCATGTTTGGTGTCAGCCCAGCATAGCGCACTCCATCGGCCCGCTTAATCCCCGCCAACACATCCGCGCTGCCTGCCATTTGCGGCACCCATTTGGGTGAAACAAAGCTGGCCACTTCGATACGGTTGAAACCGGCCCGACTGAGGCAATCAACCAGAGCCACCTTTTCGGAGACTGGTATTTCTCGCTTTTCGTTCTGCAATCCGTCTCGCGGACCCACCTCAAAGATTTCGACCCGATCACCCATGGCTGTGCCCTTTTCTGATTGCCGTATTCAAACCGACTGTGCCACGTTGCGCGGAAACGGGACAGATCATTCCTCCTCCAGCCGGACCAGAGCGGCGCCGGCCTCGACCTGAGCCCCCGCGCCCGTCAGCACCTCGGCAACGACACCATCGCGCGCGGCCAACAGGGAATGCTCCATCTTCATCGCTTCCAGAATTGCCAGCCGGTCGCCTTCTTGCACCGCTTGCCCCACTTCGGCAAAGACCGCTTTGACCAGACCTGGCATGGGGGCTTCGATCACATTAGTATCGCCGGCAGCACTGGAATCCCGATCCAACGGGTCAACGATATCAATGGCTTGCCCATAGTTCCGGAATACCGTGATCCGAGAACTCGAGATGGAAACGCGTGGCATCGCCTCGCCACCGATAGTCCATCCACCTGCACTACGCTCGGACAGGATGGTCTCGCCGCCCACCTGCCAAAGCTGTCGGTTTGGGCCCTCGACCTGCACATCCAGATCGATGACGTCCTCAGAACGCAACTGAACGGCCCGATGCAGCGGGGCCCAAAGCGAAAATCCCGTTTCCTCACCGGTATCGACCAGATCCAATGCCGTCATGGCGGCAGCAACCATGGATGTCGCCGGGATTGGGGTCTCCTGAACCAGAGCGCCCAGATCGCGCCCGATCAAACCTGTATCCACATCACCAGCGGCGAATCCCTCGTGCCTGGTTAGCGCGCCAAGAAAGCTGAGGTTCGTCACTGTTCCCGCGACTTCGGTGCCTTGCAGAGCGCGATGCAACTGCTCCAGCGCGACGGCACGCGTGGGGCCGTGGACGATCACCTTGGCGATCATCGGGTCGTACCAGGGGCTGATTGTATCGCCTGCTCGCACGCCGCTGTCGGCGCGACAATCCGCCGGGAACCGCAGATGTGTCAGCGTACCAGTCGCTGGCAGAAAGCCTTTCGGCACATCCTCGGCGTACAGGCGCGCCTCGAACGCATGGCCCGAAATCGACAGGTCCTCCTGACGCTTCGGCAGCGTCTCGCCTGATGCAACACGCAACTGCCATTCCACCAGATCCACGCCGGTAATCGCCTCTGTTACCGGATGCTCCACTTGAAGGCGCGTGTTCATCTCCATGAACCAGAACCGGTCCGGGCGCAGGCCGTCCGAGGCATCCACAATGAACTCAACCGTCCCCGCGCCCTTGTAACCGATTGCCTCGGCTGCGCGCACGCCCGCCTGCCCCATCGCCTCGCGCATCTCAGGTGTCATGCCGGGGGCCGGGGCTTCTTCGATCACCTTCTGGTGCCGACGCTGCAGCGAACAATCCCGCTCAAACAGATGCACAGCATGAGCGCCGTCGCCGAACACCTGCACCTCGATATGGCGCGGCTTGGCGACAAACTTTTCGACCAGCACCGCATCATTGCCAAACGCGGTCCGCGCCTCACCCCGGGCACTGTCCAGCGCCGAGGCAAAATCCTCCGGACGCTCGACCAACCGCATGCCCTTGCCGCCTCCGCCAGCAACGGCCTTTATCAAAACCGGGTATCCGATCGTGTCAGCCGCACCGGCCAAATGCTCAGGGTCCTGATTGTCGCCGTGATAACCCGGCACGACAGGCACCCCTGCCTTATCCATCAAAACCTTTGCGGCGTCCTTCAGGCCCATCTTGCGGATCGCATCTGCCGACGGGCCGATGAAGGTCAGGTCAGCGGCCTCGACCGCATCCACGAAATCGGGGTTCTCGGACAGAAAGCCGTAACCGGGATGGATCGCCTGCGCGCCTGTGTCCAGCGCCGCCTGAATGATCACATCCCCCTTCAGATAGCTCTCGGCGGGGGCCGCGCCGCCGATATGGACCGCCTCATCCGCCATCTGCACATGCTTTGCCGAGGCATCAGCGTCTGAATACACCGCCACACAGGACACGCCCATTTTCTGAGCCGTTTCCATGACCCGGCAGGCAATTTCACCCCGGTTCGCAATCAGGATTTTAGTGAACATTGTAAACCGGCCCTTCGAATGACACGCCAATTGGCATTTCAGTTTTGAGATCCCATGAAGACGCTGTGCATTCGAACGTTTCATCACGAAAATAGAATAAGTAGTGGTTGGCAAGCGTCGGCTTTTCTCCAACCCTAACCCAGGGAGTTTTTTCCTGTTCCTCCAAGAGATCACCGGTCACAGCAAAGAACTCTCCCCATTCCGGCGCGAGTTTGCTGAAGCGGCATTGTCCCTTGTACCAACCTTCCTCATTTAATGGCAAAAACCGGAACCTGTGGCATTTATCGAATTGCAAATACAGCGCGCCTTGTGACAACTCAGCTGGATTGCTCCATACGTTCGGAGCAAAACGCAGCCAACACTGGTTTTTCTCAATTCCTACCTTGGGCAGCGGAGCATTTGGATCGGCATTCCAATCAATGCTCAGTTTTTCGAATGACGTTGGCATGTTCACATCCTGAACACGCCGAAACGTGTCTCCTCGATCGGCGCATTCAGTGCGGCGCTCAGCGACAGAGCCAAAACATCGCGGCTTTTGCGCGGGTCGATGATGCCGTCATCCCATAGCCGCGCCGAAGCATAAAGCGGGTGCGATTGCTCCTCGAACATCTCCAGCGTCGGGCGCTTGAACTCAGCCTCTTCTTCAGCCGACCAGGTAGCGCCCTGCCGCTCGATCCCGTCGCGTTTTACGGTGGCCAGCACGCCCGCGGCTTGCTCACCGCCCATCACGGAAATCCGCGAGTTCGGCCAGGTCCACAGGAAGCGTGGCTGATAGGCACGACCGGCCATGCCGTAGTTTCCAGCACCGAACGAGCCACCAACGAGCATGGTTATCTTGGGGACCGAGGTTGTGGCCACCGCCGTCACCATCTTGGCCCCATGCCGCGCGATGCCTTCGTTTTCGTATTTCCGACCGACCATGAACCCGGTGATGTTTTGCAGGAACACCAGCGGGATCTTGCGCTGCGAACATAGCTCGACAAAATGCGCGCCCTTCTGCGCGGCCTCCGAAAACAGCACGCCGTTATTGGCAATGATCCCAACCGGGCAACCTTTGACATGAGCAAAGCCGGTCACCAGCGTCTCACCGAACCGGGGCTTGAACTCATCGAAGCGCGAGCCATCGACCAGCCTCGCGATCACCTCGCGGATATCGTAAGGCGTACGTAGGTCGGCAGGGACGACGCCCAGGATTTCCTCGGGGTCATAGGCGGGATCTTCGGGGTTGGCCCAATCCACTGTCTGCGGCTTGCGCTGGTTCAATGAACCCATGGCCCGACGCGCCAACGCCAGAGCATGTGCATCGTCTTCGGCCAGATAATCCGCCACACCGGACAGGCGGGTATGAACATCGCCACCCCCCAGATCTTCGGCGCTGACCACCTCACCGGTTGCCGCTTTGACCAAAGGCGGTCCGGCGAGAAAGATCGTGCCCTGCTCTTTCACGATAATCGTCACGTCCGACATCGCTGGCACATAAGCCCCACCCGCTGTGCACGACCCCATGACCACGGCGATCTGAGGGATGCCCTTCGCGCTCATCCGCGCCTGATTGTAGAAGATGCGGCCGAAGTGGTCGCGGTCGGGAAAGACCTCATCCTGATTGGGCAGGTTGGCGCCGCCACTATCGACCAGATAGATGCAGGGCAGATTGTTTTCCTCAGCGATCTCCTGCGCGCGCAGGTGCTTCTTGACCGACATCGGGTAATAGGTGCCGCCCTTCACGGTGGCATCGTTACACACCACCATGACCTCTTGTCCCTGCACCCTGCCAATGCCCGCGACAACACCGGCACTCGGGGCAGCATCGCCATACATCCCATGCGCCGCCGTTGCACCGATTTCCAGAAACGGAGACCCCGGATCGAGCAGGTTTGCCACGCGGCGACGCGGCAGCATCTTGCCGCGCGATTCATGCCGCGCACGGGACTTCTCGCCTCCGCCCATGCGGGCCGCTTCGGCAGCGGCAGAGATTTGTGCCAGCGCGTCGAGGTGTGCAGATCGGTTTGCCTTGAAGCCCTCGGAGGCGGGCATGGCTTTGGATGTGAGTTTCATTCCATATTCCCCAAATCGCGTAGTTCCAACGCACGTTCAGCAGTTTCAACCAAATAGCAGTTTGCGGCTACGATCGTTCGGATCGTCCCGCCTGACCACAAGCTATATTGCAACCCGCACTCAGCATCCCGGAATCTGATCCACGCCCGCTGGACATCTCGCAATTGGTTTGCCAGTTCTGGGTCTTGTTCAGCTAATTCTGAGCGACGTAGCTTGTATTGTTCATTGAGAAGCGCATCCCAAACCGCAGTTTCTGCCTGAATACACAGAGATATCCCAATCGTCGTGTCATTCCCCGGCGAAGCCTGACAAGTGTTTGCTGCTTGTCCTGTGCACTCAGGTACATTCGTCCCCGTCCGTTCCTGGGAAAAACACTGCCGGATGTAGGCGTCATCCACTGAAGCTTGTTGGGCAAAAGTAACTGTCGGAACGAACACTAACAAGATTAACGAACGTATCATTTAATAACTTCCCCCGCCGCCCGCGCCTTCAATTCCTTACGGATCACCTTACCCGTCACTGTCATCGGCAATTCCTCCAGAAACGTCACCTCGCGTGGGTAGGAGTAATGCGCCAGACGGTCCTTGACCCAATCCTGCAACTCGGCGCCCGTCGCCTGTGCCTCAGGTTTCAACACCACATAGGCCTTCACAATCTCGGTCCGCAGGGGATCGGGCTTGCCGACGACGCCCACTGTCGCCACCGCCGGGTGGGTCAGCAGGCAATCCTCAATCTCGGCCGGACCGATGCGATAGCCAGCGGACGTGATCACATCGTCATCGCGACCGACAAAGCGCAGATAGTCGCCCTCCCACACGCCGCGGTCGCCGGTGATCAGCCAGTCGCCGTGAAATTTCTCAGCAGTCGCCTCAGGGCGCTTCCAGTATTCCAGCAGCATCGAGGCGGAGCCTCGCCGGATCGCCACGTCACCCTCTTCGTCGGTCGGAGTGCCGTCTTCGTCGATCACCGCAACCTCGTGCCCCGGCACCGGTTTACCGATGCAGCCGGGCTGTACCGGGAAGTCTTCCGAGCAGGAGGAGACGACCATGTTGCATTCGGTCTGCCCGTAAAACTCGTTGATCGTCAAGCCAAACGCCCGCTGACCCCAGGCCAGCATCTCGGCCCCCAGGGGCTCACCCCCCGAGGCAACAGACCGCAACCCCGGAATGGACTGATCCGCCGCCTTGAGCATTCGCAACGCAGTTGGAGGGAAAAATACGTTCCGCACTCCGCCACGCGCGATCACGTCTGCGCAGGCCTCGGGAGTGAATTTGTCCAGGCGCGCGGCAGCGACCGGGATGCCCAGTGCGAGACCGGGCATAAGAACGTCAAACAGCCCTCCGATCCAGGCCCAATCGGCGGGTGTCCACAGACAGTCTCCTTCGCGCAGGTTGTTGTGGCTGATCGAGACGCCCGGCAGGTGCCCGGTCAGAACCCTATGGCCATGCAACGCGCCCTTTGGGCTGCCTGTCGTACCGGACGTATAGATCAGGACCGCCGGGTCCTCGGGGCCGGTGTCGGCGAAGGGCACCGGATCACCTTCCTCGCCTATCTGATCGACCATCAACGGCTCGGCCAGATCCCCCAGCAGCGCAGCACCTTCCGGGTCGGTCAGAACGACCCGCGCCCCGGCATCGCCCACACGAGATCGAAGGGCGTCTTGCTTGAACAGTTTGAACAAAGGCACCGAGATCGCGCCGATTTTCCAGATCGCCAGATGTGACGCCGCGCACCAGGTCGACTGGCTGAGCAGAACGCCTACCCGGTCGCCCGGCTGCACCTTTTTCAACAACGCGCGCGCAAGCCCGTCCGTCATTTCTGCGAGCCGCCGATAGGTGACGCGCTCCTCGCCTGCCCCGGTCAGATCAATCAACGCGACCCGCTCGGGCGCGTGGGCCAGACACTGACGCGCCATGTTCAGACGTGACGGAACATCCCAGCCACCCGCTGGGCGCAAGCCCGGTATGCGATTAGCGTCTACCACACCGGAAGTTCCTTATTTTTCTGAACTTTGTCGCTGAAGCTCCCAACGGATCCGTCACACAGATTTGATGCAGATCAGAGTGAACGCACCTTGCGGCTGTCAAAGCGGTTTCATCAACAAAACCAAAGGCAAGAACATGCAAAAGAAACTCGCCGCTTTGACCCTTTCCACCGCGCTGGTGGCGCTTGCCGCCCCCGCACTTGCCCAGTCGCAGGGTGACTGGACCGTCGGTGTCGGTGTCGGTTACCTCGACCCCAAATCCGACAATGGCACGCTGGCCGGACAAAAGGCCGAGATCGACTCGGACACCCGCCCGATCTTCACCGCCGAGTACTTCATCCGTGACAATCTGGGTATCGAGCTGCTGGCGGCAACGCCGTTCAAACACAACGTCACCCTGGGCGGAAGCGTCGACGCCGGCAGCGTCAAGCACCTGCCGCCCACACTGTCGCTGAACTATCACTTCGCGACCAACAGCGCGTGGAAACCTTATGTCGGCGCCGGTCTGAACTACACGATCTTCTTCGACGAGAAATCCCCGCTGGGCGACCTGAAAGTCGACAACTCCTTTGGTGTCTCGTTGCAGGCCGGTCTGGACTACATGGTCTCTGACAATGGCGCTGTTCGTCTGAACGTCCGCTGGTTCGACATCGACTCGGACGTCAAGCTGAACGGAACGAAAATCGGCAAAGCCGAAATCGATCCCTTCCTTGTCGGCGTATCCTACGTCCATAAGTTCTGATCCTTTACCGGAAAGCGCCCCGCAGTTACCTCGTCTGCGGGGCGTTTTTGTCTCAGAGCATCTCGTTCATCAGTTCGCGCCCGATCAGCATCCGGCGGATTTCGCTGGTGCCCGCGCCGATTTCCATCAGCTTGGCATCACGGAAGATTCGACTGACCGCCGAGTCCGCCAGGAACCCTGCCCCGCCCATCGCCTGCACGGCCTGATGCGCCTGCGACATCGCCTGCTCCGAGGCATATAGGCAGCACGCCGCCGCGTCCTGACGGGTCACATCTCCCCGGTCACATGCCTTGGCAACCTCATATACATAGGCCCGGGCAGAGTTCATCGCGGTGTACATATCCGCGATCTTGCCTTGCATCAGTTGGAAGCTGCCGATGGGTTTTCCGAACTGCTTGCGCTCGGCCAGATACGGCATGATCTCATCCAGACACGCAGCCATGATCCCTGTCCCGATCCCGGCCAGAACCACGCGCTCGTAATCCAGCCCGGACATCAGAACAGCGACGCCCTTGCCCTCTTCGCCCAGCACGTTTTCGAAAGGCACTTCGACATCTTCAAAGATCAACTCGGCGGTGTTTGACCCGCGCATCCCCAACTTATCGAAATGAGGAGAGGTCGAGAAACCCTTCATTTCTTTCTCGATCAGGAAGGCCGTAATGCCCTTTGACCCAGCCTCCGGATCCGTCTTGGCATAGACCACCAGAGTATCTGCGTCCGGCCCGTTGGTGATCCAGTACTTGTTGCCATTCAAACGATAGTGGTCGTTGCGCTTTTCAGCGCGTAGCTTCATCGACACAACGTCGGACCCTGCCGAGGCTTCGGACATGGCCAGCGCTCCGACATGTTCGCCGGAGACAAGACGCGGCAGATACTTCGCCTTCTGCTCGTCATTGCCGTTTAGTTTGATCTGATTGACGCACAAGTTCGAATGCGCGCCGTATGAAAGAGAAACCGAGGCCGACGCCCGCGCGACTTCCTCAACTGCGACGGTATGGGCCAAATAGGACATGCCTGCCCCACCATACTCTTCAGGAACCGTGATTCCGAGCATACCCAGATCACCCATCTCTTTCCAAAGCTCATTTGGAAACGCGTTTGAGGAATCGACTTCGCCCGCCATTGGCTTGACCCGCTCCTGCGCCCAACGATGCACCATTTCGCGCAGGGCGTTCACGTCCTCACCCAGATCAAATTGCATGGTCGCCGTGAACATAAGCGATCTCCTCTTTCGCATTAATGAACAGTTGTTCAATAAATAGCAGCGAATCTAAATCGGGTCAACGACGGCATCCCAAAAACAAACCGCCGCCCCAACCGGGGCGGCGGCCTCAGAAAAAAGCGTGCGCGTCTCGCGCACTCCATGGGATTACGACTGGTAGACGGCGCTAACCTCGGCCCGGATGATCCGCGCGATAAGGCTACAATCCTCTAGCGAAAAGGTCAGTGGAACGCGCATATCCACGATCCCGGCTAGGATTCGATCACTTTTTGGCATCGGCGCGCTTTCCGCGTACCGCCAGCTGTCGTAGCGCGACGTGAACCCGCTCGGCTCCGCTCCACCGAACCACTTGAGCTCAACCCCACGCGCCGCACACCGGCGGATCACCTCGTTCACCCGTTCAGGCGACCAATCCAACAGCAGGAACTGAATCGAAGACCCGACAAAAGTCTCGTCTTTGGGGCGCTCGACGATAGTCAGCCCTGGCGTTTCGCGCAGGCCATTCTCAATCTCAAAGTAGCGCTCGTTCCAACGCTGTACTTGTTGGTCCAGATCCCGCAATTGTGGCCGCAGGATCGCAGCGCGGAGGTTGTCCATCCGTCCCGATACGTTGGGCGTATGATACTTAATCCGTTCAAACACCTCGGGCCCCGGCGCGGCAAGATGACGTTCGTAGAGCATATACGACCCCGACAACATCGTTGCCTTAGCCGCCAACTCCTCGTCATCGGTAATCAGCAACCCGCCCTCACCCGAATTGACGTGCTTGTAGGTCTGGCACGAGTAGCACCCGATGGCACCCTGCCGCCCGGACAATTGCCCGCGCCACGCGGCTCCCATCGTATGGGCACAATCTTCGATCACGATCACACCAGCGGCGTCGCACATCTGCATCAGCCGATCCATATCGCACAAATGACCGCGCATATGGCTGAGCATCAGAACGCGCGCCTGATCCAGCTTGGACTCGAGATCGTCCCGATCAATCGTCAGATCCTCGGTCACGCCTACAAAAACCGGGCGCGCGTTGACCGAGGCGATAGACCCAGGCACAGGTGCCAAAGTGAACGCATTTGTCAGAACCGGATCGCCCGGTTTTACGCCTACGGCCCGCAATGCAGTGGCCAACGCATATCCGCCCGACGACACAGCCAGACAGTATTTCGCCCCCATTTGGGCAGCAAATTCCTGTTCCAAAAGCGCCGTTTCACCCAACTCTCCGGGCACAACGTTGTAGCGGTGCAAACGCCCGTGCCGCAAAACGGCCAGGGCGGCCTCAACCGCCTCTTCGGGGATGGGTTCCTGTTGGGTAAAACTGCCGGTGAATGTCTCTGTCATGGGATTGTTCTGGTCCTGCAAGACGGTTGGGTCAAGAGTTTACGCGGCCACGCCGATCAACTCTGCCACCAATCCCGGCAGGTCATCGAAATGGTGAAGCAACGCTTCGGGTTCCAACTCGGCCATATCGGCACCAGACGGGCCAAACGTAACCAGTACCGAGGGCACACCTGCAGCACGGGCCGTGTTCCGATCCGTGTCGGAATCGCCGATCAGTACACATAGATCAGGGTGCCCCCCTGCCCGGCGGGCGGCTTCGCGCAGTGGTTCCGGATCGGGTTTGCGCACGGGCAGCGTGTCCGCACCGACCAGCGAGGCAAACTGATCGCGTACCCCCATTTGGGTAAGCAACTGATGCGCCAGCGCTTCGGGTTTGTTGGTGCAAATACCAACGCCGTAGCCCGCAGTCCTCAACCCCTCAACCGCATTCAGCGCACCGGGATAGAACTGCGTATGCGTATCGATGTCTTCCGAGTATGCGTCCAGCAGCATCGGATAGTAGGCCTGAACGGTCGCATCATCGTAGGCACCGACCCTTTTCAGACCATGCGTCAGCATCATCCGCCCCCCGCGCAGAGCAATTGCCGCGTCCTCACCGTGAACCAGTACGTCGCCGTGCCCCATATGGCGGAAACAGTGGTTGGCCGCGGCCAGAAGATCGCCGGATGTATCGGCCAAAGTCCCGTCCAGATCGAAGATTACCGTACGCATATTGCCTCCTAATTCGGCGGGTCTTCGCCATAAGTGTTGCAAACGGCAATCTTGTTTGATGCCCGTACCGCTTGCGCCTTTGAACTCAGCGGATAAAACGGGCCGCGAAAAAACACAAAGAGAAATCGATTTCATGAGTATTGCCCTCGTCATCCTTGCCGCCGGAAAAGGCACCAGGATGAATTCGGACACCCCAAAAGTTTTACACCCGATTGCCCAAACCCCGATGCTGGTTCACGCGATGCGCGCTGGTGCCGTTCTGTCCCCCGAACGGACCGTTATTGTCACCGGTCACGGGTCTGAGGCTGTTGCCAAGGTCGCCACTGCCGAGGATGAAGCAGCTCAGATCGTTGTTCAGGAAGAACAGCTGGGAACGGCGCATGCCGTTGCTCAGGCGCGCGATGCGCTTGAAGATTTCGAAGGCGATGTCATCGTCCTTTATGGCGACACTCCGTTTATCGACCCCAGAACGTTGGAACGCATGATCGAAGCGCGTGCATCCTTCGATTTGGTCATGCTTGGTTTTGATATTGCTGAAGTTCAGCCGCGCTATGGCCGGTTGATCATGGACGGTGACAAGCTTGTCGAAATCGTCGAATACAAAGACGCGACCGAAGAACAGCGCGCCATTCGCTTCACCAATAGCGGTCTTCTGGCCTGCGATTCCAAACTGCTGTTCGAACTGATTGATGCGGTCAGCAACAACAACGCATCGGGTGAATACTACCTGACGGAAATCGTGGCACTGGCCAACGCGCGCGGACTGACTGCAACCGCGATCAAGTGCGACGAGGCCGAGACGCTGGGCGTGGATTCTCGTGCAGACCTCGCAGCAGCGGACGCCGAATTCCAGACTCGGGCACGTAACGAGCTTTTGGCTTTGGGTGTAACGCTGATGGCACCGGAAACGGTTTACTTGTCCGCAGACACAATCATTGGGCGCGACACAGTGATTGAACCCAATGTCGTATTTGGCCCCGGTGTTACTGTTGAAAGTGGCGCGACGATTCGGGCGTTTTCCCATTTGGAAGGCTGTCACGTCAGCCGCGGTGCCATCGTCGGACCCTATGCGCGCCTGCGTCCGGGAACCGAACTGGCCGAAAACACGCGTATCGGCAACTTTGTCGAGATCAAGAACGCCGAAATCGCCGAAGGCGCCAAGGTCAATCACCTGAGCTATATCGGTGACGCTTCTGTAGGTGCCGCCAGCAATATTGGCGCAGGTACGATCACCTGCAACTATGACGGCGTCATGAAGCACAAGACGACCATTGGCGAGAACGTCTTTATCGGGTCGAACACCATGCTGGTGGCCCCGGTATCTGTCGGCAACGGCGCGATGACTGCAACCGGCACTGTGGTGACGCGAGACGTGGATGCGGATGCTTTGGCCGTGGCCCGCGCCAAGCAGGAAAACAAGCCCGGGTATGCAAGCAAACTTTTTGAGATGTTGAAGGCGAAAAAGGCTCGCCGCGACAAAGGAGCTTAATTTTATGTGTGGTATTGTTGGTGTACTGGGCGAGCACGAGGCCGCACCCACCATGGTCGAGGCGTTGAAACGGTTGGAATATCGCGGCTATGACAGTGCCGGGATCGCTACCGTGAATGATGGCGCGCTTGGACGCCGCCGCGCCGTGGGCAAACTGGTCAACCTCAGCGATTTGCTTGTACATGATCCGCTGCCAGGAAAATCCGGCATTGGCCACACCCGCTGGGCCACCCATGGCGTACCGTCAGTGACCAACGCCCACCCGCATCAGGCCGGGCCAGTCGCCGTTGTGCACAACGGAATCGTCGAAAACTATCGCGAGCTGCGCGCCGAACTGGCGGAGTACGGCATCGGGTTCGCAACTGAGACCGATACCGAAACCGTGGCCCTGTTGACTGAGTATTACCTCAGATCCGGTCTTTCCCCGGTTGAGGCGGCATTCAAAACCATCGACCGCCTTGTAGGCGCTTTTGCACTCGCATTCCTGTTCGAGGGTCAGGACGATCTGATTGTCGCAGCGCGCAAGGGCTCTCCTCTGGCGATCGGCCACGGTGATGGTGAGATGTATGTGGGCTCGGACGCAATCGCGCTGGCCCCATTGACCGACCGCATCACCTATCTTGAAGAAGGCGACCGTGCGGTTCTGACACGGAATTCGCTGGAAATCCGCAACGAAGCCGGCGAATTGGCAAACCGCGAAACCCGCCAGATCAACCTGGACGTTTCGCAGACCGAAAAGAATGGCCACAAACACTTCATGGCCAAGGAAATAGCCGAGCAACCCATCGTCATTGCCGACGCGATCAAGTCGTACCTACCCAACGGTAGCGACCAGGTGGTTCTGCCGGGTGCCGATCTGGACTTCACCAAGCTGGACCGACTGACAATGGTGGCCTGTGGCACGGCGTTCTACGCCTGCCTGACCGCCAAGTACTGGTTCGAGCAACTGGCCAAAATACCGGTCGAGGTCGATATCGCCAGCGAATTCCGCTATCGCGAACCTCCGATTCCCGAGCGGACATTGGCCTTGTTTGTCAGTCAGTCGGGCGAGACCGCGGACACTCTGGCCGCTCTGCGGTATTGCGAGGGCAAGGCGGATAAGATCGTTTCTGTGATCAACGTCCCCGAAAGCTCGATCGCCCGCGAGAGCGACATTGAACTGCCCATCCACGCAGGTGTTGAGATCGGCGTTGCCTCGACCAAGGCCTTCACCTGTCAGCTTACCGTGCTGCTGATGATGGCGCTCAAGGCCGCCGCGGATCGAGGCACTTTGACGTCCGAGGAACTGGCCGATCACTATGCGGCGCTACGTGGATTGCCGACGGTTTTAAATACCGCACTGGAACAGAACCAGGCTATCAAAACATCCGCCCAGCGCCTGTCAGAGGCGCGCGACGTCCTGTTCCTGGGCCGGGGGCTGATGTACCCTCTGGCGATGGAAGGGGCGCTGAAACTCAAGGAAATCAGCTATATCCACGCCGAAGGGTACGCATCGGGCGAGCTAAAACACGGCCCCATCGCCCTGATCGACAAGAACATGCCGGTGGTCGTTATGGCCCCGCGCGACACCGTTTTCGACAAAACCGTCTCAAACATGCAAGAGGTAATGGCCCGCAAGGGTAAGGTAATCCTGGTTTCAGACGACGCGGGTATTGCTGAGGCCGAAGATGGCGTCTGGAGTGTCATCAGAATGCCGTACGTTCACCCAAGCCTTGCGCCGATCCTGTACTCGGTGCCAGCCCAGCTGCTGGCTTATCACACGGCGGTGGCCAAGGGCACCGATGTGGACCAGCCGCGTAATCTTGCAAAGTCCGTTACGGTGGAGTGAAGCATGGCCAAGCAATTTTCGAGTTTGGACGACGCGCAGCGCAAGTTCATCGAAGAACAGCATCTGTTCTTCGTTGGCACAGCTGCGCCGGATGGACGGGTCAATATCTCGCCCAAAGGCATGGATTCTCTGCGTGTTCTTGGCCCAAACCGGGTTGCCTGGATGAACCTGACCGGCAGCGGTAACGAGACCGCCGGGCATCTGCTTGAGGTCAACCGTATGACGCTGATGTGGTGCTCGTTCACGACGCGGCCGATGATCTTGCGCACCTATGGCGCAGCGCACACGCTGCACGTGGGTGACGCAGGCTGGGACGAACTGGCCGATCTTTTTCCGAACCACCGCAGCGCCCGGCAGATCTATGATCTTAACATCGATCTGGTTCAGACCTCGTGCGGCTATGCCGTTCCTTTCATGGAGTACCAATCCGAACGGGATACGATGCAAAAGTGGGTCGATGGCAAGTCTGACGAGCAGATCCAATCCTATTGGGTTGAAAAGAACCATCAAACCATAGATGGCAAACCTACGCGTTCCACGACCTGAGCTGCTTGATGCTTGAAACCTATTTGGACCAGATACAGGCCCATTCGGACCCAGATCGCGCTGAACAGATGGCCGCGTATCACAAGATAAAGCGCCCTTATCTGGGCGTGGCTAATCCTATCCTGAACGACCTCACTAAAGCTTGGCGGCAGGAATTAGATGTTGCCGCGCGCGTGGACCTAGCGGATGCGCTGTGGCAGACGAATATCCACGAAGGTCGCCTCGCCGCCGCCAAACTGCTGACGCAGGCCCGCATCCGACCGGACGAGGCTGTGTGGAAGTTATTGCAAAACTGGCTACCCGATTTTGACGCATGGGCCGTTGCGGATCACGCGTGCATGGCGATGCAAAAGCGTTTGTCGGCCGAACCGGCGCGGCTGGATCAGGTGGAAGCCTGGACAACCTCGGATCACATGTGGACGCGACGCGCGGCGCTGGTGGCCACTCTGCCTTGGACCAAGCAAAACCACCCCAAGCCAGACGACCTGACACGCCGGGACCGTATTCTCGGCTGGGCCGCAGGATATGTTTCTGACCGCGACTGGTTTATTCAGAAATCTATCGCCTGGTGGCTGCGCGAACTGTCCAAGCACGACCCGGACCGCGTGATCGCCTTTCTCAATTCGCACGGAGAGACGATGAAGGCCTTTGCGCGAAAAGAGGCCGGGAAGTATTTAAAAAGTCAGTTGGAATAGACTTCCAACTCTACCAGCTCATCAAACGGCAGCAACAGCGCTCGCATTGCATCCAGTGAAAGCCGGCTTCCGCCCCCTGCCGGGCCAGATACCGGAACCAGAGTAATGTAAGCCTGTGCGCCGGTTCTGGGTACGACGACCCGACCTGTGAATTCGGTCTCTACCAAAGGTGTTTCCAACCAGCGACCGGGCGTTGTTGGGTCGCCTAACCCTGCGATTGTGGTCTTTGGCCCGAACCATCCGGCCGCCGTGGCTGCAACTGGCTGCGGCTCTACCACCTCTTCCACGGCATTGGGTTCTGCTTCTTCGGGTGTTTTCTCACCACCAAAGACACGGTCGGTTGTCGACCGCACGGTGTCACATCCCGCCACCAGAATACATAAAGCCAAAAGCGCATATCTCATGGCGCAAGCCTACCGTCCTGCGCGCATCTGTACCAGCGCAAAGCGCAGTTCGCCCTTGCCGCAGAGCGGTTGCAGCTTTACCTATGTCGCATGACTGCTCCACTCATCGACCCATTCGCACGCGCCATCACCTATCTCCGCGTATCCGTCACGGATCGCTGCGATTTCCGCTGTGTCTATTGCATGTCCGAGGACATGACCTTTCTGCCCAAGAAAGACTTGCTGACTCTGGAAGAGTTAGACCGCATGTGCTCGACCTTCGTGAACATGGGCGTTGAAAAGCTCCGCATCACCGGTGGCGAGCCTCTGGTGCGGCGCAACATCATGACTTTCTTCAACTCGATGACCCGTCACCTGGAAAGCGGCGCGCTTAAAGAGCTGACGCTGACCACCAACGGCTCGCAGCTGCATCGCTTTGCCGATGATCTGTACGCTGCCGGGGTACGTCGGGTAAATGTCTCGCTGGACACGCTGGACGAGGACAAATTTGCCAAAGTTACGCGCTGGGGCCGACTGAAGCAGGTGCTGAACGGTATCGACGCCGCCCAAAAGGCTGGCCTGCGGATCAAGATCAATGCCGTGGCCCTGAAAGGCTTCAACGAACCTGAACTGCCCAAGATCACTGAATGGTGCGCCGAGCGTGACATGGACCTGACCTGGATTGAGGTCATGCCGATGGGTGATATTGGCAACGAGGATCGCCTCGACCAGTACTGGTCACTCAAGGATGTTCGTAAAGAATACGAGAACCACTATACTGTGACGGATCTTGCGGAACGCACCGGCGGCCCTGCACGCTATGTACGGCTAGAGGATACGGGCCAAAAGATCGGCTTCATCACGCCGCTTTCACATAACTTCTGTGAAAGCTGCAACAGGGTGCGCCTGACCTGCACCGGTGAGCTGTACATGTGCCTAGGTCAAGAGGATATGGCCGATCTGCGCGGCGCTTTGCGGGATAACCCCGATACCGACCAACCGCTTGAGGACGCTATCCGTTCGGCAATCAACCTCAAACCCAAAGGGCACGATTTCGACTATTCGCGCCAGGCGGTCGACGGCCAGATGAGCCGCCACATGAGCCACACAGGCGGCTGACATGCCAGCCCATTCCGACCGGCCAACGCTGCTGTACCAATTGTATTGCGGCCTGACTTCTGTCGTGGGTCCACTTGTCTGGCGCACGGTTCGCAAAAAACTACAGGCCGCGGACGTCCCTGACGCCCGCCAACGGGAGCGTCTTGGCCACGCCAGTCTACCCCGTCCGGTTGGGCGGTTGATCTGGTTCCATGCAGCCAGCGTGGGCGAGACACTGTCTGTCATAAGCCTGATCAAACGTCTGGGCGAGCGCCTGCCTGATGCAGAGTTTCTAATCACCTCCGGCACGCCCACCTCCGCTGCACTGATCGAAAAACGGATGCCGCCGCGCACGCGTCACCAATACCCGCCACTGGATACTGCTGGCCCGGTGCAACGCTTTCTGGACCACTGGCGTCCGGACGCCGGTATCTTTGTTGAAAGCGAAATCTGGCCGCGTCTTATCGTCCAAGCCTCTCGCCGCGATGTTCCACTGGCGCTGCTCAATGCACGTCTGTCCGATCGTTCGGTCGAGGGATGGAAAAAACGCCCCCAAACTGCGCGATTCATCCTGAACCATTTCTCGTTATTCTTGACTCAGAACGACAAGACGGCGGCCAATCTTCTCGACATGGGCGCACGACCCGACCGGGTGCAACAAGGCACCAACCTCAAAGCGATGTCTGATCCGCTGCCAGTGGATCAAACGACATTGGATGACCTTCGCAACCAGGTTGCCGATCGTCCTGTCTGGATTGCCAGCTCGACCCATGCAGGCGAAGAGGAAACGGTTCTGGCCACCCATGCCAAGCTGTTGAAACGCTGGCCCGATCTGCTTCTGTTGCTGATCCCCCGTCACCCCGAACGGCGGTCAGAGGTTGCAGCTCTGTTGGAAAACGCCGGCCAATCTGCTGCCTTCCGATCCAAAGGTGACAAGATCACACCGCAAACCCAAGTCTACGTCGCGGACACGCTGGGCGAGACCGGCACGTGGTACGCCTTGTGCCCCATCGTGTTCCTGGGCGGCTCGCTCAAGGAAATCGGCGGTCACAATCCATTTGAACCGGCACAAGCCGGGGCTGCGGTGATCACCGGCCCCGGGTACTACAATTTCGCGGAAACCTTTGCACCTTTGATCGAAAGTGGCGGCGCGACCGAGGTCAACTCTGCCTCGGAGCTTGCGGATGCCGTTGCGATTTGGTTGTCAGACGACGCGGCGCTGAACAAGGCCCGGGCTGGCGCAAAGTCCTGTGTGAACACTCAGAAATCCGCGCTGGATAGTGTGATCGACACATTGTGCGGTACGCTCGATCTCACCTGACCCAGCAAGGATCCGACTTCATCTGGCCAAAAATATCCCGGGGAGCGCGAGGGGCTGGCCCCTCGCTTCCCGACATCACCATCAGGCAGCTGGCATCCGCTGCTCCACAATCTCAGCCCACCAGCTGCACCCGGCCGGAATAGCTCCATCATTGAAATTGTATTCGGGATGATGCACGGCTGCTGTGTCTCCGTTGCCAACCAGAATGTATGCCCCAGGCCGCTCTTCCAGCATAAAGGCAAAATCCTCACCGCCCATGATCAACGGTGCCTCATCGCAGTCACCCGAGACTGAGCGCGCGACATCTGCGGCAAATTCGGATTGTTCTTCGCTGTTCACCATCACCGGGTAGCCTCGGTAATAGGTCACATCCGCCTCACCTCCAAACGTCGTGGCGATACCATTACAGATTTCATTGATGCGCTTTTCAGCTAGATTGCGCATGTCCTTGCTCATCGTACGGACGGTCCCTTTGATCTTCACCGTTTGTGGGATCACGTTGAACGCGTTTGAAGACGTTTCGAATGACGTTACCGAAACCACAATGCGATCGATCGGGTCTGCGTTCCGCGACGCAATGGTCTGCAAAGCCAAAACAGCCTGCGCGGCCATCACTGTGGTGTCTACCGTCTCATGGGGTTTGGCGGCATGCCCGCCTTTGCCTTCGAAAGTGATATCGAACTGATCCGTGGCTGCGAAAAAGGCACCGGGTCGAATGGCAAAGCTGCCAACGGGGCGGCCCGGCCAGTTGTGCATGCCATAAACCTCTTGAATGCCCCAGCGGTCCATCATCCCGTCTTCACACATTTCGCGCCCGCCGCCACCGCCTTCTTCGGCGGGTTGGAAGATCACGACCACAGTGCCATCGAAGTTTCGTGTCTCGGACAGGTATTTCGCAGCCCCCAACAGCATAGCCGTGTGTCCGTCATGCCCACAGGCGTGCATGGCGCCGTCGGTTTTCGAGGCATAGTCCAGACCCGTCGCCTCATGAATCGGCAGCGCATCCATATCCGCCCGCAGGCCGATCACCTTGCCGCCTGTGTCAGTCTTGCCCTTGATAACGCCAACGACACCGGTACGCCCAATGCCCGTCACGACCTCATCGCAGCCGAACTCTCGCAGCTTATCGGCGACCAGCGCGCTTGTGCGGTGCGTTTCGAACAGGATCTCGGGGTTTTCGTGAATGTCGCGCCGCCATCCGGTGATTTCGCCCTGCAATTCGGCGAAGCGGTTTTTGATCGGCATACTCTTCTCCCAACTTTAGTTTTTCTGGTTCCCTGCTTCGGTACAAGATCGTCGATACTCAATCCAAATCGGCGGGCCGCAGCGCGCCGGACAGCAGGACAATGAATACAGCCAGTGGCAGCAGAACCATGAATGCTAAGCGCAATGTAAGCATCTCTGCCAGAAACCCAATAAGCGGCGGGCCAATCAGCAACCCTCCGTATCCCAAAGTGGCCACGCTGGCGATCGCCTGCCCAGGAGGCACGTTGGGATCGCTCGCTGCCCTGCTGAAAGCCAAAGGCATGATCACCGCATACCCGATCCCCATCAAAGCGAATCCCGCCAGCGCCAGCCCCGCCTCGGCGGCAGACACGACGCAGAATACTCCCAAGGCAGCTGAAACTCCGCCAAAGCGCGCGACTGCGACCGGCCCGAGGCGGGCGATAGCGAAACCACCTGCCAGCCGGACCGCAACCATCGCGACCGAGAACACCGCATATCCCAAAGCCGCGACGCTTTCGGTCGCACCGGTCGCGTCTCGCAGAAAAATAGCGCTCCAATCCGCTACGGCACCTTCACCTAGCGTGCCACACAGGGCCGTGAAACCGACAAGGATTAACGCACCCGAGGGCAATGCAAAAACCTTGCCAGTGGGAGAAACAGCCCGGCGCGATGTCCACGACACCCATGACAGCGACAAGGCCAATCCGACGACAACTCCACCGGCCAGCAAAAAGTGCTGAATCACGGTCAGCCCCATCTGCACAGCCCCAAACCCGCTGAGCGCACCAAGGCCTGCCCCAAGGCTCCACATCGCATGAAACGACGACATGACTGGTTTTTTGTAGGCTTGTTCGACCTCAGCAGCCCAGGCGTTCATGGCGACATCCATCGAGCCGTGAAACGCGCCGAACACAAACAGGAAAGCCGCAAGCGACCAGAACCCTCCGGCCAAGGCCAGCAAAATCAGCGAAAGCGTGTACAGAACGGCGATGACCCGCGTCAACGCCACCGCTCCGAACCGGTCGGTCAGACGCCCGGTGATTGGGAACGAGCATACTGCCCCCGCCGCCATGAACAGCAGACCATAGCCCAGCGCCTCATGGGTCAGGTCCAGCCGATCCCGCACTGCTGGAATGCGAGAAGCCCAGATGCCGAATAGCGCGCCATTCAGAATGAACATGGCGGCCACGGCCCGCCACGCTGCCACGATTCCGATCACGGGAGATCCTTAGATTTAAGCGTCAAACGTGATCGTTCTACAGGCTGAATGCCGTCAGGCAAACACGGATTACTCCAGCCTTTTACGAATTTGCCGGATGGCGAACCAAACACCCAACACCACCGGGACCGTCACCGCCGCTGTCAGCATCCCCTTGCTGATTCCGGCCTTGGTAAGCGGATACAGCAGGTAGCTGACCAGAGACACCGCGTAATAGCTGATGGCGACCACTGATAGTCCCTCGACCGTATGCTGAAGACGCAGGGCAAGATCGGCGCGTCGGTCCATGCTTTCCAGCAGCGCCTGATTCTGGGCGCTGCGCTCGACGTCCACGCGGGTTCGCAACAACTCGCCCGCACGAATGGCCCGGTCGGACAGCGCTTGCAGACGGCGTTCCGTCGACTTCACCGTGCGGATCGCCGGATCATAACGGCGCATCATGAAGTCGGCAAAGTTCTGTCCACCCTGGAACCGTTCCTCGCGCAAGACTTCGATCCGCTGGTTCACGATGGCTTCGTAAGCCCCGGTCGCACCAAAACGGAACGAACACTGGGCCGACAGCGTTTCAAGCTCGATCGAAGTCGACAACAAGTCCTGCAACAGCTTGTCAGGTTGCGCCGAATTGTCGGTCATTTGCCCCATTAGCCGGGTAAGCTGTCCATCCAGTTCCCCGATACGCGGCATAAGCTGTTTCACACGGGCAAATCCAAGCATGGACATTGCCTTGTAGGTTTCGATCTCGCACAGACGCTGAACAATTCGCCCCGTCCTGCGCCGCCCGGTGCCTTCCGTCACGAACATCGCAAAGCGCATATGCCCCGCGGGATCGATCCGGAAATCGCTTGCACAGATGGCAGCATCGTCCAACACGCGGGCCACGGCAAGACTTTCGGGCTCGAACCAGTCCAACAGTTTGGATTTGACGACCTCGTCGCTCTGCCGCTCAACGACGCGCACCATTGCCGACGTAACCCTTTGGCCGGGGCTGGCCATCAGCCAATCCGGTGGGAATACCTCAAAATCAGCAGGGTTGAACGCCCGGTCACTGACATTTTGTGCGATCGCAGTGTAGGTCACGAACTCGGTATGTTGCTCCCATTTCAACCAATGGCGGCCAATCTGCCCCGCGTAATGCGTGGCGTCCGGTTGAGGGTGTTGCGCCCCGTGACGATCCAGAAGATCAATCAAATGAGCCAGATCTTCGCGACGATCTCGCGCAACGGCGGCTTCCGATTTCTTGATCGCCAGAAAGACCACCGTGCAAGGCATCGCTGCCACCGGAAACGGACGGGCGTGCAGTTCATTTGCCAACGCATAGCGCAGCGGATGGTCATCTATCGGTGTCATTTAGGGCTCCGTTTCATCCGAGGCACTATACGACACCTTCAAAATACATCAATTATCTTTTTATTTCATATACTTACGGGGATACGATTGTATACAATACATCTATCTCATTGATTTGGCTGCCACAGCTCGATGGGATTGCCTTCGGGATCGTGAATACGGGCGAACTTACCGACCTCACTGTCCCATTCGGCGCGTGTCTCAACAGCGATCCCGGCGGAGTCCAGCTGCGCAATCATGGCCGCCAGATCATCGACACGAAAATTGATCATCCACTGCTGCTCGACCCGCCCGAAATACTCGGTATCCTGCGCGAACGGAGCAAACACTGTATACCCTTCGCGCTGCTTCCAGGGCACGGGATCGTAATGATTGACGCCCAGATGCTTTTCATACCACGCACTCAAGGCTTCGGGATCACGGGCACGGAAGAACACCCCCCCAATGCCATTTACTTTCTGCATGACCAAACTCCTGACATTAAATCCCACAAACCAGCGTATCATACTCCGCCTGCTTCATCTGGTTGCAAATACCTTGGGGGTAAGTGGGCAAAGCCCCTTTCCAAACAAAAAAAGAAAAGGGCGCCCGCAGGCGCCCTTTGCAATTTGGTTGTTCCCTTTGATCAGTCGATCATCGGCAGGAGCTTGTCGAGCGACTGTTTTGCGTCACCATAGAACATGCGCGTGTTCTCTTTGAAGAACAGCGGGTTTTCGATGCCCGAATACCCCGTGCCCTGACCGCGCTTGGACACGAACACCTGCTTGGCCTTCCAGCATTCCAGAACCGGCATACCGGCGATGGGGCTGTTGGGGTCTTCCTGCGCCGCAGGGTTCACGATGTCGTTCGAGCCGATGACGATGGCCACATCCGTGTCCGGGAAGTCGTCGTTGATCTCGTCCATTTCCAGCACGATGTCATACGGCACCTTCGCCTCGGCCAGCAGAACGTTCATATGGCCCGGCAGACGACCCGCAACGGGGTGGATCGCAAAGCGCACCTCTTTGCCCTTGGCGCGCAGCTTGCGGACCAGTTCAGAGACCGACTGCTGCGCCTGTGCCACGGCCATGCCGTAACCCGGGATGATAATGACACTGTCCGCGTCGTTTAGAGCCGCGGCGACACCATCGGCATCGATGGCCACCTGCTCGCCTTCAACCGCCATCTGCTCGCCCTGCGGGCCGCCAAAGCCGCCGAGGATCACGCTGACAAAATGCCGGTTCATCGCCTTACACATGATGTAGGACAGGATCGCACCGGACGAGCCCACCAACGCACCGACCACGATCAGCAGGTCGTTGCCCAAGGAGAAGCCAATCGCAGCCGCCGCCCAGCCCGAGTAGCTGTTCAGCATCGAGACGACCACCGGCATGTCGGCACCGCCAATGCCCATGATCAGGTGATAGCCGATGAACAGCGCAGCCAGCGTCATCAGGATCAGCGGGAACAGACCACCGGTCGAGGTGTACCAGACCAGGCAGATCAGCGAGAGACCCGCAGCCGCCGCGTTCAGCGCATGGCCGCCGGGCAGCTTGGTCGCCGCCGATGTGACCTTACCGGCCAGCTTGCCATAAGCCACGACCGAACCGGTAAAGGTGATCGCACCGATGAAGATACCGAGGAACAGTTCGACATGCAGGATAGCCAGTTCGGCCGAGGTCTTCTTGGCGATCAGCTTAGCAAACGCGCCCAGATCGGACAGATCCGCTTCTTTCGCGCTGTCGGCGATCGCCATGACCTGCGCCACGTTGCCGATTTCAAAATGCGCGTTGAAGCCGACGAACACAGCCGCCAGACCAACCAGAGAGTGCATCGCAGCAACAAGCTGCGGCATCTCGGTCATCTGGACGCGCTGCGCCACATACTGACCGATCAGACCGCCACCCGCGATCAGCAGTAGCGACAGCAGCCACAGACCCGAACCGGGGCCAACCAGCGTGGCAAAGACCGCCAGCGCCATACCGACGATGCCGTACCAGACCGCGCGCTTGGCACTTTCCTGGTTCGACAGACCGCCGAGCGAAAGGATGAAAAGGACAGCCGCAACGACGTAGGCGGCAGTAGTGAAGCCAAATTCCATGTGCCCGGCCTCCTTAAGATTTCTGGAACATGGCGAGCATGCGCCGGGTTACGAGGAAGCCGCCGAAGATGTTGATCCCGGCCATGAAGACGGACAGCGCCGCCAGCAGAATGACCAGGAACGACCCCGACCCGATCTGCATCAAGGCCCCAACGATGATGATCGACGAGATCGCGTTGGTGATTGCCATCAGCGGCGTGTGCAGGCTGTGCGAGACGTTCCAGATCACCTGGAAGCCCACAAAGATCGCCAACACAAAGACGATGAAGTGCTGCATGAAGCTGGCCGGAGCGATCAGCCCTACCAACAACATCAGCGCACCACCGACCCCCAAAAGGGTAAACTGCTGCTTGGTTTGCGCCTTGAAGGCTGCGATTTCCTGCGCCTTTTTCTCTTCCGGGGTAAGTTCTTTGACCTCGGGCTTTTTCTGCGCCGCGATCGCCTGCACTTTGGGCGGTGGCGGTGGGAAGGTGATCTCGCCCTCATAGGTCACGGTCGAACCGCGGATCACATCGTCTTCCATGTCGTGATTAACCTGACCGTCCTTCTCGGGCGTCAGGTCGGTCATCATGTGACGGATGTTGGTCGCATAGAGCGACGAAGACTGAGCCGCCATCCGGCTGGGGAAGTCGGTATAACCGATGATGGTCACGCCATTGTCGGTCACGATCTTCTCATCCGGCACGGTCAGCTTGCAGTTGCCGCCTTTTTCCGCCGCCAAATCAACGATGACCGAGCCGGGCTTCATGCTTTCGACCATGTCCTTGGTCCAAAGCTCGGGCGCTTCACGGTTCGGGATAAGCGCGGTGGTGATGACGATGTCCATTTCCGGCGCAAGCTCACGGAACTTGGCCAGCTGGGCGTTACGGAATTCCTCCGACTGGACCGACGCATAACCGCCGGTGGCCGCACCATCCTGCTGGTCTTCGTCGAAGTCCAGATAGACGAACTCAGCCCCCATCGATTCGACCTGCTCGGCCACTTCCGGGCGCACGTCGAACGCATAGGTGATCGCACCCAGCGAGGTCGAGGTTCCGATGGCGGCCAGACCAGCCACACCGGCGCCGACAATCAGCACCTTGGCGGGCGGAACCTTTCCGGCCGCCGTTACCTGACCGGTGAAGAAACGGCCAAAGTTGTTGCCGGCCTCAATCACCGCGCGGTAACCGGCGATATTGGCCATCGACGACAGCGCATCCATTTTCTGCGCGCGCGAGATTCGCGGGACCATCTCCATGGCGATCACGTTCGCGCCTTTGGACTTGGCCAGTTCCATCCCCTCTTCATTCCCGGCCGGGTTGAAGAACGAGATCAGTGTTTTGCCCTTTGTCAGGCGCTTCAGCTCGGTCTCGGTGGGTTGGCGCACCTTGGCAACGATGTCCGCCGTCTTCCACAGTGAGGCAGCGGTTTTTACAATCTCAACGCCCGCGGCTTCGTAGGATGCATCGGAAAAGCCAGCGGCCTCACCAGCGCCTTTCTCGATCAGGCATTCATAGCCCAGTTTCTGCAACTGCACGGCAGAGTCAGGCGTCATCGCGACACGGTTCTCTCCGTCCAGTATCTCTTTTGGTGTGCCTATCTTCACTGGCAGTCCCCCTAATTTTCACTCTGACCGAGCGGGTGGTCGGTATTGTTTGTTAAGCAAACATGTATCTCGCGCAACATTATTTCGCAAGCGCAGCATATTTACGCTGTGTCATTACAACATCACATCATATCCATCGGCGTGTCTGGCGTTCGTATCTGGCAAAATCCGCGCGAAAAGTTCTGCGCAATCGGTCCTCTTCTGGCACGATGAAACGCCGTTCGATCACCCAAACGAAAACCGGAATTAGAACCAGCGAAAGGACTGCATCAAACCGCAGGACCAGCCCTGCTAGGATCAGCACATCACCAACATAGATCGGGTTTCGGCTGCGTTTGAAAATCCCTGACTGCACAAGTGAAGTCGGTGTTTCATGCGGAATGATTGTCGTGCGATGGCGACGGAACTCGGCGATGGCCAACGCGATCAGGATCACTCCGCCGCCAATCAGAATTCCGCTGAGAAGATCGGTAATCCCGCTGTCCAATGACAAACCCATCGGCATATGCCGCGCCTGCAGCCATGCCAGCACGGCAAAGCCCAGCAACCAGACCGGAGGGATATCGATTTTACGCATGTCGGGCTGTCTTTCGTTCCGGCAGTGGTAAAAAATGTCGCTTTTGCCCGATGACCTACCGCTTTTCTGCAGCAATAGCAAAACCCCAGTTGGTCGCAGCAGAAAAACCTTTCTCAACCCAACGCGGTTGCCATCAGGTTCGTCGAACATAGACAGAATCTTTTGGATCAGATAGCCATTTGATCCGGCGAGAACCCACCACATTCACAGGATTATGATGACCGACTTTGCCGCGACCAAAGCCATGTTCGACCTGCCCGAAAATGTCATTTACCTTGACGGAAATTCACTCGGCCCACTGCCCCGCGCTGCCGGAGACCGGGTGAATGACATGATGGTTCAGGAATGGGGGCAGATGCTGATCACCGGCTGGAACAAGGCCGGGTGGATGGGGTTGCCGACGGGCTTGGGTGATCGCGTGGGACGGTTGATTGGGGCCGAACCCGGCAGCGTTGTCATCGGCGATACCCTCTCTATCAAGGTCTATCAGGCCGTGGCCTCGGCGCTGGAACTGTGCCCTGACCGCAAGGTCGTCCTGTCTGACAGCGGGAATTTCCCGTCGGACCTTTATATGGTGGACGGCCTGTTGCGCTCTCTGGGTTCGGATTACGAGCTGCGAGTCGTCGCCCCTGAAGACGTTGCCCAAAACGTGACAGAAGATGTGGCAGTGCTGATGCTGACCGAGGTAGATTATCGCTCGGGCCGCATACACGACATGAAAGCCTTGACCGAACTGGCCCATTCGAATGGTACGATCACGGTTTGGGATCTGGCCCATTCCGCCGGCGCGATTCCCGTCGATCTGGCCGGGTGCAACGCCGACTTCGCCGTCGGTTGCACATATAAATACCTGAATGGTGGCCCCGGAGCGCCCGCGTTCATCTATGTGGCCCCGCGCCTGGCAGACCGGGTGCGCCCTGCACTATCCGGCTGGCTGGGTCACGAATCCCCCTTTGCCTTTGATCTGGATTACCGCCCCGGCAACGGCATCGAGCGGATGCGCGTCGGTACACCTCCGGTCATTCAAATGACCGCCCTGTCTGCTGCGATGGATGTCTGGGACATGGCTGACATGCAAGACGTGCGCGCCAAGTCAGTCGAGCTGACCGAGCTGTTCATCGAGCGGGTCGAGGCCACCTGCCCCGATCTGCATCTGGCCAGCCCGCGCGATCCGTCGAATCGCGGTAGCCAAGTGTCCTTCCGCTTCGCCGATGGATACGCGGCGATGCAGGCCCTGATCGCGCGAGGCGTAATCGGAGATTTCCGCGCGCCCGACATCATGCGTTTCGGCTTCACGCCGCTATACGTTGACGAACAGGATGTTGAACGCGCGGTCGAAATCCTTGCGGATATCATGCAGAACCGTTTGTGGGATGCGCCGGAATATAAGGTTCGGCAACGCGTTACCTAACCTCAAGCGCTGCGCCGATCAGTTTGGAAAACTGCGTGACAAGCGTTTCGTATTCCTGTGCACTGCCGGCGCTTACCTTCAGCCCTTTGAGAGCGGCCGTAATCGTCTTGGCCATCTCCCCCGCCTCAGCGGTCAGGCGGACTCGCCCGGCTTTTTCTTCACGCAAAAGCCACTCGGCATAAAGTCCGGCCAGATCCGCCTCGCCCTTTGACAGGATATCAGAGGCCAGTGATTTGGTGCTATCCAAGACTTCCAGCCCGTGGGGTGAGGCGAGAATGGCGGCGATCCCTTCGGTCTGAGCCTGAACCGCACGGGCAAAAACATCCGGTATGGAGCCGGGTGATCTCAACGCTTCGGCGACGGCTGCGTACTTCTCAACATAGTAAAGCTCGGTCAGTTTGCTGACGATCGCCTCTTTGTTCTTGAAATGCAGATACACGGCCGGACGGGACATCCCGGCGCCCCGCGCTATGTCGTCCATTGAAGTTTTCCGGAACCCATAAGTCGCAAAGGCCTGAAAGGCCGAGGTCAGAATCGCCTGCTGGCGTGTATCGTCTTTTATTTCTGCCATACCTGAAGTCGTGACACTTTCTGTTCATTTTGTCAATTGACATACTGACAAAATTCACCAATTATGTCAGAAACCAGCCACAGCTACGAGAGGTGCGCCATGGCGACCGACTTGAAGATCAACGGAAAGCAACATCAGGTTGACCTGCCCGATGACGTTCCCCTGCTCTGGGTTCTCCGGGACGAGATCGGCCTGACCGGAACCAAATTCGGCTGCGGCGTCGCCGCCTGTGGGGCTTGCACAGTTCACATTGATGGCGAGGCAGTACGCTCGTGCCAGGTGGCGCTGTCGGATGTCTGGGGCGATGTGACCACAATCGAAGGGGTCGGCACTCCGGGCTCGATGGCCGCAATCCAACAGGCCTGGGTCGATCATCAGGTGGCGCAGTGCGGGTATTGCCAGTCGGGCCAGATCATGCAGGCGGCCGCTCTGCTGGCTGAAAATCCTGCCCCTTCGGACGAAGACATTGACGAGGCAATGCAAGGCAACCTGTGCCGCTGTGGGACCTACCCCCGTATCCGTGCTGCAATTCACGACGCAGCATCCAAACTGAAGGAGGCGTAACCGATGGCATCCGTAGGAAAAATCCTCCGCCGCACCTTCCTGATCGGCTCGGCCGCAATCGTGGGTGGGGTGGCTTTTGGCGCTTACTACGTCAGCCGCCCTGCCGCCAACCCACTGAAGCCGGGTGAAGGAGAAACCGCACTCAGCCCCTTTGTTCTGATCGATCAACAAGGCGTCACCCTGTTCGCACCGCGCGCCGAGATGGGGCAAGGTGTCATGACCACGTGGGCCGCTCTGATCGCAGAAGAACTGGATGTGGAACTGGACCAGATCCGCGTCCTGCATGGTCCGGCCGCAGCGGCTTATTACAACTCGGCCCTGATTGGTGAGGGGTTGCCCAACAAAGGCTATGACATCTCGGACTTCCAGCACAATCTGGGTGAGGCTCTGGGCGTTCTTGGCCGAACACTCAGCCTTCAGGTTACGGGCGGGTCGACGTCGATGCGCGACGGGTTCGAACGCATGCGCGAGGCAGGTGCAACTGCACGCGAAACGCTGAAACAAGCCGCAGCTGACCGTCTGGGCGTTGATCGTTCGCAATTGAAGACCGAAAACGGTGCGGTCATCGCACCGGATGGGACACGCATTCCCTATACCGAGCTTGCCGAGGCTGCGGGCCAGATCGAGCCACCCGAAGTTGAGCTGCGCGATCCAACCAACTGGCGTTTGCTGGGACAAAACCTGCCACGCGTGGACGTGGTCGCCAAATCCACCGGCACCGCCGAGTTCGGGATCGATGTTCGCCCCGAAGGTCTGAAATTCGCGTCTGTCCGTATTAACCCGAAGTTAGGCGGAGAGATGAAAGGCTTTGACGCCAGCGCTGCCGAACAGATGCCCGGCGTCGAAAAGGTCGTTGATCTCGGCAATGGCGTTGCTGTGATTGCCAGCAACACATGGCTGGCCATTCAGGCGGTCGAGGCGATTGACGTGGACTGGGGAGACGCCCCCTACCCACCGGAAACTGGCGCAGTTTTCGCCGAGATTGCGAAGGCGTTCGATGCCTCACCGAACTCAACCATGCGTGATGATGGGGATGTAGACACCCTGCCCGAAGGTGCCTCGGAAATCACAGCAGAATACACCGTGCCCTATCTGGCCCACGCCACGATGGAGCCGATGAACGCCACTGCGCTGTTCACGGGCTCGGCGCTGGAACTGTGGTGCGGCAACCAGGCTCCGACACTCATCCAAATGCGCGCGGCCAACACCGCCAATCTGGACAAGGAAGCAGTTCAGATTCACACGACCTATCTTGGCGGCGGCTTCGGTCGCCGGGGTGAGCTGGACTTTGGCGAGATCGCCACCAAGGTCGCGATGGCCATGCCCGGTGTTCCCGTCCAGACCACCTGGAGCCGCGAAGAGGACATGCGCCACGACTACTACCGCCCCGGCGCGATGGCCCGGATGCGCGGTGCAGTCAAAGACGGTCAGGCTGTTCTGATCGACGGCAAAGTTGCGGCTCAGTCGTGCACGCAACAAGCGGTTCAGCGCTATACCGGCATACCCGGCGGAGGACCTGACAAAGTCCTGGTCGAAGGGTTCTTTAACCAGCCCTATGCGGTGCCAAACTATCGCATGAGCGGACACATTGCCGATCTGAACATTCCCGTCGGCTTCTGGCGCTCGGTCGGCAACAGCCATAACGGATTCTTCCACGAGACCTTCATGGACGAAATGGCCCACGCCGCAGGCCGCGACCCGCTGGAGTTTCGACTGGAGTTGGCCGAGGCCGAACACGCGCCCTCCGCAGGATGTCTGCAAGCCGTAAAGGAAATGTCCGGTTGGACCGGAGAAACCCCCGATGGAGTCGGACGCGGTGTGGCGATGACCTACAGCTTTGGCACGCCGGTCGCGCAAGTGATCGAGGTAGTCGACGAAGATGGCGCCATCCGTATCGCCAAAGCCTGGATCGCCTGTGATGTCGGTCTGGCACTGGATCCCGGCACGGTCGAGGCGCAGATGTATGGCGGCATGATCTATGGCTTGTCGGCTGCTGTGATGGGTGAGATCACGTTCGCTGATGGAGAAGTCGAACAATACAACTTCCCCGACTACGACGCCCTGCGGATGCACACCGCGCCGGTGACCGAAGTGAAGATCCTTGAAACCAACCGCCACATGGGCGGTGTGGGCGAACCCGGAACCCCTCCATCGATGCCAGCCCTTGGCAACGCCCTATTTGACCTTACGGGTGAGCGCGCGCGCACCCTGCCTTTGATCAATCAGTTCAATTTGCTGGTTTGATCGCGTTGCGCCGGTCTGGTCCTTCTCTCCCAGACCGGCGCACGAATTACGCGGACCGTTGGGCCAATGGCGCGTCAGACCCTGCGGCCCAGGCGTGCACTGCTGCGCCAAATGCTTTGAACAAGGGGCGCGAGACGGGGTCATTTTCGGCATCCCACTCAGGGTGCCACTGCACCGACAGGGTGAATCCCGGCGCATCCTGAACGTAGATCGCTTCGGGCGTCCCATCAGGCGCGTGACCGTCTATCACCACGCGGTGCCCGACGGTCTTGATCCCCTGCCCGTGCAGCGTGTTCGTCATCACTTCGGTCGCGCCCATCAGACGGTGAAAAACGCCGCCTTCGTTCAATGACACGATATGGCGCAGGGCAAACTTCTCTTCCAAGGTTCCATCGGGGGGCATCCGATGGTTCATGCGGCCCGGCAAATCCCTGATTTCAGGATACAGGGTCCCACCCATCGCCACGTTTACCTCCTGAAACCCGCGGCAGATGCCAAAAAACGGCTGGCCACGCTCGACGCAGGCCCGCACCAGCGGAAGGGTGATCGCGTCGCGCGCCCGGTCAAACTCGCCATGCGCCTCGGTCGCGGGCTCGCCGTATTCCTCGGGGTGAACATTCGGACGCCCACCGGTCAGCAGAAATCCGTCACAAACCTCGAGCAGTTCATCGACGCAGACATAACGCGGATCTGCCGGGATCAGCAGCGGCAAACAGTTCGACACATTCGCAACCGCGTCCGAATTCATCGTCCCACCGGCATGAGTTGGATATTGATCATTCATCAAGTACGAATTGCCGATGATACCGACGACGGGTCGAGACATTCTGCGTTCCTGTGTTGTTTCCTGTATTCTCAGAAAAACTATCGGCAGCGCAAAAAGCGCGCAATAGCACAAGCCCTGCGTGGCAGCGCAAGTTCTTGTTCAACCATGCACATGTTGGAAGATGTCCGGACCTTACTCTGTTTATAGATCGCTGCCGGAACATTAGGCGTCGCGCAAACACCTGCAGGGACCGGAGGGCCTTGCAGGCCCTCCGCCCTTCAATGGTTCAGATCTCGCCGGTCAGACCAGCGGCTTCAATCCCGGCCAAGGCCGCGGCAGCATCGTTGTCTGACGTATCACCGGTCACTCCTACGGCTCCGATTACGGCGCCCTTTTTGTCACGCAGCAAAACGCCACCTGGAACCGGCACCACCTGTCCGCCATAGACGCCGTTCACGGCGGCCATGAAATAAGCTTGCGCTTCTGCCCGCTGCATTTGGGCCGTGCCAGCCATGCCCAGCATGACCGAACCGTAGGCCTTGCCGTGCGCAATCGCGAACCGACCGGGTGCCGCGCCATCTTCGCGTTCAAACGCGATCACGTGGCCACCTGCATCCAGCACGACGATCGAAAGTGGTTTGAGTTCCATCTCATGCCCTTTCTCAAGGGCTTTTCGGATGATGGTGCGGGCTTTGCGCAATGAAACTGCCATATCGTATCCTGTTGTTCTTTAAACGTTAAAGGCTGGCTTTCAGTTCCAACCGGCGGGCATGCAGGACCGGCTCGGTATAGCCCGATGGCTGCACGCGCCCCTTGAAGACCAGATCACAGGCCGCTTGGAAAGCAATTCCGTCAAAACCGGGCGCCAACGGGCGATAATCCGGATCATCCGCATTCTGGCGGTCCACCACCGCCGCCATCTTTTGCATCGCGGCCATGGCCTGCTCTTTCGAGATGATGTCGTGATGCAACCAGTTGGCCAACGCCTGAGACGAAATCCGGCAGGTCGCGCGATCTTCCATCAAGCCGATATCGTTGATGTCCGGCACCTTCGAACAGCCAACACCCTGATCGACCCAGCGCACCACATAGCCCAGAATGCCTTGCGCGTTGTTCTCGATCTCACGCGTGACCTCATCATCGCTGAGGTTGCGGCCGCCCAGCAGAGGAATGGTCAGCAGATCGTTCAGCGTACCGCGTGCACCGCCTGCAGCCAGTTCGTCCTGACGGGCGAGTACGTCCACCTTGTGGTAATGCGTTGCGTGCAGGGTCGCTGCGGTCGGCGACGGCACCCAGGCGCAGGTCGCGCCGGATTTCGGGTGGCCGATCTTTTGCTCCAGCATGTCGCCCATCCGGTCGGGCATTGCCCACATGCCCTTGCCGATCTGTGCCTTCCCTTTCAGTCCGCAAGCCAGGCCAATATCGACATTGCGATCCTCGTAGGAGGCAATCCACGGCGTGTTCTTGATGTCCCCCTTGGGCAGCATCGGCCCGGCTTCCATCGAGGTGTGGATTTCATCCCCGGTCCGATCAAGGAAGCCGGTATTGATGAAGGCCACACGCGATTTCGCGGCACGAATACATTCCTTGAGGTTGGCCGAAGTCCGGCGCTCCTCATCCATGATACCCAGCTTCACGGTGTTGCGCGGCAGGCCAAGGATGTCTTCGACCATATCGAAAATCTCAACCGAGAAAGCGACTTCCGCTGGCCCGTGCATTTTGGGCTTCACCACATAGACCGAGCCTGTGACCGAATTCCCACCCTCGCGCTGCAGGTCATGCATAGCGATCAGCGTGGTGCAAAGCGCATCCATCAGCCCTTCGCCGATTTCGTTGCCATCGCCATCCAGAACAGCCGGGTTAGTCATCAGGTGGCCCACGTTGCGGACCAGCATCAGAGATCGGCCTTTGAGAACATCCCATGCGCCATTGGCGGTCGTATAGGTCAGATCGTCAGCCAGTTTACGCGTGAAGGTGGAACCGCCTTTGGTAACCTCTTCGGTCAGGTCGCCCTTCATCAAACCCAGCCAATTGCCATAGGCTACAACCTTGTCTTCGGCATCGACACAGGCCACCGAGTCCTCACAATCCATAATCGTGGAAAGCGCGGATTCCAGATAAACGTCCGCGATTCCCGCAGGATCGGACGCGCCGATGTTGCTGGACGGGTCGATCACGACCCGGATGTGCAGACCATTATTCTTCAGCAGTACGAAATCTGGGGTCCCGGCCGAACCGCCGTAGCCTACAAAACGCGAAGCATCGGCCAATGCAGGCACCAGCGCGCCCTCTTCGACACGCAGTTCAGATACATCCGCCCATGAACCGCTTACCAATGGCACCGCGTCATCCAGAAATCCTTTTGCCCAGGCAATCACCCGCGCGCCGCGTGCTGCGTCATAGCCGCCTGCCTTGGGCAGATCACCCATCGCATCCGTGCCGTAAAGCGCGTCATACAAGCTGCCCCAGCGCGCATTGGCAGCATTTAGCGCAAATCGGGCATTGGTGATTGGAACAACAAGCTGTGGCCCAGGGATCGAGGCGATCTCGGGGTCGACATTGGCGGTTTCGATCTGGAAATCCGCACCTTCCTCGACCAAATAGCCAATCTCGCGCAGAAACGCCTGATAAGCCTCGGCGTCATGCTCCTGCCCCAGGTGCTCAAGATGCCATGCGTCGACCTTGCCCTGGATATCCTGTCGCTTGGCCAGAAACGCGCGATTCTTGGGGCCCAACTCGGCAACCATGCGCGCAAGACCGTCCCAGAAGGCATCCGCTGTGACACTTGTTCCCGGCAGGACCTGCCCCTCGATAAACTCGGCCAGAACCTTATCCACCTGCAGTCCGCTGCGCGACTGTCTGCTGCTCATGTTGTCTCTCCTGGGAATGTGCACGACTGTATGCCGTCAGCATTTAGGGCGAAAGTTTCCGATAGGCAACTTGCGTCGCAGCGTCGCGGTCAAAAAGACTTACCAAAATCCGGTTCGGGGCATGCACAGGCAGGTCCGGCACCGCTTGCAGCCAACCGCCACAGCCCATACGTTCGCGCAAACAAGAAATGATGCGAGGCCCCTGATGCGCGACGCTGCCCCAACGACAATTTATCTGAAAGACTACACACCCTTTGGGTATCTGGTAGACAGCGTGCATCTGACGTTCGATCTTGCCGCCCACGCGACCCGCGTGACCTCGCGCATCGCATTTCGCCCGAACCCGGATGCCACCGACAAGACGTTCTTTCTGCATGGTGAAGAGCTGACACTGATCCGCGCATTGATCGACGGCACGGACATTACGCCCGAGGTCACCGACAAAGGCCTGACAGCCACCGTGCCCGATGCCCCCTTCGTCTGGGAAGCCGAGGTCGAGATCGATCCCGGCAACAACACCGCGCTCGAAGGGCTTTATATGTCTAACGGCATGTACTGCACCCAGTGCGAGGCCGAGGGATTCCGCAAGATCACTTATTACCCCGACCGCCCCGATGTGATGTCAACATTCACCGTGCGCATCAATGGCGACCTTCCGGTGCTGCTCTCCAACGGCAACCCCTCGGGCAAAGGCGAAGGCTGGGCCGAATGGACCGATCCGTGGCCCAAACCCGCCTACTTGTTCGCGCTAGTCGCCGGTGACCTGATCTCTCATCCCGGCCAGTTCACCTCAATGTCGGGCCGAGAGGTCGAACTGAACCTCTGGGTCCGCCCCGGCGATGAGGGCAAATGCGACTTCGGCATGGAGGCGTTGAAGAAGTCCATGAAATGGGACGAGGACGTCTATGGCCGCGAGTACGACCTGGACGTGTTCAACATCGTGGCCGTCGACGATTTCAACATGGGCGCGATGGAGAACAAGGGGCTGAACATCTTCAACTCTTCAGCTGTTTTGGCCAGCCCCGAAACCTCGACCGATGCCAACTTCGAACGCATCGAGGCGATCATCGCGCATGAGTACTTCCACAACTGGACCGGTAACCGGATCACCTGCCGCGACTGGTTCCAGCTGTGCCTGAAGGAAGGCCTGACAGTATTCCGTGACGCGCAATTCACATCCGACATGCGTTCGGCCCCGGTGAAACGCATCCATGACGCCATCGACCTGCGCGCACGGCAATTCCCCGAGGATAATGGGCCTCTGTCCCATCCGGTCCGGCCTGAGAGCTTTCAGGAAATCAACAACTTCTACACCGCAACGGTTTACGAGAAAGGCGCCGAGGTCATCGGCATGTTGAAACGTCTGGTCGGGGATGACGCCTATGCCAAGGCGCTCGACCTGTATTTCGACCGCCACGACGGTCAGGCCTGCACCATCGAAGACTGGATCAAGGTGTTCGAGGATACCACCGGTCGCGACCTGAGCCAGTTCAAGCGCTGGTACAGCCAATCCGGCACACCGCGCGTGACCGTGAGCGAAGACTGGAATGACGGCACCTATACGCTGACCCTTGCCCAGCGCACCGAAGAAACGCCGGGCCAGCCCGAGAAGCTGCCGCAGGTGATCCCCGTTGCCGTCGGCCTGCTTGGCCCCAACGGAGACGAAGTACGCGCAACCGAAGTTTTGGAACTGACCGAAGCCGAGCAGAGCTTCACCTTCACCGGCTTGGCAGCCAAACCTGTGGCCTCGATCCTGCGGGATTTCTCGGCCCCTGTGATCCTCGAGCACGACCACACCGATGCTGAACGCGCATTTCTGCTGGCCCACGACACCGATCCGTTCAACCGTTGGCAGGCGGGGCGGTCACTAGCCCAGGACACGCTGCTGCGCATGATCCTCGAAGACGCTGCGCCGGGCGCCGACTACCTGGACGGGATTCTGGCGGTACTGCGCGACGGTGAACTGGACCCCGCCTATCGGGCCTTGATGCTGGGGCTTCCCACCCAGTCCGAGTTGGCCGCTTCTTTGTACGATCGCGGCGAAACGCCCGATCCAATGACGATCTGGACTGCTGTCGAAACGCTGCGGCAGGCAACAGCGCAGCATGTTCAGGACTTGCTGCCACGCCTGCACAGCGAGACCTTGATCGAAGCCGCATACAGCCCTGATGCCGAGCAAGCCGGCAAACGCTCGCTTGGCAGCGCCGCACTGGCTCTGACCTCGCGGTTGGATGGCGGCGCAAGGGCGGCCGAGGAATACAACGCGGCGGGCAACATGACGCTGCAACTGAACGCCCTGTCCTGCCTGCTGCGCGCTGGTAAAGGCGAAGCCGAACTGTCTGCGTTCTACGACCAATGGCAACATGACCGTCTGGTCATGGACAAATGGTTTGGCCTTCAAGTCGCAATGGCGTCCCCCGTTACCACTGCCGACATTGCGCGCGCGCTCACAGAGCACGCTGAATTCAACTGGAAGAACCCCAATAGATTCCGTGCCGTCATGGGCGCTCTGGCAATGAACCACGCTGGTTTCCACCGCGAAGACGGTGCCGGTTATGAACTGCTGGCGGACTGGCTCATCAAGTTGGACCCGGTCAACCCGCAAACCACTGCACGGATGTGTTCGGCGTTCCAAACGTGGAAACGCTATGACGCGGACCGGCAGGACTTGATCCGTGCACAACTGACCCGCATCGCCGAAACGCCAAATCTGTCACGTGACACGACCGAGATGGTTTCTCGTATCCTCAACGCATGACGGACTTCACGTTCACCCGTCAGAACAGGGCGCCGCGCACAGTCGGTGTCCTGATCTGCGTCTATGCGGCGCTCCTTGCCCTTGTGATCCTGTTTGACGCGGCGTGGTGGCTAGTTGGTCTTATGAGCTTGGCCACTTTGCCTGCCCTATGGGACATTGCGCAGAACACCAGCGCCGGGTTGAGCCTGGATCAGGACAAACTGCGGTGGTTTACCGGAACCCGCGAGGCCGAGGTCGAGTGCTCGGACATAGACTACATCCGCTTCGATACCCGGTGGGATTTCTCGGTTCGCGTCTCGCTGGTTCTGGTCTCTGGGAAACGTATTCGATTGCCGGACGAGTCGACCCCACACCACCGCGAATTCGAACAGGTGCTGCAGCAAGCGGGCTTTCGTGTCGAACGTCACCACTTCACCGCATTCTGAAACAATGTTTGCAAAATTTGAAAATTATCTAAGAAAATTTAACGATAGAATCCAAAAAACTTGAATTCGGTATCATTTCCGGCAAAGCTTTCAAGCTAGGTTACTTGGTTTTTTTGTTTCGAGTGTTGCCATGTTCTGGTTTTTTAGGGACCGTTGGTCTCGTTCCCGGTCTTCTTCGCGCCCAACCGCGCCGGATACGCGCCACGCGGATTCTGCTATTGCCGCTGTGTTGCCCGATCAAGGGCAGTTGAACATCCCATTAGCCGATATTCAGGCGCAGGATGAGATTGGGCGGAGTTCTATTGAGCAAGGGCGTTTTCTGGCCAGACAGGACCGATGGACAGAATTGACTGACCTGATGCGCGCTGCGGACGATGCGCGCGACACGGCGCCGGACGGGATGCCAATCGCGGAACTGTTGGCCTTTGGCGCTCGGGCCGATGTGGTCTTGGCCGTCGAGCACGCCCTCTCTGACGCCAAGGCGCTGTCGGAAATTGATGTGCTGAGCGGGATTTCAGAATTGGAAGACGAAATGCGCGCCCACGCCGACGATCCGATGATCGCACTCGTGGTGGCGCTCGCGCATATTGACCTCGCATGGGCGTGGCGGGGCACAACAACGGAAGCAACCCTGCCTACGCTACACCGATCCCGGTGTTCCGCGCATTTCGACCGAGCCGCAGCGATTTTTCCGGAATGCCGCGCGGCCGCGCCGAACAGCCCGATCGTCGCCGCTGCAGGCTGTGCCCTGCTTGCGGGCCAGCGCACGGCCAATACGCGTGTGGCAGATGAATACGAACGGCTGATCGAATTGGACCCACACAACCAGCGGCACATGCGCGCGATGGGCACTCATCTGTTGCCGCGCTGGTTCGGCAGTTATGACGAGCTTGAGGTTCAGGCCCTACGCATGGCGGCCCGCACGCAAGAGCTATGGGGTGCCGGCGGCTATACCTGGGTACAGTTCGACGCGATTGCGCTGGACGAAGAGGCCTGCGCGCGCTTGGATGTCGACTACTTCGTGGAAGGTTTACACGACATTCTGCGCCGGCGTCCGGATCAGCAGACCGTCAATTTACTTTCGGCCTATTGCTCCATCACGATCCAGAAGGGCGCTGGCCGAAACGACAAAGCTGATCAGGTACGCAGCCAAATTCATGAGGCCGCAAACTGGCTGATCCGCGATCACCTGACCGAGTTGCACCCGCTGATTTGGGCCCATGCAGCGAACGGGTTCAATAACAGCGTCCGCATCAGTTCGCCCGAGCGGTTTGCGGCCCGTGGCCAACGTGACGCTTTGCGCGCGATAGCCGATCTGTTCCGTGATGAGCTGCGCAGCGGACTGGACGTGACCTTCACGCCGAAGGGTCTGCACCTGTCCGGGCACTGATTCCCCCTTGCCCCTAGGCCGTGCCGGGCCTAATACGCAGGCTTAGACTTCTGCGGAAATGAGGCGCGCCATGCTCGACCTGACATACGAAATGCCCAAACCCAAAACCATTGCCGGGGCCAAGCACGACTGGGAACTGGTTATCGGGATGGAGGTGCACGCTCAGGTCTCGTCCAATGCCAAGCTGTTTTCGGGCGCATCGACCCGGTTCGGGGCCGAGCCGAACTCGAACGTGGCTTTCGTCGACGCGGCGATGCCGGGGATGCTGCCGGTTATCAACGAGTTCTGCGTGGAACAGGCCGTCCGTACCGGCCTTGGCCTGAAGGCGGATATCAATCTGAAATCGGCCTTTGACCGCAAGAACTACTTCTACCCCGACCTGCCTCAGGGCTATCAGATTTCCCAGCTGTATCACCCCATCGTGGGCGAAGGCGAAGTGCTGGTCGAGATGGGCGACGGCACCGCGCGCATGGTCCGCATCGAACGCATCCACATGGAGCAGGACGCCGGTAAATCGATCCACGACATGGATCCGCATATGTCCTTCGTCGACCTGAACCGCACCGGTGTCTGCCTGATGGAGATCGTCAGCCGCCCCGACATTCGCGGACCCGAAGAGGCCGCCGCCTATATCGCCAAGTTGCGTCAGATCATGCGTTATCTGGGTACCTGCGACGGCAACATGCAGAACGGCAACCTGCGGGCGGACGTGAACGTTTCGATCTGCTTGCCGGGCGCATATGAGAAGTACCAGGAAACGCAGGACTTCTCGCATCTGGGCACCCGCTGCGAGATCAAGAACATGAACTCGATGCGCTTTATCCAGCAGGCGATCGAGGTCGAAGCCCGTCGTCAAATCGCCATCGTAGAAGCCGGAGGCAAGGTCGATCAGGAAACCCGCCTGTACGACCCGGACAAGGGTGAAACCCGCTCAATGCGGTCGAAGGAAGAGGCGCACGACTATCGCTATTTCCCCGACCCCGACCTGCTGCCGCTGGAGATTGAACAGGCATGGGTCGACGACATTGCGGCCAATCTGCCCGAGTTGCCAGACGACAAGAAGGCACGATTCATCAGCGAGTTCGGCCTGACCGACTACGACGCGTCGGTGCTGACCGCTGAGGTGGAATCCGCCGCTTATTTCGAAGAGGTCGCCAAGGGTCGCAACGGTAAGCTGGCCGCGAACTGGGTGATCAACGAACTGTTCGGTCGACTGAAAAAAGAAGACCATGACATCACCGAGTCTCCGGTTACGCCTGCGCAGTTGGGCGGGATCATTGACCTGATCGCCTCAGACGCCATCTCGGGCAAAATCGCAAAGGACCTGTTCGAGATCGTTTACACCGAAGGCGGTGACCCCGCGCAGATCGTCGAAGACCGCGGTATGAAGCAGGTCACGGACACAGGCGCTATCGAAGCCGCGCTGGACGAGATCATCGCCGGCAACCCGGCACAGGTCGAAAAGGCCAAAGTGAACCCGAAACTGGCGGGTTGGTTCGTAGGTCAAGTGATGAAGGCAACCGGCGGCAAGGCCAACCCCAAGGCCGTCAACGAGTTGGTCAGCAAGAAACTGGGATCGTAAGCCTTTCGGATTAAACGACTTCTACGGCAGGTTTCAGGCGTATGGCCTGGACCTTGCCGGTCCCTGCGCAGGGTACGCGCAACAGATGACACAGAATTTGCCCTGCGGGCGAAGATGACTTTTCGAAACCCGGCAACATGTTAGATTGCTTGGGATCGGCAACCAGGAAGATCTGATGCAGCGCTACGAATACAAAGTTGTCCCCGCCCCGCAAAAAGGCACCAAGGCCAAGGGCGTCAAAACCGCCGAAGGGCGGTTTGCTGTGTCAATCGAACAGGTCCTGAACCAGATGGGCCAGGACGGCTGGGAATACCAGCGCGCGGAACTATTGCCCAGCGAGGAGCGCTCGGGCCTGACTACGTCGACCGTGAACTGGCGCAATGTTCTGGTGTTTCGGCGTGAAATCGAGGTCACGTTCACCTCGACGCGCACGGCGGACGAGACCGTTGAGGAGGTTGTCGAGGCGCAGCCGATCCCAGGCTCTGAAGAAGTGCAAGCGCCCGCGCCCATTTCCGAAGAGGTCAAGGACCCTCCACTGACCCTCAAAGCGGCGGACTTGTCCGACACGGGCAAAGACTAGCCATAACCAGCCCGCAAAGCTGGTCCATGGTTCGTCGCGTTTTCAGACCCTTAATCAGAGTTACTCTGCCGCATTCGCGGCCTGGGTGAGATCTTGCGCCAGCATCAGTGCGTTTCCGTCAGGATCGTAAAAGGTCGCGGTGCTGACCATGCCTTCGATGGTTTCCGTTTCACCATCGAACCTAACGCCCGAAGCTTCCAAAGACTTCCGGGCCACTGTGATATCGGACACCCCAAACACCGGCACCGTATTACCCGGCGCGGGCTCTGCCTGTTCGCCCAAACCTAGGGTCACGCCTTCGGTTTTGGTCTTCATCTCGCTCCACCCGGCTTCATCAATGTGGTGGATCAGCTCAAAGCCCAGCTTGGCCTGATACCATTCGGCGCTGGCGTGTCGATCCCGCACGGACATAGCCAGCGTTATCGTGTTTTCCAATGAGACAAGTGGCATAGAACTTTCCTTTGGTTTAAAAATAAAGTAACTATACTTTATGGACATAATGATTCTTGTCAAGCTCACGTCCCGCGCCTGGTCCCTGAATATTCTGGCATTGATGCACGAGGGCCTTCCTGGGCGTCAGGCACCCTTGCTGGCTGCGACAACGGCCAGTCGGACGTCTTTTACCCAAAGTCTTGATCACTTGATTCAGCTGGGATTTCTGGAACGGAACCCCGGTCACGGTCATCCGCTAAGACCCGAATTCCGACTGACTCAGATCGGTGTGCCGATGGCCGAAACCGCCAGCCGGATCGTAAATACCGTGCCGAGTGATATAGAATTCGCTGTGCTACGCCGCAGCTGGACCGCGCCCATTCTGGCGCTGACCGACGTACCGCGACGTTTCTCAGCCCTCAAATCCGGTCTGGTCACAATCTCGGATCGGGCATTGTCGACGTCGCTCCACCGACTGGAAGAGCAGGAATGGATACAACGAGAAATCGACGCGACGCACCGCCAGCCCTTCCCAACTTATCGCGCGATAAACCGGGGTTTCGCGATCAATCAGGCAATTGCGCTTGCCGCCTGACCAAAGTGCAAGGCTTGCTTAGGAATCAACATCCAGCGCCAGCGCATGAATGCGGGGAACGATATCGCCCAGCGCCTTGTGAACAGCCCGATGGCGGGCAACACGGGACTGCCCTTCGAATGCGCGGGCACGGATACGGACGTTGAAATGGCTTTCACCACCCTCTTGATACCCGGCATGACCGCGATGTCTTTCACTGTCATCCACGACCTCTAGCTCGCTTGGTTCAAACGCGGCCTGCAGGCGGGATCGGATCTCGTCAGTCACGGTCATTTTTTCGCTCAGCGGCAAAAATTTTGCCGCCCCCCTCTTCTACTTTCGGCTGCTTAGACTAAACTGCTGCCTCCGAGTCGAAAAGATGCGTTCGTAAGGATCAGAGCATGACGAAATCAGACCCCTTCGGATTCGATATGTCCGTTTCCAGCGCCAAGAAAAAGAACCCGCGCGGGCGTCGGGGGATGTCGGGCGCATCTGAAACCTCAGTGCGAATCTGTGACCATGAGGGCTGCAACGAGCCGGGTAAGTTCCGCGCACCCAAGGCACCCGATGTTCTGGATGATTTCTTCTGGTTCTGCCAGCAGCACGTGCGCGAGTATAACCAAAAGTGGAACTTCTTTGACGGCACCACCGAGGCCGAGCTGAACGCCCAACGCTCCAAGGACAAAGTGTGGGAACGCGAGACCAAGCCCATGGGCGACCCTGAGGCGCGCGCCTGGGCCCGTCTGGGCATCGAGGACCCGCATCAGGTGCTTGGCGCGAACAGCACCCAGAACAAGGGCCGCACCTCTGGCGGCGGCGGTCGTCGTCTGCCCCCGACCGAGCGTCGTGCAATCGAGATTCTGGAAGCCAACGACAGCTGGACCAAGGCCGAAGTGCGCAAAGCCTACAAGAAGCTGATCAAGGTGCTGCACCCGGATATGAACGGCGGCGATCGCTCGCAGGAAGAGCAGTTGCAAGAGGTCGTCTGGGCCTGGGATCAGATCAAGGACAGCCGGAACTTCAAGTAATCGGGTTACTGGGTCAGCATACTACTTAACGCCTCGGTCTCGGGGCGTTTCAAACAACGAATACGTGTCTGTTTCCAGTTGGATGCAGGGCCACGCAGTTCGGGAAAAAGCTCACGAAGCTCTTCGACATCTTCACGATCGAAAGACAAAAGGGCCATATCGCCTAGAAATAGGCTTTCCGTTGGCAAACCATCCGACATCAATATCGCGTGGCGGCTGCACGCAATGTGGTAGTATGTGACCGTCTCATCGGATTGTATCTGACGAATTTCTTTATCATTAACCAGATGAATTGCTGCGGCGAAGACCTTCGGCTCTCCAAACAACAATTCCGCGCGCCACCCTTCCATTACAATCCGGTGTTGGGGTGACACATATAGATCGCGGGTTGGTAAGCCGTCTCCCATCGCTCCCTTCTGAATGCAAACTGGCCGCAAGTGTGGATTTCGCTTCAACGTTTCCGCGCTTAGGGTTTTTTCACCAATCCACAGAATAGGCAGCAATTCACCGCTGGACACGCGAACCTTGTCCCCCACCGACAGTTCTTCGACCGGGCAGTCACCTTTTTCGGTCTCTATCAAAGTCCCCTTGACGAAACACGGCACAGTTCCGGCAGGAAGGTCAACCGTTACTATGAGCGAGTCATTGTTGCCGTTTCCAGGACCAGTCGATGCGAATATTTCGACAGTGAGCTGCGTGTTCAGGGGTATGTCCGCACCCGGCGTAAGTTCGACGGTCAAAACGCCAGTCGGAGAAATTGACACAGTGTAATCAGAAGGGTCCAACCCGCCTGTCCCCGTAACAACCACAGTCCATGAAGCCCCGGCTTTCGTAGCGGTGTACTGCTGCATAACGGAGGTCGATCCACCGGGAATCGCGATCGAAGACGGGCCTAAAATTGTAAGTGACATGCGAACCCTTGGAACCTAACTACAAACAGAAACACTTGGCACAGTGTACAAGATGCACATTAACTCAAAATTAACATCTAAATGTTAGAATTTGATTTTTTTGCATTGGCGATGTTCTGCATTCCCTTTCGATGTCTGCATTCAGTCGCTTTGGGGTGGGGTGTTTGCTCAATCTGTTACAATTTGCCGTTACGCCCTATCTAATGGGCCGAACCTTTGGCCCATACCCAACCAGAGATCTGCCCGACTTGGGCCTGTGGCCCAGCGCCAGCGGTTGGCGGCACCATGCGGCCTTTGGATTGTTCCGCCTGTTTTGCGGCGCGACAGTGGTTTTTGCCCTTTGCGAGGCCTGGGTCAACGGCTGGGATATTGGGTGCGTTATGTGATCGGCGTTCCCATCATGGTGCTGTCCTTCGGGATCACCCTCTGGGGTTATCGATTTCTGGGCCTCGACAACACCTATTGCGAGAGCGACGGGCTGGTGACCGGCGGCATGTACGCCTATTCGCACAACCCGCAATATGTGACATCGGTTCTGGCCACTGTGGATCTGGGTATTGCTAGCGGATCCTGGGTGACCCTCGGATTGGCCGCGTTGGTGTTCGTTATCTACTTTCTATTCGTCTTGAACGAAGAACGCTGGTTGCTGCAGGAATACGGCCGTGCGTTCCAGGAGTACATGCATTCCACCCCTCGGTTCGTTGATGAACGCAGCCTGATCCGGGCCAGTGACGCGATCCTCGAACAACCATCTGCGTGCGTCGATAAGGCCAGTTTCAAAGAAACATCCGCCTAAGTCCCTACGCGCGCGGCTTTCCCTTGCCCTTGCCCGCAATATGTTGCACCACACACGGGTTCAAACCCGGCAATGCGGGCCAAAGGATAAGGACAAGGCGAATGGCTGACGGATCGATCGATATCAACGCAAAACCCACCGAAGATATTTCGGTCCGTGACGTGTTCGGTATTGATACCGACATGGCGATCAAGGGCTTTGCAGACCGCAGCGACCGTGTGCCTGCCATCGATCCGACCTACAAGTTCGACCCCGAGACCACGCTGGCGATTCTGGCAGGCTTTTCCCACAACCGCCGGGTGATGATCCAAGGATATCACGGCACGGGTAAGTCGACCCACATCGAACAGGTTGCCGCCCGCCTGAACTGGCCCGCCGTGCGGGTGAACCTCGACAGCCACATCAGCCGGATCGACCTGATTGGTAAAGATGCCATCAAGCTGCGTGACGGCAAGCAAGTCACCGAATTCCACGAGGGCATCCTGCCCTGGGCCCTGCGGAACCCCGTCGCCATCGTGTTCGACGAATACGACGCAGGCCGCGCGGACGTGATGTTCGTGATCCAGCGGGTGCTGGAGCATGATGGTAAGCTGACCCTGCTGGACCAGAACGAGATCATCACGCCGAACCCGAACTTCCGCCTGTTCGCCACCGCGAACACGGTCGGTCTGGGCGACACCACCGGCCTGTATCACGGCACGCAACAGATCAACCAGGCGCAAATGGACCGTTGGTCGCTGGTTTCTACGCTGAACTACCTCAGCCACGACGCCGAGACGATGATCGTTCTGTCCAAGGCACCGCACTACAACACCGAGAAGGGTCGCAAGACCGTCAGCCAGATGGTCACAGTCGCCGACCTGACCCGGACCGCCTTCATGAACGGCGACCTGTCCACCGTCATGAGCCCGCGAACCGTGATCAACTGGGCCCAGAACGCCGAGATCTTCCGTGACGTCGGCTATGCCTTCCGCCTGTCTTTCCTGAACAAATGTGACGAGCTGGAGCGCCAAACGGTCGCCGAGTTCTATCAGCGCTGCTTCGACGAAGAACTGCCGGAAAGCGCTGCGAGCGTGAGCTTGGGGTGATGAACGCCACACATTATTCTTTGTCGCTGACGCGGGATAGCGTAGCAGCAGGGGATGATGTGTCCGCACCTCATCGCGCTATTCTTATTGTTCCTGCACCAACGACGGGCTTTGATCTATGCAAAGCCATTCAGTCGCGGAATTACTTGGCGCGCATTTCAGGAGGTATGGCGACTTGGGTGGTTGAAGTGGATGAGGTACCTGTCGGTGTCATTGCCCAGCAATGGAAGACGCCGAAATCCATTGTCTTGAACCTGAAACCAAGCCAGAATTCTCAAGTTCACTGCAGATACCTGCTGCAACGGGACCCAGATGCTGTCTTCGCCGAATACTCTGATCCGGATTTGGGAAAACCAAAATGAGTAAACCAAACGACAACCCCGCCGATCCGTTCAAAAAGGCCTTGGCCGAGGCGACGAAGGTCATGGCTGACGATCCCGAACTGTCGGTGAGCTATACCGTCGACCCATCCGGTCTGTCGGGTGAATCGATGCGTCTGCCGCAGGTTTCTCGCCGTATGACCCGCGAAGAGGTTCTGTTGGCGCGCGGAACGGCGGATGCTCTGGCGTTGCAGCGCAAGTACCATGACGACGCGACCCACGCGCGCTATGCGCCTCCGGGCGATATGGCGCGGGATTTGTACGAGGCGATGGAGGTTGCCCGGTGCGAGGCGATGGGCGCGCGGGATATGCCCGGTACCGCCAGCAACATCGATGTAAAGATCGGGCACGAGGCGCTGCGGCGCGGCTATGATCAGTGCAAACAGCCTGCGGACGCACCGCTTTCGGTTGCTGCAGGCTATCTGATCCGGCACCTGGCCACCGGGCGGGACTTGCCGCCTGCGGCTGAAAACATCATGAACCTGTGGCGTGGCTTCATCGAAGAACAGGCCGGCGGTACGCTGGACAACCTGCAAGAGATCCTCTCGGATCAGGCCGAGTTCGCCAAATTCGCACGGCAGGTGATCAAGGATCTGGGGTACGGCGACCAGTTGGGCGAAGACCCGGATGAGCTGGACGACGAACAGGAAGATCAGGCTGAGGACGACGCCGAAGAACAGCCCGATCCCGACAGCACCGGTCAGGATGATCAGGACGAACAAGAGGCCGACGCGACCCCTGAACAAACTCAAGAAGAGCAGCAGGACCAGTCTCAGGCTCAGGTCTCGATGGACGAGATGGCCGAGGATGAGATGGGTGATGAGGCTGAGATGCCGGAAGGCGAGGCCCCGATGGAGCCGCCTGCTCCGCCGCCAGCGTCTGAGGCCGACCCGGACTACAAGGTCTATCTGAGCACCTACGACGAAGAGATCGCGGCCGAGGATCTGGCAGAACCTGCCGAACTGGAACGGCTGCGGGCCTATCTGGATCAGCAGCTGGAGCCGCTGAAAGGTGCCGTCAGTCGTCTGGCGAATAAGCTGCAACGCCGGTTGCAGGCACAGCAGAACCGGTCTTGGGAGTTCGACCGCGAGGAGGGTATCCTCGATGCCGGTCGTCTGGCACGTGTGGTGGCGAACCCAACTACTCCGCTGAGCTTCAAGGTCGAAAAAGACACCGAGTTCCGCGATACAGTTGTGACGCTGCTGCTGGACAATTCAGGCTCGATGCGCGGACGTCCGATCTCGATCGCTGCTATCTGTGCCGATGTTCTGGCCCGGACGCTGGAACGCTGCAACGTGAAGGTCGAGATTCTGGGATTTACCACACGGGCATGGAAAGGCGGTCAGGCACGTGAAGCGTGGCTGAACGATGGCCGCCCGCAGCAGCCAGGGCGTCTGAACGACCTCCGCCACATCATTTACAAAGGGGCGGATGCCCCGTGGCGCCGCGCACGACCCAATCTGGGTCTGATGATGAAAGAGGGCCTGCTGAAAGAGAACATCGACGGTGAAGCTTTGGAATGGGCGCACCGCCGGATGCTGGCGCGGCGAGAACAGCGCAAGATTCTGATGGTGATCTCGGATGGTGCGCCGGTCGATGATTCAACTTTGAGCGTCAACCCCGCTAATTATCTGGAAAAACACCTGCGCGACGTGATCGCCATGGTCGAAAAGCGCAAGATGGTCGAGCTTCTGGCCATCGGGATCGGCCACGACGTGACCCGTTATTATGACCGCGCTGTGACGATCACGGATGTCGAGCAGTTGGCGGGCGCAATGACCGAGCAGTTGGCGGCTCTATTCGACAGTGACCCCCGTGCCCGGGCCCGTGTGATGGGTATGAAAAAGGCCAGCTGAAGCTGGCCTTGCCTCCGGCAGGAGTATTTCAGAAAAGATGAAGGGGTAAGACCCGTCTGAGAGAGGTATGAGATGTTTCAGTCCTTTGCCGTGACAGCGCGCCCGGAACAGGGACCACCCCGGCTGGCCGCCCTGCGGGCCGAAATGGCGCAGGAAGGGGTCGACGGGTTTCTGATCCCGCGCGCGGACGCGCACCAAGGTGAGTACGTAGCACCACGGGATGAGCGACTGGCATGGCTGACCGGGTTTACCGGCTCGGCAGGGTTTTGCGCGGCCTTAACGGATACTGCCGGCGTGTTCATCGACGGGCGTTATCGCACGCAGGTCAAGGCACAGGTCGCGGCCGAATTCACGCCGGTGCCATGGCCCGAAACCAGCCTGAGTACGTGGCTGAAAGAGCAACTGCCCAACGGTGGCAAGGTTGCCTTTGATCCTTGGCTGCATGCGGCTGGCCAGATTTCCAGCACACAAAAAGAGTTGAACGGAAGCGGCATCGAACTGGTGCGCAGTGACAATCTTGTGGATCGCGTCTGGCCTGATCAGCCGGATCCTCCGCTGAACCCGGTCAAGGCGCATCCGATTGAGTTTTCCGGCGAAACAGCCGCAAGCAAAACCGCGCGGCTGGCAGACGACCTGCAGCAGAACGGATGTACTGCGGCGGTCATTACTCTGCCGGATTCGATCATGTGGCTCCTGAATATTCGAGGGTCGGATATCGGGTACAACCCGGTTGCGCATGGGTTCGCCATTCTGCATGCGGATGGGCGGGTCGACCTTTTCATGGACGCGCAAAAACTGGCTGGGTTGAACGACCATCTCGGAAGTCAGGTGCAGGTCCATAAACCTCAGGCATTTCTGGGCGTGGTCGCTGAACTGGAAGGATCCGTTCAGGTCGATCTTGGAACGCTGCCGCAGGCCGTCGCGGACGTGTTGGGCGGCAAGATGCTGGACCGGGGCGATCCTTGCGCCTTGCCCAAAGCGCGCAAGAACCCGGCTGAAATCGCAGGCAGCGCCGAGGCGCATCTGCGCGACGCCGTGGCCGTCATCGAGACACTTTTCTGGCTGGACGCACAGGTCCCTGGCGCTCTGACCGAAGTGGAGGTGGTCACGCAGCTTGAGGAGAACCGCCGCCGGGACAACGCCTTGCAGGATATCTCGTTCGACACGATTGCCGGCACCGGGCCCAATGGCGCGATCATGCATTACCGGGTGACTGAAGAGACAGACAGCCGGCTGGAGGATGGGCATCTGCTGGTTCTGGACAGCGGCGGGCAGTATCTCGATGGCACGACCGACATCACCCGCACCATCGCGATCGGGGGCGTGGGTGATGAGGAAAAAGCGTGTTTCACGCGCGTTCTGAAAGGGATGATCAATATGTCCATGCTACGCTGGCCTGTTGGGTTGGCCGGGCGGGACATTGAATGCATCGCACGGGCTCCTCTTTGGCTGGCGGGTCAGGATTTCAATCACGGGGTTGGCCATGGGGTCGGCGCGTATCTGAGCGTCCACGAAGGGCCGCAGCGCCTGTCGAAGGTCAGCAATGTGCCGCTGGAACCGGGCATGATCCTGTCCAATGAGCCGGGATACTACCGCGAGGGTGCCTTTGGTATTCGGATCGAAAACCTTGTTGTGGTGCAAGAGGCCCCGGCCCTGCCCGGCGGGGATGACGAGCGCGCAATGCTGAATTGGCGAACCCTGACCTACGTTCCGATTGACCGGCGGCTTATAGTAGTCGATATGCTTACGCAGGAAGAACGAGCGTGGCTGAATGCCTATCACCGCGACGTTGCGGAAAAAGTCCGTCCAAGGCTGGGCGTTGACGCTCAACTGTGGTTGGATGCCGCAACTGCACCGATCTGACACTGAACTGTCACATAAACTGGGCAGAGGAGTGATCCGAAGAATAAGACGAGGGAAGAAGCAGAGATGACTGAGATAACGATCCGTAAGGCAGCTGGTAAATGGAGTGTTCGTTCCGGCGGCGCCGTTCTTGGAGAGAGCATGAACGCACTGGAACTGTTGGAAGGTGATTTGGAACCGGTGATATACTTCCCTCGCGCCGATATCGGGATGGCCTTTCTGGACCGTACGGAGAAGGTCACACATTGCCCGCATAAAGGGGATGCGACGCACTACTCTATCGCAAACAAATCTTCGGTGACCGAAAACGCAGCCTGGAGCTATGAAGACCCTGTTCCGGCGATGGCCGAAATCAAGGACCACGTCGCGTTCTATCGCGTCGACTCCGTGAAGGTCGAGCAGATCTAAGGATAGATCCGGCCTCAGATTCCCTCTCTTACCCGTTCGGTTCTGGCCACGTCGTGGCTCACACGGCCGTAGGCCTGCGCCATGGACGTCAGGGTGTGTGGCGGGCAGCCAGTTTCAGTCAGGCAAGAGGCATCGATGACCCGAGCCTGGCCCTGAAAGGCGGTTTCAACCGTCTGGTCCACAGGTTCGTTTCGGGCACCGATTGTCAAATTGTGATAGTGGAACCCCTGTCCGGGCGCCGTGACTCCCAGTTTGTTGCGCACTCTGTGTGACGCGAGCCAATCAAGAAAGCACAGTAGACGGTCATCCTGTTCCGGTGCGGGGACATGGGTTACCTCGATGCGGTCTTGTTGTGGCTGGTGGCGAAATTTCACAAATGTTTTGGGCGTCCAGTTCCGGAGGGGTTGCACGAAAACAATAAAACGACCCATACGCCAACCGCGTAAGCGCGGACCCAGACCCAACATCGTCACCAAGCTGACCGGCGCTTGTGACACGGCGTAAACGGAGGCAAAGAGATCGCATTTACCATCGTTTTTGCGTTTGAGCGTCATCGCATTGAAGTTTCCCCGGTTCGTATAATTCCGCGGCGACCCCAGAGCCCGCCTCAGCCCCAGACAGTTGATGGTGTAAGGCGCGTGATCCTGAAAGCCGATCTCCGCAATCTGTGGCAGACTATGTGCAAGCAGCGTTGCAGTTCCCAGAACCCCTGCCGCCAGAAACACGCGGCGCGCCTGAATTCGCGTGCTGTCATTCAATTCCAAGCACAAACAGTTTTTCTCGTTTTCGAAGCAGTGAACGCCGCCTGCCACCGGCCGGACCGGGTCGGCCGCTGTTGTCTGTATACGCATTCTGAGGTCCTCCAAAATGGACACGAAAGAATACGTTTAGATTGAAAAAATTTACTTGCGTGGCCCGGCGACGCACCACCTGCAAAGTGTCGGATCACCTCTGAAACACAACGCTGGCCGTCTTGGACAGGAAACAAATCCCCGATGAGCAGGAGGTTTTCCTCTGATAGGGTCACACTGTATCTCCGGGTTCAAGATCAGGCGGCAGTTCCATGCCGCAAGCCCGCGATGGTACCAGCTACTCTTGAAACAGGGGATGCAAAGCGAGATGCAGAAAGAGCATTGAACCGTGCCCCTGTTAACCTGAGATCTTGTTCAAAATTAATTCAGTGCAGTTGTGCCGCTCAAGTTTCTGAAACTTTGCAGGTCCCGCCTCCCACACGGGAGAAACTAAAATCGCTATGTACTTGTGAAAATACCGTGGCAGACCTTACCCATATTAACGATTTTTCTGGGTTTGGATCAAGAAAACAGGAAAATCAGAACGATCTTGGCCCGCGCATTTCACGTAGAAAACCAGCAATAATCGGCCCCAAACCCAAGGCTTTTAACCTTGTTCGGCGGTTCGGCGGATTCTGTTAAACGTTACGACAACATCCGGCGCGACCGGTCTCAAGTGCGTTCACGGCGCGTTCACGAGGCTGTTTCATGCATTTGAAGCACCAAGCGTGCACAATGTTTCCGAACACCGCCAGAGGATGCCATGTCGATTACCCGTCGCAGTTTCGCCGGATCGCTGAGCGTCGGGATCATACTGCCCGGCGCGCTGTCCGCCCAGCAGGATCGTGTGCTGGAGGCCGTGCGATCCACCTTGTTCGGAAGTGCCTCAGAGTTTGAGCAAGGTATGGCCTTTCTGACAGAACGCGGCAATCCGGACGTTGTCCCAGCCCTGCTGACTGGTATGCGATTTGGCAGGCGTCGCAGTGACGAGATCGCGCGCGTTATGCGCTCTTTGACCGGAGAGGACATCGGCGCAGACTGGTTTGACTGGATGCTGTGGCAGGAAAAGAACCCGCAGATTGTGCCCCACCCGTCTCTGATTCCGTTCAAGCGCGAAGTGCTGCTTGGGATCGATGGAAACTTCGACGATTTTCTACGCCCGGAATACCTGCAGCCTGACAAGATGAAAATCCGTCTGGAAGAAATCGCCTGGGGCGGTGTGCGAAAGGACGGCATCCCCTCACTGGACAATCCTGGGCTGATCCCCGCTGCGCGTGCTGATTACCTCAAGGACGATGACCTGGTCTTTGGCGTGTCGATCAACGGAGACGAACGGGCCTATCCGCTACGGATCATGGGCTGGCATGAGATGTTCAATGAGGTGATCGGCGGCGTTCCAGTGGCGCTGGCCTATTGTACGCTGTGCGGATCCGGAATTCTGTTCGAAACGCAGGTGCCCGGGCGTGAGAAACCGTTGATCTTTGGCTCATCCGGGTTCCTGTATCGGTCCAACAAGCTGATGTTCGACCGCCAGACACACTCTTTGTGGAACCAATACACAGGCAAGCCGGTTGTTGGCCCCCTGGTCGATAGCGGAATTGAGCTGAAGCAGCGCCCCGTAGTTATTACGACTTGGGAAAGCTGGAGAACATCACACCCCAAAACGCAGGTGCTGTCGCTGAAAACTGGGCACCGGCGGAACTATGGGTCGGGTGTGGTCTATCGCGAATACTTCGCCTCACCCGAGTTGATGTTCCCTGCGCTGGTTGATCAGTCCCATCACCAGCAGAAGGACTATGTCTTCGCCATTCGCCAGTTTGGCGCGGCACGGGCATGGCCTTTGGATTTGTTCAACAAGGCGCGGGTCATCAATGATGCAATTGCCAACCGCCCGCTGGTGCTGATCGGGAACTCGGACAAACGCGCGGTGCGGGCCTATGAGCGTGCGTCACATAAGTTTACTGCGTCAGGGGACGGTTTGGTGGACGAAAAAGGCCGGAAATGGACCATGACCGAAGAAGCACTGATCGGGCCGGATGGCACACGGCTGCCCCGGGTCGCTGGCCATATCTCATACTGGTTCGCGTGGAACAATTACCTTGGCGATGCCGCAACCGTGTACCGGCGTTAGGAATGCTCCTCGGCTGCCGTGGCAGCCAGCGCTCGGTTATAGGCCTTCAGGGCGTCGATGTGATACAGCGCCCCGACCGGAGTTTCACTGCCATCGGCCTCAACGATGACGACTGGAATACAAGGGATGTCATCGCGGTCGAAATAAGGCATCGCGGCCTCAAGCGTATCTCCGGCCTGCACGCAGAGGCCCTGTTCTATCAGTTCCCGGGCCTGCTCATTCGTGATTGAGCGTGTGTCACCAATGGGGCGCATAACCGCCCCGGCGCGCAGCATGGCAAGAAGATAGGCTTGCGGCCCGGCTGCCAGGTGCACATTGCGACGTTCGAGTTGGGTCAGGAAGAACGACCGGTCAACAAGGCGCGAGGCCAAAGCGGTCGACATCGAGACCGAGACCATCACCGCGATCCCGATCTGCCAGTCTCCGGTCAGTTCAAAGACAATCATCGTGGTTGAGATCGGTGCCCCAAGAACGGCAGCCGCCACAGCCCCCATACCTGCAAAAGCATACAGAGTGTGGGTGCCTGACACATCCGGCAGCAAACCCGTTGCGATCAAACCAAAGGCCAGCCCGGTCAACGCCCCGATCATAAGCGAGGGCGAGAACACTCCGCCCCCCATACGCCCGCCCATGGTGATGGCCAAAGCAACTGTTTTGATCACCGCGAACAGGATGGCGACCGTCAAAGTCAAATCCCCGGCCAGGGCGCGGATCGTGGTCTCATACCCCACACCGATGATATGCGGAAACCAGATCGCAAGCAGGCCCAGCATCGCACCGGACACAGCCGGGCGCAGCCAACGCGGCAGGGAAAGACGGCTCTGGATATGATTGCCGATATCCTCGGCAAAAAAGATCGAACGCATCAGCAGTAGGGACACCAGCCCGCAGATCAGGCCGAGGATCAGAAAGGCTGGCAGTTCCACGTAAAATTGCAACGAGCCCGGCGTCTCGAGTACAAACTCGGTCACGTCGCCATATTCCAGCCGGTTGATCACCGTCCCCGCGACCGAGGCGATCACGATCGGCGCAAAGGCATGCACCGCGAAATGGCGCAACACGACTTCAAGCGCGAACAACGCGCCGGCGATGGGTGAATTAAAGCTGGCCGACACAGCAGCGGCCACCGCACACCCCAACAAATCGCGCCCCGTAATGCCATCGGCATGGATACGGTTGCTGACCCAGGTCGATATCACCCCGGCCATATGGACAACTGGCCCTTCTCGCCCCGTCGACCCTCCGGTGCTGAGCGTGATAAGCGAGGCAAAGAAGGACGCGATGCCCGCCTTTTCTTCGACCCTACCATCGGTCACCGCAGAACCCTCGATCACATCTGCAACCGATCGAACACGCCCGTCGTCGGTGAACTTGTGCAGGATGATCCCCACGATCAGTCCGCCGATGATCGGCGTTATCAAAATCAGAAACCAGGGCAATTTCTCGGCATGGCTGTGCAGCAGCAGAATATCGTCGGTGTCATAGACATAGGCCTGCAAGGCTCGGATCGCCTTGCGGAATCCCAGCGCCATGAAACCCGCTGCAATACCGATGGCCAGTGCGATGAACCAGAACTGGATTTGACTGGGACCGCGTCGAAGCATCACCCGCCAAGCGTCCTTGATCGCGGCCAGAGCCTGATTGAGCTGGTTGCGCAGAACGGTGCGGGTTGATTGCGTCATTGGCCCTCGGGGATCACGTCTTTCCCCTTAGTAAGCCACGGAGCGCCCTTATAAAAGTGGGATCGCGACGGTTTGAATGCAGGAAAGCGGCAGAATGACGTCAGGCATCCAGCAGCGCACGGGCAGCGGCGCGCGCCTCGTCGGTGATGGTGTCGCCTGCGACCATGCGGGCGATCTCATCCACACGGTCCGGCTCGCCCAACGGCACGACGGTGGACAAGGTTTGCCCATTTGTGACCTGTTTCTGAACGCGCCAATGATGCGCCGCACGGGCGGCCACCTGTGGCGAGTGCGTCACGACCAGCACCTGCCCGCCCTGCGCCAGCGAAGCCAGTCGCCGGCCAACTGCATCGGCGGTCGCACCACCGACACCACGGTCAATTTCGTCGAAAATCATCGTGCGGGCACTGTCGTCACCGGTCAGGCAAACCTTGAGCGCCAGCAGAAAGCGGCTGAGTTCACCGCCCGACGCGATCTTGTTCAGCGGACCAGATGGCGCACCTGGGTTGGTAGCAACGGTAAACGCCACAGCATCGGCGCCTTCGGGGCCGGGGTCGGCAACAGTGATTTCGGTCTGGAACACTGCGCGCTCCATTTTCAGAGGCGCGAGTTCGGTCATGACAGCCGAATCCAATTGCCCTGCCGCCGTATGACGAAGGACGCTAAGGTCCGCGGCAGCGTGATTGTAAGCGGTTTGCGCGGCTTCGACTGCAATGCGTTGGTCAGCCAAATCCGCATCCCCAGCCTCAAGCCGGTTCAACCGGTCCCGCAAAGTGTCAGCAAAGGCACCTAGGTCGTCGGGGGCAACATCATGCTTGCGGGCCAGTGCGCGGATCGCGAACAGGCGCTCTTCGGCGGCCTCCAATTCTGCCGGATTGAAATCCAGAGCCTGAAGGCAGGCATTCACACCATCCTGCGCCTCCCCCAACTCGATCAGCGCACGCCCCAACGCAGCGATGGGTTCCTCAAGCTGACCGCCCGCGTTGTCCGAAACCCCTTCAAGCCAGCGCACGGCGTCCGCCATTGCCGCCTCGGCCCCGTTGCCGCCTAGCAAATCAAAAGCGCGGGCAACATCATCGCGGATACGTTCGGCCCCCTGCATCATGCGACGGCGGGCGTCGAGCTCAGCATCCTCGCCCGGTTGCGGGTTCAGTTTATCCAGTTCAGAGACAGAATGGCGCAGAAACTCTTCCTCTGCCCGCATGGCGGCAAGGGCCGCCTCTGTCTCGGTCAGAACCTTCCGAGCACGGGACATTTCCGACCAGGCCGATCTTACCTTGGCAAGGTGATCCCCTGCCCCGGCATAGTCGTCCAACATTGCGCGGTGGCCGCGCGGGTTCAACAGACCGCGGTCATCATGCTGCCCGTGCAGCTCGATTAATGTTTCGGACAATGCGCGCAGTACTTCACCCGAACAGCGGCGGTCATTGACCCACGCCGTCTTGCGCCCTTCAGCCGTATTGACGCGGCGCAGGATCAGTGCCTCGCCTCCGGGCAACCCTGCCTCGGCCAAAATGCCATGCGCCGGATGCCCTTCGGGCAGTTCGAACTCGGCCACGACTTCACCCTGTGCAGCGCCCTGCCGCACCAGCTCGGCCCGTCCACGCCAGCCCAGCACGAACCCCAACGAATCCAACAGGATCGATTTGCCCGCCCCGGTCTCACCAGTCAAAGCGTTCAGACCCGGCTGAAACGTCAGTTCCAGCCGGTCGATGATCAGCATATCGCGGATATCGAGGGCGCGCAGCATCGGGTCTTAGCGTCCCACCCCTTTGGCCATGGCGATTACAACCACTCACCTTTGAGAGTCTGACGGTAAATCGTGCTGAGCCAGTTGTTGCCGCGACTCTTCAGGTCTAGCCCACGCGACGTCAACAGTTTGTAGCCCGCATCATACCATTCAGACGACTGATAGTTGTAACCCAGAATGGCACCAGCCGACTGCGCCTCGTCAACCAGCCCCAGCGCCAGATATGCCTCGATCAGACGATAGAGCGCTTCAGCCGTGTGCGACGTAGTCTGGAAATCCTCGACCACAACCCGGAACCGGTTGATGGCGGCGGAATAGTGATCCTGACGCAGGTAATAGCGCCCGATCTCCATCTCTTTGCCTGCCAGATGGTCAAAGGCCAGGTCGAATTTCAGCACCGCAGAGGTCGCATATTCGCTGTCGGGATAAACCTCGATCACCGTTCGCAGCGATTGCAGCGCCTGAAAGGTCAGCCCCTGATCGCGCCCAACCTCGTCAATCTGATCATAATAGCTCAGTGCCAGAAGATACTGCGCATAGGCCGCGTCTTCGTCGGTTGGATAGAAATCAATGTACCGCTGTGCGGCAGCCCTGCTTTCCTCGTAATTCTTGTCCGCATGGTACGAAAACGCCTGCATGATCAGCGCGCGCTTGGCCCAGTCGGAATAGGGATACAGGCGTTCGACCTCCGAGAAATACCACGCCGCATCATCCGAACGATTCTGCGACAGCTCAAACTCGCCGCGCGTGAAAATCTGTTCGGGAGTGAACCCTTCCAGGTTCTGATCGCGGTCTGCGCCTTTGCCAGCGCACGCCGTCAAAACTGCTGTCAGAAGAATCGCGCCTGCGAATCTGACTGCCGCTTTGGTGCCAACCATTCCGCCTATCCTTGTCGTATTACTTGACGGGGTTATGCCCCGGTTTAGGCCATGGTCTAGCACATATAATTCCGGTGCAAAACGCCTTATGCGCCAGTTGGCGGAATTGTCGTCAGAGTTGATCCAATCAGGCGACTTCCGGGATTTCGTCCCAGACCAACCCCTGCCCGGGCAGACGGGCCGCCTGTTCGGGTGTGCACAGGATCGGGCGGACTGCGCCCGGCGTCTCAAACAGTTTGCGCAGCAATGTGTTGGTCATTGCGTGACCCGACTTGTCGCCAGTGAAGTGACCCAGAATTGGGCCGCCCGCTAGATACAGGTCACCCAGTGCATCCAGCATCTTGTGGCGCACGGCTTCATCCGCATGGCGGAAACCACCGGGAGTCAGGACTTCGTCACCCTGAACAACGACAGCATTTTCCAGCGTACCGCCCAGAGCCAAACCATTGTCGCGCATCGCTTCGACGTCGGTGCGGCGGCAGAAGGTCCGACAATCGCTGAGCTCACGCGCGAACGATCCGTTGCGCATGTCCAGACGCTTGGTCTGGCTGCCAATCGCACTGTCCTCAAAGTCGATGTGGAAATCGATGATCAGCCCGTCCGCAGGCGCAATCGATGCGCTGGCACCTTCACGCATAGCAGTCACCGGCTTTAGAACTTCGTAGGCCAGAACGGGGCTGGCCTGACGGCGAACGCCCTTGGCCATGATTCCGCGCACGAAATCGATTGACGAACCGTCCATGATCGGAACTTCGGGACCGTCGATTTCGATCAGAGCGTTATGAACACCACAACCGGCCAGAGCCGCCATGATATGTTCGACAGTGGAAACAGAGACACCCGCGTCGTTGATCAGACGGGTGCAGAGCGGGGTGCGCTCAACCACGTCATAGATCGCAGGGATGAGGGCATTGCCCAGCTCAATATCCGTCCGCTTGAACCAGATGCCGTGACCGGCAGCAGCCGGTTTCAGGACCATCGTCGCAGGCTTGCCGCTGTGCAGCCCGATGCCTGTAAACGTGACCGGAGATTTGAGCGTATGTTGCAAGGTGAACCTCGAAGAGTGGTGTCCGACCTGGTTCGGCCGTGTTGGACACTCAGTTAAGGAAGGCCGCGTCAAGGCTCAACTCACTCTTTGTAACCAAATGAAACATGGGTGTAACAGATCGGCAAATCCCTGCTTACACCCCTTCAAATACCTGTAAAACAAAAGAAAAGGGCCGCCATTTGGCGACCCATTGTAGTCATTTTGTTACCGCGATCAGTTGGCCTGACGGCGCAAAAAGGCGGGGATTTCGATCCGATCCTGCTCGGGGTCTGCTTCTTCCCGCGCAGGTGCCGTAGCGTCAGCTTGGCGCATTACAGGCTGCTGACGCGGCGGTTGGGCCGGTGTGTCGGCAGCATGACCGGTCATCCGGTCGATCAACCGATTGAAGCCAAACCGGGGCCGATCATGCGCCTCTCCCTGCGGTGCAGGGGCCGGTTGAGGGGCTGTGGGACGAACCATCGAGGGGCTCCGCTCGGACTGCGGAACGTTCTGAACGGCGGCCTGCAGTCGCTGCAGTGCCTCGGGCGAAGGTGTACCCGCTGCCGGTTGAGGCTGCGGAGCGACAAAGCTCTCAGGCGCAGTCTCAACCGGTTCGGGGGTCGGCTCAAATTCTGCAACACGCGGCTGGTATGCCGGGGGCGGCAGACCGTCATCATCCTGCTCAACACGCGGCTGGAACTGGGGCTGCGCGGGCTCTTCCGATGTTTCAAACAGTGAGGGTTCGCGGTTCATTTCGGGCTGCGGTGCGTGCTCAACTGTCTCAGCCGCGACCGGTGCTTCTTCTTGTGCAGGCTCTTCAGCCGAAACCGTGCGTGTCAGCGGAGCCGACATCGAGCGGCGCGCAACCGGAACGTCATCGGTTTTCTCGCTGGCGTCGATACCTGTAGCGACGACCGACACGCGCATACCGCCTTCCATCGCGGTATCCAGGGTCGAACCGACGATGATGTTTGCTTCGGGATCTACTTCCTCGCGAATGCGGTTGGCGGCTTCGTCCAGTTCGAACAGGGTCAGGTCGTGCGAGCCGGTGATGTTGATCAATACGCCCTTCGCGCCCTTGAGGCTGATCTCGTCCAGCAGCGGGTTGGCGATGGCTTTTTCGGCAGCCTGAACCGCGCGATCTTCGCCGGTGGCTTCACCAGTACCCATCATCGCTTTGCCCATTTCGTCCATCACTGCGCGAACATCAGCAAAGTCGAGGTTGATCAGGCCCGGACGCACCATCAGGTCGGTCACACCCTTAACGCCTTGATACAGAACGTCGTCTGCCATCGAGAACGCCTCGGTGAAGGTGGTCTTTTCGTTGGCCAGACGGAACAGGTTCTGGTTCGGGATAATGATCAGCGTGTCGACGACCTTTTGCAGCATATCCACGCCGTCTTCGGCCTGACGCATGCGCTTGGCACCTTCGAACTGGAAGGGCTTGGTCACAACACCCACTGTCAGTACGCCCAGCTCACGCGCGGCCTGTGCGATGATCGGCGCAGCCCCCGTGCCGGTGCCACCGCCCATACCAGCAGTAATGAAGCACATATGTGCGCCTGCCAGGTGATCAACGATCTGCTCGATGCTTTCTTCTGCAGCTGCGGCACCAACAGCCGGACGGGCCCCTGCCCCCAAACCTTCGGTGACTTTCACGCCCAACTGAACTCGCGCCGAAGACTGGCTTTGCTGCAGCGCCTGCGCATCTGTGTTGGCGACCACGAAATCGACGCCGTCCAACTGTTTCTCAATCATGTTGTTGACAGCGTTGCCGCCAGCACCACCAACGCCAAATACTGTAATCCGAGGCTTCAGTTCGTCGTGCCCGGGCATCGAAAGATTCAATGTCATGCTCTGTCCGCCTGTTTTATTGACCCGCCAAAGCGGTGTTTTTCTTACCTATCCTGCATCAATCCTACCGTTCGAAACGGCAAACGTCACGCCAAAAATCGCGTGAATCCACAAAATATGGAGGAAATAAGGCGCTGACCGGCAGTATTTCGCAAATACTCCCAGATGTTGCGGAAAGAACTCAATGTAGCACAAAACAGGCGATATACGCGCGGCAACCAACCGACGCTTCACCAAGAAGACTCATAACTGTCGAACTGCGGAAAACTGCTCAGGTCCTGCCGCGGGCCTCTGTCGGGCCATGTGGATATCTTGCGGGATAATCGAGTCGGCTGCAACCCATTTCTTTAACCAATCGGGGCACTTGGACAGTTCAAACCGTCCTCGGTGATACTGCGCACCTCTTGAATTTCAGAATGCGTGAAAGTTGCCAACCGCACCATTAACCGGTCTTCGTGCAGGAACGGCCACCAGCAGACGGGGACACCGTCCTCATCATCGTCATACAGAAAACAGATCTGCCCGTCGGGCGTCGTGATCTGACCATAGACACACCCCCGCCCCACCATCCGCCAAACTGAAAGCGTAGCGCTGAGGAATTCCTCGGTGCCTACCAATTCGCCAGTGGGATAGTCGTGGAACGTGACGGTCTTGCCCTGAACCGCGCTCAGGAACACTTCGGGCGTGATCCGGGTCTGCGCCTGTGCTGCCAGCGGGATCAGCGCCAGCAGCGCGGCAATCCCAGCCTTACCAATTGTCACGGAACCAGCGCACGGCGCGTTTGAACGGGCGCGCAGCATAGGTGTCGACGGGAATTTCGAAATCCCACCATTCGTCCTGCGGGTGCGCCGCAAACAGGCTAAGCCCCACGGCAGATGAGAACCCCGGCCCTGTCGCCGATTGCGGCAGACCATGAACCCGCAGCGGACGCCCTAGGCGAACGCGCTGACCAAGGATGCGCGTGGCAAGGCCATCCAGCCCCATGATCTGACTGCCCCCACCGGTCAGGACGATCTGTTGGCTGGGCATGTGCTCGAACCCTGCCGCATCCAGGCGCACGCGCACTTCTTCGAGGATTTCCTCGACGCGGGGCCGCATGATTCCGATCAGCTCGGCACGGCTGACAGTGCGCCGGTCGTGTTCCCAGTCACCGGTATCACCGCCGATGTCGATCAGGTCGCGGTCATCCGCGCCGGTGGCATGTACGCCACCATTGAATGTTTTGATCCGCTCTGCCACGGAAGCCGGAATGCCCAGCCCCATCGAGATGTCCGAGGTCACGTGATCGCCGCCCATGCGAACACAATCGGCATAGATCATGTGCTTTTTCATGAAGATCGAAACGCTGGTTGTTCCGCCACCCATGTCGATGCAAGCCGCGCCTAGTTCCTGTTCGTCCTCGACCAGCGCAGAAATACCAGACACATAGGCCGAGTTCGCAATCCCGGCCAATTCCAGATCGCACCGCTTGATGCAGCGTACGATGTTCTGGATCGCGATCGCATCGACGGTCAGCATATGCATGTCGACGGCAAGACTCTGCCCCATTTGCCCGCGCGGGTCGATCAGGCCCGAGCGATTGTCGAGCGCGAAGTTCACTGGTTGGGCATGAAGTACCTCGCGCCCCGCCCCGTAATCCGGCACGTCGCAGGCGTTCAGAACGCGGCCAACTTCGGCCTCATTCACGACCTGGCCTTCCAGATCGACCTGCGCGTCAAGACCATAGGACCGCGGGTTGGCGCCCGAGAAACAAGCGATGACGTGATCTACACGGATATCGGCCATCTTCTGCGCCGCCTGCAGCGCAGTACGAATAGCGCGTTCGGTTTCCTGCATGGCGGTGACTTCGCCAAACTGCACCCCGCGCGACCTGGTGGTAGCCGCGCCGATGACCCGAAAGCCGGTCTGACCCGCCATCGAGCCGATGGTGTTGTCCTCGCTCAGCCGACCGGTCCCGTCGAAACGCAGCACTAGGCAGGCAATCTTGGAACTGCCAACGTCAAGAATTGCAACGACACCGCGCTGCATTGCCTGTCTGCGCATCTGCCGCATGGCACGCTGGGACTGATAAAGATCGGTCATCATGGTCTTATTGCTCGCTACCCACTGTCACTTTTGTATTCCACCAGTCTTCGCTGGCGGCTTTGGTCATTCTTATTGTTGGACGCTGCCCAAGGCGCATGTCGACGACTGCCACGTCGCGTTCCAGAAGGTCCTGCACCTCATTCACAGCCAGGACGCGCTCCAACGCACGCACCGGACGTTCGGTCGGCAACATGATGCGCTGGCCCCGGTCCATGACCAGATCCCAGCGACGTTCGCCAATTCGCACCAGCCCGCGCACGCGACCACCCAGGCTGCGGGCGGTTGTCAGCAATTCCAGCGCCTCACCCACGTGGCCGTCGGCACCTTCACCGGCGATCAGTGGTAAATTCGGGTGATCCTTACGAGCGGCGATACGTTCCACATGGGCGCCGGTTTCATCCAGCAACTCGATCCCGTTCCGCGTACGCCAGATGATGACAGGCTGACGCTCGACCACATCAACCTGCAGAATACCGCCCGGACGCACGCGTACTGTGGCCGACTTAACTGGATTCAAGCCGATGATTGTATCGCGGATCTGCTCGACATCCAGATCCCAGGAACTGATCGGGAAATCCAGAGGCACGACCTCGCGTATATCTTCGGACAGGTTGGTCCCTGCCCCATCAATGGCCATCAGATTGACCATGAATTCGGGTCGCTGCTGGATCGAGGTTTTGATGTCGACCACATAGGCCACCACTGCGTCGCGACGCTCTTGCGAACCGAAATAGATGCCGGCCGCCGCACACATTGCAAGTACCGGCAACCCGAACTTCAAACCGCGACGAATTCCCGGTGTCAGCATCCAGCGCTGCAACCGATAGCTGAGGCGCGACGGCGCCGGGTCGAAGCGACCGGCCCCGGCATTGCGGCCAAACAAGCCACGCAATCGCAGCTTGGGTTCGGCACCCGAGCGCGCCCCGGATTCGAAATCCGCGTCCGGACCGGCCAGCTGTTTGGACCGATGAATCACAGGCGCCCGGGTGGCTGTCAGCGGTCGCATGAAGCGTCCCCCACCATCCAGGCGCAAAGCTGTCCGAATGTCATACCCAGATGCGCGGCCTGTTCCGGCACCAGCGACGTTGGCGTCATGCCGGGCTGAGTATTGGTTTCCAGCAGGAACAGCCCATCTGTGCCCATGCTGTCATCCCAACGGAAGTCCGTGCGGCTGACGCCTTTGCATCCCAACGCACTGTGCGCGCGCAATGCGTAATCCATACAACGGTCGAAAATGTCGGCTGGAATGTCGGCAGGCAGGACATGCCACGATCCGCCGGGCTTATACTTGGCGTCGTAATCGTACCAGCCGCCATCGGTCATGATCTCGGTCACCGTCAGGGCACGGTCGTCCATCACTGTGACAGTCAACTCGCGACCAGCGATGTACTTCTCGACCATCACCAGATCGGGCATCTCATCTGACAGTTGCGGCGGGCCATTGGACCCTTCTTGCACGATGTAGATGCCGACGCTGGACCCTTCGTTGTTGGGCTTGGCCACATAAGGAGGCTCCATCACGTGGACCTTAATAACCTCAACTTTGGGAACGATCACACTTGGAACGACAGGCAGGCCTTCGGCCTCGTAAACCTCTTTGCTGCGCTGCTTGTCCATGGCCAGAGCCGAGGCCAGCACACCGGAGTGCGTGTACGGAATACGCATCCATTCCAGCAGCCCCTGCACACAGCCATCCTCGCCCCAGCGGCCATGCAAGGCGTTGAAAACCACATCCGGCTTGATTTCCAGAAGGCGCGCATAGAGGTCAGGACCTGCGTCCAACTCGACCACTTCAAAGCCTTCTCCCTTTAGGGCGGCTGCGCATTCGCGCCCAGAGCTGAGAGACACCTCGCGTTCTTTCGAGGGTCCGCCCATCAATACCGCCACTTTGGGGTTTGTCCTGCTCGACAGTCCCACTTCGTGCGCCTCAATGTCCCCGGACCTTATGTCGTGGTCCGTACTGCGTTTATGCCTTTGATCCGTCGCATTAAATTGCCTGTTATTGGTCTGACGGTAAGGGCCTTATTCTGCCAGCGGATCACCGACCCGCATGATTTCCCACTCTAGCGTGATGCCGCTTGTTTCGTAAACCTTTTTTCGCACATCTTCACCCAGACCTTCGAGGTCGGCAGCGGTGGCAGTACCGGTGTTGATCAGGAAATTCGAGTGCTTTTCGCTCATCTGCGCGCCACCCCGTGTTGCGCCACGCATCCCGGCGTTATCGATCACCTTCCAGGCCTTCAGGTCGTGCACATCATCCGCCCGTCCGGTCGAAGAAAATCCGGCCGGATTGCGGAACGTCGAACCGGCACTGCGGTCCTTGGTCGGCTGCGTTTCGTCGCGTTTTTGCAACTGGGCCGACATTCGGGCATGCAACTCTTCGGGATCGCCCGACGAACCTTCGAACGTGGCCGAGACCAAAACCGCACCCTCGGGAAAATCGGATTGGCGATAGCGGAAGTTCAGGTCTTTCGGTGTCAGGTCCACGAGGTCCCCTTTCCGTGTGACGATGGTGGCCTTCCGCAGAACATCCGCAGTATAACTGCCGTAGCAGCCTGCGTTCATCCGCACCGCACCGCCGACTGAGCCGGGGATCGTGCGCAAAAAGGTCAGATCAACGCCCGCATCCGCCGCCTTGCGTGCCACATGCGCGTCCAGCGCTGCGGCCCCGGCGGTGACGGTGTTACCCTCAACCGAAATGCCGTTGAACCCGCGCCCCAACCGGATCACAACCGCGCGCAGACCTCCGTCACGGACGATCAGGTTCGATCCGACGCCCATTGGGAACACCGGAACGTCTGCCGGAAGATCACGCAAAAAGGCTTGCAAGTCTGCAATGTCGGCTGGTTGAAACAGGAAATCCGCTGGACCGCCAACGCGGAGCCAGGTCAGGTCGGAAAGGGTTCGGGCCTCAGACAGGCGACCCCGAACAGCAGGCATACCGTTCATGCGTTTGCCCGGTTGGCCAGAGTGTGCCCGCCGACACCGCCCATGATGACGGCAAAAAGGAAGGGCAACACAGCACCGGTCAACCAGACGAAGGGACCGAAAGCCTGTTGTTCCTCGCCCGTTTCAACGCCTGCAAGCATCACGATCAGCACCAGACCAGCGGCTGAGGTCAGACCAATCAGCCATAGCAAAGCTTTGGTCCCGACCCAGCGCGCGGCGACCAGGCCGGCGATGCCGCCTAGAACGAACGCAATAAGCGGCAGATAAGCGAATGTGGCAATGTCGACCATAGGAGCCTCCTGAAAATGGTCGGTTACTTATTGATCGTCTTCATGCCCTGCAATTTCGCTTTTGTCCAACGGGTCAGGTAAATCACTGGCCAACGCAGCACGGACATGCCCATCACCAGAACAACCAACCCGATCCACGGGCCGTTCTGCAATGTCACATAGCCGAGAATCGGGATGCCGACGCCAATCAGGATATATGCGCGGGTCCAGTGGTTGTCTTTGCTTGGGATCATTGCCAGCACGTTTGCGACAATTCCCCACAGGGCGGCCAGGGCGATCGACCAGTTCATTCCTCAGCCTCCTGCCCGGTCCATCGACGCCAATAGTAACGAATGGGGTTGCGGAACATCGATGCAAAGGCCGCAAAGGCCAGCACCGAAAAGAACCAGCCAAAGTCGTGACCCAGCCAGACGATCAGCGCGGGCGCAGAGACGAAAAGGACAACGCCCGGCGGGAATTGCAGACGCATAGGCAGCATGGCCACGATCGTCGAGGCCACAACCCACAAGGCAGCGAATACGACCGAATACACCAATTGCCCCTCCAAGGACATTCTCATCTGCGGTTGCGACGCAACACTCTAAAGTTGCATCACAGCGGAGTCCATGGTGCTACACGGCTTGTTTGTGCTGCAAACGCTCAGGCAACCCATTGGCCCAGGCGCTGATCGTACCGGCCCCAAGGCAGACAACCATGTCACCGGGGCGGGCCTGTTCGCGTACAAGGCGTTCCAGATCGTTTTCGTCCAGCAATGCCCGAGCATGGCGGTGCCCGTGGCGGATCAGGCCCTGCACCAGATCATCGCGGCTGGCCCCCTCGATTGGATCTTCTCCGGCGGCAAAAACATCGGCGATAGCCACGACATCCGCGTCGTTGAAGCAGGTACAGAAATCGTCAAACAAGTTCGACAGGCGCGAGTAACGGTGCGGCTGATGCACGGCGATGACGCGGCCACCGGTTGCCTGACGGGCAGCCTTCAACACAGCCGCGATTTCCACCGGGTGGTGCCCATAGTCGTCGATGATTGTGACGCCATCCACCTCTCCGACCTTTGTGAAGCGTCGATTGACGCCGCCGAAATTGGCCAGCGCATCGCGGATTTCCGACGATTTCATACCAAGATGGCGGGCAACGGCCACGGCAGACAATGCGTTCGAGACGTTGTGATCGCCGGGCATGGGCAGGGTGCAGCCCTTGATCACCTTGTCTTCGTTTTGCAGATGAATGTCGAAATGGGCCACCCCGCCCTCGTAAGTCAGGTTTAGTGCGCGCACATCTGCCTGCGCATTGAAGCCATAGGTCCGCACGCGCCGGTCGGTGATCCTGCCCACCAGAGTCTGCACTTCGGCATGATCGGTGCAGCAGACGGCAAGGCCATAGAACGGCAGGTTCGAGACGAACTCGTGAAACCCGTCCCGCAGTTGGTCGAAATCGCCCCAATGCTCCATATGCTCGGGGTCGATATTGGTAACGATAGCGATGGTTGCGGGCAGACGGTTGAACGAGCCGTCGGATTCGTCGGCCTCGACCACCATCCATTCGCCCTGCCCCATCCGCGCATTCGAGCCATAGGCGTGGATAATGCCGCCATTGATGACGGTCGGGTCAAAATCACCGGCTACCATCAATTCAGCCATCATCGTCGTGGTCGTGGTTTTGCCATGCGTGCCCGCGATCGCGATATTCGACTTGAGGCGCATTAGCTCCGCCAACATGTCAGCGCGGCGAACCACCGGCAACCCTCGCGCCCGCGCGCCATCAAGTTCCGGGTTACCCGGTTTGATCGCCGTCGACACCACCACAACAGCGGCGTTTTCCAGGTTTTCGGCCCGTTGACCAACAAAGATCTCAGCCCCCAAACCAGCCAGACGATCGGTGATCTTGGACGCCTTCAGGTCCGATCCCTGCACCCGGTAGCCAAGGTTCAACAGCACTTCGGCGATCCCTGACATCCCGATACCACCGATCCCCACGAAATGGATCGATCCTACGTCTTGCGGCAGTTTGGTTGCTGGATTCATGTGGTCTCCTTCTGCGCCAGTTGTTCGACAAGAGCGACCAGACGCTCGGTCGCGTCGGGGGCACCGGTCGAGAGGGCGGCATGGGCCATCTTTTGCGCGGCTTCGGGGTTGGTCAGAACTGCGGTGATTTGCTCTGTCAGCGATGGAACGTCAAGCACGTTTTCGGGGATCATGATCGCGCCGCCTGCCTGAACCAACCCGCGCGCGTTGGCGGTCTGATGGTCACCCGCGGCAGCGGCAAAGGGGATCAGGATCGATGGCCGCCCGATGACCGAGATATCGGCAACGCTGGACGCACCGGCACGTGAGATGACCAATTGGGCATCGGACATGCGTCGGGGAACATCATCGAAGAACGGAAGGACTTCGGCACGGATCCCGTGCTCGGCATAGAACGCAGTGACCCGTTCGCCATCCTCGTCGCGCGCCTGATGGGCCACGCGAATATGGTTGCGCAGGTCTTCGGGCAACGCGGCGATAGCACCGGGGACAACGTCGCTGAGAATGCGTGCGCCTTGAGAGCCGCCCATTACCAGAACCGACATCGGGTAATCGCCCGGCGGGATGTAACCGGCGGCCGCGCGATCCAGAACTGCGGCGCGGACGGGGTTTCCGGTATGGATACCGTTGGCACCCTCTGGCAGGTCGGTTGGCCAGGCACCACAGGCCACGATGGCCACGCGCTTGGCGAACAGTTGGTTCACGCGCCCCAGAACACCGTTCTGTTCGTGGATCATACGCGGAACGTTCAGCATCGTTGCTGCCCCCAGCGCCGGGATCGACGGGTACCCACCAAAGCCCACGACCACATCCGGTTTATCCCGCATCATCTGGATCGCAACGTTGGTGACGCCTGCAGCGATTTTGGGTCCGACCATGGCCTTGGCGGCCAGCCCACCGCGCGCAAATGTGGCCGAGGCAACCTCGACAATCTCGGTCGTTTGCGGAAAACCACCAGTATACCGTGCACCGCGCTCATCAGTGGACAAACGGACGCGCCAGCCTTTGTTCAGCATCGCTTCGGCCAGCGCCTGCGCGGGGAACATGTGGCCCCCGGTGCCGCCAGCAGCAATCAACAGGTAAGGTTTCCCCATTATCCTCTTCCGCGCAGAATATCGCCAAGTTCGCCCTGAGGGCGGCTTCGGGTAAAGGCCAGCAACATGCCGACCGCGATGCCACCTGCAATCAGCGAGGAACCGCCATAACTGACGAAGGGCAACGTCATACCCTTGGCAGGCAGCAGTCGCACAGCCACACCCATGTTGATCATTGCCTGAACGCCGAACATGCAGGCCAGACCGGTCCCGGCTAGGCGGATAAACATGTCCCTCTCGCGCATCAGTCTCAGCAACGAGCGTACCACGATCAGCGAATAGAGTGCGATGATGATCAGCACCAGGATCAGTCCATATTCCTCGGCCGCGACAGCGATGATGAAATCGGTATGGGCATCAGGCAGAGACCATTTCACCTGCCCTTCGCCCACGCCGACACCGAACAGGCCGCCCTCGCGGATGGCGTTGGTGGCATAGCCAAGCTGCGTGGTCGGGTCGACCTCCTGGTTCAGAAAGCCGTCGATACGACGCGCAAAGTGTTCCGAATTCGAATAGGCGAACATGCCGCCCAGCACCACGACCCCGGCCATGCCGACCAGCAGCAGCATCGGCGCCCCAGCCACGAAGTACATCACGCCCCAGCCGAACAGGATCAGACAGGCCTGTCCGAAATCCGGCTGCAGCACCAGCATCGCCACAATCGCCATACACAGCGCAAAGGACCAAAGCCGCCCCGGCGGGCCGTTGATTTCCTGCGATGCGGCCAGAAGCCACGCTGCGACAACGACAAATCCGGGCTTAAGAAACTCTGACGGTTGCATCGACGCAAACCCCAGCGAATACCAGCGCACCGCCCCTTTTCCGAAATCCGTACCGAAAACAGGCAGGAAAGCCAGCGCCACAAAAGCGGCCAGAAAGCCCAGAACCGCCAGACGCCGCACCAGTGTCGGCGACATCATCGAGGTCAGCAGCATCGCAATCAGCGCCAGACCGCCGAACAGCACCTGCCGCTCAACATAGTGGAACGGATCAAACCCGTTGCGCCCGGCCAGCGGCGGCGAAGCAGCCAGTCCCAGCAACAGGCCGATGACAAACAGGATCAGCACGCAGGACATCGTCCAGCGATCAATTGTTCGCCACCACTTTGGAAGAATCGGTTCGCCGCGCTGGTCCTGGACCGCGCCATACACCATCTCAGTCATGAGATACCGCCACTATCTGCCTCGTTAACGTCCCGTTTTCGGGATCTGATTGAGAGTCTACAGGGAATTTTGCGTTTGGGCTAGCGGAATGACAGGCGGGCATGGAATTTGGTGGCCGAAAGCCGCCGCAGCAGATGAAGACATCATTTTCAGATTAACCAGAGGCTTAAGCAACCAGGTTGTAATGCTTGATCGTTCTGGATTCGACGAGTTCAGCCTCAGCCGGATCAATATGTGGGCTCGTATAGTCGTCTCCGATGAAGGCTTTCAATGCATCCAAGCTGCTCCAGACCATGACAAAGCTGAACTCGCGAGGCGTTTCCTTGCGTGGAGCCCCCGGTAGAACTTGAACGATCCCGTCCGTATTTTGCATCAGGGGAATCGCCGTCTCGTGAAAGAACTTTGAGAACTCAGCCTCTCTACCGGGCCGAACTGTGACTTGGAAAATTCGCATGATCATCTGGGCGTCCTCCTATGCAACGGGCGCGACTGAGGGTCTTGCACGGCAGGAGTCTAGCACAATACCTCCTCGACCCTTCACGCTGACATTCGCTTCCACTTGATATCTCCGCCATTTCCCGCCATGCGCTGCGCATGACTTATGACGCGATCATCCTAGGTGCCGGCGCGGCCGGTATGATGTGCGCCGCGCATTGCGGCGGGCGGGTGCTGGTGATCGATCACGCGAAGGCGCCTGGTGAGAAAATTCGCATCTCAGGCGGTGGTCGCTGCAATTTCACCAACATGTATGCGGCGCCCGGAAACTTCCTGTCCCAGAACCCGCATTTCTGCAAATCCGCACTGGCACGGTACACGCAATGGGATTTCGTAGATCTTGTCGGACGTCACGGCATCGCGTGGCATGAGAAAACGCTGGGCCAGTTGTTTTGTGACGGGTCGTCGAAGCAGATCATTCAGATGCTGTTGTCCGAGATGGAGCGTGTCGGGGCAGATTTATGGGTGAGAACCGAGCTGAAAGACCTGCGCAAAACTGACGCGGGGTTCGCACTGGAAGTCGAACGCGAGGGCCAGCGCCTGAAACTGACCTGCGCCAACCTCGTGCTGGCCACTGGTGGCAAATCCATCCCCAAGATGGGCGCGACCGGACTGGCCTATGAAATCGCGAAGCAATTCGGGCTGCGCCTGACCGAAACGCGGGCCGCGCTTGTGCCATTCACCTTTTCGAACGGACAGTTCAAAGATCTGTCCGGCGTGTCCCTCCCCGCGCGGCTGTCCAATGACCGCACCAGCTTTGACGAAGCCCTGTTGTTCACCCATCGCGGCCTGAGCGGGCCATCGGTTCTGCAACTGTCTTCTTACTGGCGGGAATGTGAAACGATCCGGGTTAACCTGATCCCCGACCTTCCTTTGTTCGACGTGCTGCGGGATCAGCGGCAAAGTGGCGGGCGTAAAGCGCTGACAACTGAACTGGCACGCCATATTCCGGCAAGGCTGGTGGAATACCTGAGCAAGCACATCTCAATGCAAGGCAATCTGGCTGATCAGTCCGATGCCGCGCTGACGGACCTGATTAGTGCCCTTTCGAACTGGCAACTGACCCCGTCAGGCACCGAGGGCTATCGCACAGCCGAAGTGACGCTGGGCGGGATCAATACCGATGACCTGTCATCCAAAACAATGGAGACCAGGGATATCCCTGGCCTCTTTGCGATTGGCGAAGCGGTGGATGTCACCGGCTGGTTGGGCGGGTACAACTTCCAGTGGGCTTGGTCCTCAGGCCACGCCGCGGGAACTGCAATCGCGGCTAAAGCTTAACCGACGACGTTGTAACCACGACCGCGCATACAGTTGCGGACGATCACTTCCTGGTTCTGGGTGTTTTGCAGCGCGCTGGCTCCGGCACCGATCAGCGCACCGGCTGCGGCTGTACGTCCCAGATCGCTTGCGCTGTCGTCGATAATGGCTTTGGTTCCCGCAGCACCAACGGCACCGACGGCTGCCGCTCCTGCCGTTCTGCTGTTCAAAGTTGGCTGCGACCTTGCCAGAGCCTGACACTGCGCCAGATCCGCATTGTAGTTCGGGCTCACCGGACCGTCGATGACCGGCTGATAATTCGCACCGATATTTGTGCATGCCCCCACGACCAGAATGGCGGGCAGGATCAGAGAGAGTTTACGGTATGGCATAGTCATGACCTCGTGTTGAATTTGCAGGCAAGCAAAACCAATAAACATGGCGCGTCAAGCTGATAGCGCCTCAGTTTGGCCCAACCGGCGGTCTATTGCAAACGGCTATTCCGGCAGCCTCTGCCGGACCTGCTCAACGAAATCCTCTCCACGCTTTTCGAAATTGTCATACTGGTCGAAACTGGCGGCCGCCGGGGCAAGCAGGACGGTTTCACCGGGTTGGGCGTCCTTCATGGCTTGCTCGACAGCCTCGGACATCGTGGTGCACACCTGCGCGTCTGCCTCAAGCTGCATGGCGAAGTTCGCCGCCTCGCGCCCTATGACATAAGCTTTGATGACCTGATCCGACGCGCCGTTCAGGGAGGCCAGCCCGCCCTCTTTTTCAAGCCCTCCGCAAATCCAGCGGATTTGCTTGAATGCACTCAAGGCTTTGAGGGCACTGTCGACATTCGTCGCCTTGGAGTCATTCACGTAGGTGACACCGCCCGATTCGGCTATGATCTGACTGCGATGTGGCAAGCCCGGATAGCTATGCAGCGCGCCTTCGATCACACGCGGCGCCAACCCCAGCGCGCGGCAGGCAGCATAGGCGGCGCAGGCGTTCTGATGGTTATGCGCGCCAGGCAGCCCCTTGATCCCGCGCAGGTCAATCGATCCGGCCTGCCGCGCCTTGCGGTACTCCGACAAAAAGCCCTTGCGGGCAAAGACCTGCCATCCCGGGCCGGTCAGCTTACGTGCGACTGAAACGCGGATCACCCGGTCATCCGCAGGACCTTCAGCCAGTTGACCTGCCAGAAATGCCCCCTCTTTCTCGTCGACACCGATCACCGCCCGATCCGGTCCACCTTCTGAAAACAACCGGCGCTTGGCGGCGAAATAGCCCCCCATACCGCCATGCCGATCCAGATGGTCTGGCGAAAGGTTGGTGAAAACGGCCACATCCGGTGTCAGCGCCCGGGCCAGTTCGGTCTGATAGCTGGACAGCTCCAGCACTACGACGGATCCGTCACCGCCCGGATCTATATCCAGCACACCGCGGCCGATATTGCCCGCCAATTGGGCCTCACGCCCGGCCTCGGTCAGGATATGATGGATCAGCGCCGCCGTAGTCGATTTCCCGTTCGACCCGGTCACCGCGATCACGCGCGGCGGGGTGTCATAGTTGTTCCACTCTGGCCCAGCGAAGGAGCGGAAGAACAATCCTATGTCATTGTCAACCGGAACACCGGCCTCAAGCGCGGCTGCAACGACTGGATTCGGATCAGGATAGAGATGCGGAATGCCCGGCGAGACGATCAGCGAGGCGATATCATCAAACGCCCCATGACGTCGCAGATCGGCGCAGGTGAACCCTTCGGCCTCAGCCTTTTCACGCGCGGCGGGGTTGTCATCCCAGCACACCGGCTCGGCCTTGCCCGCCAGCAACGCACGCGCCGTGGCCAGCCCCGACCGGCCAAGCCCCAGAACCGCAACCTTCTGCCCTGAAAACCCTTTGACCGGGATCATTCTGCCCACCCTTTTTTGACTTTGGATTGGCCGCCACACTGCACCGAAGAATTCCCGGATGGCAAGGGCGGCAAAAGGCTCGCGCGACAGCGCGAGCCGGGCCCAACAGGTGGCAGGTGGACCGCAGGTCCGCCGAACCTGGCGGGAGCGTTACCGAACTTTCAGGGTCGCCAGACCGATCATCGCCAGGATCAGAGAGATGATCCAGAACCGGATCACGATGGTCGGCTCGGCCCAGCCCTTTTTTTCATAGTGGTGATGGATTGGTGCCATCAGGAACACGCGGCGCCCAGTGCGCTTGAAGTACAGGACCTGAATGATCACGCTCAACGCCTCGACCACGAACAGGCCACCCACTACGGCCAGCACCAGTTCGTGCTTGGTGGCCACCGCAATCGCCCCGAGCGCACCGCCCAGTGCCAGCGATCCGGTGTCACCCATGAACACCGCTGCGGGCGGAGCGTTGTACCAAAGGAAACCAAGGCCGGCGCCAAACAGTGCCGAAGTAAAAATGAAAATCTCCCCCGTTCCGGGCACGTAATGCACGTCCAGGTATTCGGTAAAGTCGACCCGTCCCACGGCATAGGCAATCACGCCCAACGTCGAGGCCGCGATCATCGCGGGCATGATGGCCAGACCGTCCAGACCATCCGTCAGGTTCACCGCATTGGCCGCCCCGACGATCACAACAATCGAGAACGGAATGTAAAAGATCCCGAGATTGATCAGAGTATCCTTGAAGATCGGCAACGCCAGTTGGTTCTGCAGCCCTTCGGGGTGGTGCAACGTGGCCCACAATGCCGCCAGAACTGCGATGATGACGCCCAGCGCCAACCGCATTCTGCCTGAAACGCCCTTGGTGTTCTGCTTTGAGACCTTGGCATAGTCATCCGCGAACCCAATCGCAGCGTAGGCCAACGTCACAAACAGAACCATCCAGACATAGGGATTGTCCCACCGCGCCCAGACAAGGGTCGATGTTACAAGCGCGCCCACGATCAGCAATCCGCCCATAGTAGGCGTACCGGCCTTCGAGAAATGCCCCTCCGGGCCATCATCCCGGATCGGCTGACCCTTGCCCTGCTTTTTCCGCAGTACGTTGATCAGCGGTTTACCGAAGAGAAAGCCAAAAATCAGCGCGGTAAGAAAGGCGCCGCCTGCGCGGAACGTAATATACCGGAAGAGGTTGAAAAAATCTCCTCCGTCCGACAGGGCGGTCAACCAATAGAGCATTACAAAACCTTTCTCACACAGGGGTCGCGGGCGCGGTCATCGATCAAGCGCGCCCCCTTGCCCCATTTTACGCAAACCGTCAACAATCTGTGCCAGCGCCATGCTCAGCGATCCCTTGGCCAGCACCGTATCGCCCGCATCAATCAGCTCGGGCAGATGTTCAACCATCTCGGCGCTGGTCTCGGACCACAGCCCACGTTTTTCAGCCGGAAGCGCACCGTGCAGCGCCTTCATCAACGGGCCGACGCAATGCACCTGATCGACACGTTCCATAGCGGCGATATCTGCCATCGCCGCATGCATAGCAACTTCATCGGCCCCCAACTCTTTCATATCGCCCAAAAAAGCGATGCGGCGCGTACCCTTTGCGGCCGCAAGAACGTCCAGCGCGGCCTCCATCGAAGTTGGGTTCGCGTTATAGCTGTCGTCCAGCAGTTCGATCTGACTGCCATCTGCCAAGGCGATCTGTTCGCGCACACCGCGCCCCTTGACCGGCGACCATCCGCCGAGGCTGGCGATCGCCTTGTCCAGATCAACGCCCAATTCGACGCAGGCCGCCAAAGCTCCCAAAGCATTCATGGCGAAATGGGTCCCTGCGGACTGCACATCAAACGAGATCGGTTTTCCTGCAATCGACGCCGTCGCATGCACCGAGTCGGCATCTTGAGCCACACTGGTCAGCGTGAAGTCCGCTGCGTCGCAGCCGAACTCGACCGGTTTTGCACCGAGTTTCTGCGCGCTGGCCCGCAGGATATCTGCGTGTTCGATGTCTGCATTAACAATAGCCGCGCCACCTTGCGCCAACCCGTCAAAGATCGCCGCTTTTTCGTGCGCGATACCCGCTACCGAGTCGAAGGCTTCGAGGTGCACGGCCGCCACCGTTGTCACAAGCGCCACGTGCGGTCTGGCCTGAATTGCCAGCGGACCGATTTCGCCGGGGTGGTTCATACCGATTTCGATCACTGCAAATTCGGTGTCGCTTGGCATCCGAGCAAGAGTCAGCGGCACGCCCCAATGGTTGTTGTAACTGGCGACGCTGGCATGGGTTTTGCCTTGCGTTTCCAGAATGGTCGCCAGCATTTCCTTGGTCGAAGTCTTGCCGACACTGCCGGTCACGCCAACCACCCGCGCGCCGGTTCTGGCCCGAGCGGCCTGACCGAGCGCCTCCAGCCCCGTTTGCACATCCTCGACAATCAGCAAAGGCGCATCCTCAGACACGCCTTCGGGAATACGGGACACCAAAGCCGCCCCGGCCCCTTTTTCCAAAGCCTGCGCGACGAAATCGTGCCCGTCCCGCGCGGCCTTGAGCGCAACGAACAAGTCGCCCGGCTGAATGGTGCGGGTGTCAATCGAGACACCATTGACCACCCAATCGGTCGTGGCACGCCCGCCGGTGGCTTCGGCGGCCTCAGCTGCAGTCCAGAGCGTCATGCGACCCTCCCGTCCAAAGCAGCCACGCTGATGCTGGCTTGCTCGGCGTCGTCGAAGGGCAGGACCTGATCACCGACGATCTGGCCGGTTTCGTGTCCCTTGCCCGCGATCAACAGCGCGTCCCCCGGCTGAAGGGCGTCAATGCCACGCAGGATCGCTTCGGCACGGTCGCCGACTTCCGTCGCGGCTGGCGCACCCTCCATCACGGCGGCCCGGATCGTCGCCGGGTCCTCACTGCGAGGGTTGTCGTCGGTGACAAAGACCACATCAGCATTGTCAGCGGCAGCTTTGCCCATCAGAGGGCGCTTTGTCGCATCGCGATCTCCACCCGCACCAACGATGGCAATAAGGCGACCCATCACGTGCGGTCGCAGCGCCTTGAGCGCCGTAGCCACCGCGTCGGGCGTGTGGGCGTAGTCCACAAATACTGCCGCGCCATTATCGCGAGTTGCGGCCAATTGCATACGACCACGGACAGTTGTCAGGTGCGGCAAGGTTTCGAACACACGTTCCGGCTCCTCACCCGCTGCAATTACCAAACCGCAAGCCAGCAGGATGTTCTCGGCCTGAAACCCACCAATCAGGTTCAGACGGGTTTGAAAAACCTTGCCCTGCCAGGAAAACCGCAGGTCCTGACCCGTTGCATCAAAGCGTTGGTTGATGAGACAAAGATCGGCGTCGCCCACTCCAACAGTCAGCACGTCCTGACCGCGTGCATTTGCAATCTGACAAACCTGAGCGCCCTTGGGATCGCTCATATTGACCACGGCCGTACCGTCCTGCGGCAAAACCCGATCAAACAGACCCGCCTTGGCGTCAAAATACGCCTCGAACGTCTCGTGGTAATCCAGATGGTCCTGTGTGAAGTTCGAAAAGCCGGCAGCCACAAGATGCACACCATCCAGTCGGCGTTGTTCGAGACCGTGCGATGACGCCTCCATCGCCGCACGGGTCACGCCGTTTTCGGCGGCCTCGGACAGGCAGCGATGCAGGGTAATCGGCTCGGGCGTCGTATGAGCCAGCGGCGCCGTCCAAGCACCCTCGACACCGGTTGTGCCAAGATTGACAGCGGCGTGCCCTAGTTCGGTCCAGATCTGGCGCACAAAAGTTGCGACGGATGTTTTGCCATTGGTTCCCGTAACGGCCACGATAGTCTGAGGCTGCGCGCCGAACCACAACGCGGCGCATCCGGCCAACGCCTGACGTGGGTCTTCGACCACGATTAGCGCTGCATCTGACCCCGCGAGTTCCTCGGAGGCAATCTCGGCCCCTTCGGCATCCGTCAGGACCGCAGCAGCACCCATGCGCAGAGCAAATTGAATGAATTCACCACCATGAACGCGCGTACCGGGAAGTGCCGCGAACAGGTAACCGTCTTTGACCTCTCGGCTGTCGACCGCCAGACCGGTGATGTCTGGATTAACACCCCCTCGCGCGGTCAGGGCCAGTTGGCTGAGTTTCTTTGTCCTTGTGCCCATGACCCACCTCTTGCCGGACAGCCTAATTTGAGGTCAGCGTTATAGCAGCGCGCGCATCAGGCTCAAGCCGGGGACGCAAGCCCAGCAAGGGAGCGATGCGACCGATCAATTCCGCCGCGACAGGAACCGCCGTCCAGCCTGCCGTACGCCGCTTTTCGCCATACGCAACAATGGATGGCTCGTCCAAAGTCACGATCAGGACGTATTTGGGATCATAGGCGGGAAACAGCGTAGCGAACGTCGCAATGACCTTGTCATCATAGTAGCCACCGCGCGGCTTGGGCTTGTCTGCGGTTCCGGTCTTGCCGGCCACCTCATAGCCCTTCACGTCGCCAAAGCTGGCGGTACCATCGGTCACCACACGGCGCAGCATGTTCTGCGCTTGCGTTGCGGCATTTTCCGACATTACGCGGGGCCCGTACTGCGCGCCGTTCTTGCGCAGGATCGTGGGGCTGACGTAATGCCCGCCATTGGCAATCGCCGCGTATCCGGCGGCTAGATGCATCGGGCTGGTCGAAAGGCCGTGACCATAAGAAATCGTAACGGTACTCAGCTCGCCCCAATTCTTGGGCTTCAATGGCTCGCCGCCCTTAGCTTCAACGATCTCGAACGGTGTCGGATCGAACATGCCCAGAGATTGCAGGAAATCCTGCTGCCGCTGCGCGCCAATCTGCAATGCCAGACGGCCAGTGCCTCGGTTCGAACTGTGAACGATCACGTCTGAGACGCTGATCTTGCCGTAGTTCTTGCCGTTGAACTCACCGATCGGGAAACGGCCAATCTTCATCGGCCCGGACGTGTCAATGATGGTATTCGAGTTCACCAGACCCAGCTGAACCGCTTGTGCGGCCGTGAAAATCTTGAATACGGAGCCAAGCTCGTAGACGCCCTGCACATAGCGGTTGAACAACGGGCTGTCCGAGGGGTCAAAGCCTGAGGTCGGCGGGCGTGGGCGGTCATTCGGGTCGAAGGACGGCAGCGACGCCGCCGAGATGACCTCACCCGTATGCGCGTTCATCAGCACAGCCGAAGCGCCCTTGGCGTTCATGATCTTCATGCCGCCGTACAGCACCTGCTCGACCGCCGCCTGAATCGTTAGGTCCAGGGAAAGCTGCAGGGGTTTGTTACCGTTGGCGGGGTCGCGCAGGTAGTCGTCAAATTGCTTTTCTACACCTGCCACGCCGATAACCTCAGCGGCGCTGACGCCTTCGCGTCCAAAGCTCGAACCACCCAGAATATGCGCCGCCAGACGGCCATTTGGATACAGCCGCATCTCACGCGGACCAAACAGAATGCCGGGATCACCGATATCGTGAACGGCTTGCTTTTGCTCGGGCGAGATGCGCTTTTTGATCCAAAGAAACTTGCGATTGCCGGTGAAGTCCTTGACCAGACGCTCTTTTTCCAGATCAGGGAAGATTGCCACAAGCTGATCGGCTGCCGCGACCGGGTCGATCATCAGCGGTGGCTGAGCGTACACCGAATAGGTGTCCAGATTAGTGGCCAGAATGCGCCCCTCGCGGTCGACGATGTTGGCGCGCTGCATGGCAATCGCGGCACCGGGGGCAGAGGCCAGAGGCTCCTGCGCTTCGGACGTGGCCAGCATACCCATGCGAACGCCAACCACTGAGAAAGCGCAGAAAAAGAACAGCCCCAACACCAGCAAGCGGCCTTCGGCCCGGGCACGGGCCCGGTCCTTCATGTCTTCGTGGCGTTTGCGGATGTTCTCACGCTCAATCGTTTTGGGGTTCTCCCCGCGGGCGCGGGCATCAAGGATTCGGGCCAGCGGGCGAAGCGGCGTCCGGGTCATGGGATCTGCACCTCGCCCAGCGCCTGAATATCGGTGATGGCCTGCAACTCGATCGGATCCACGATCGGCAGATCCGGGTCCTCGGCATAGGCGATCTGGTCGGCGCGGCCGAACTGCTCGGCCCGCAGGGGCAACAGACCCATCCGCTCGAAGTTCAGATCCGCCAACTCACGCAGCCGGTCAGGACGGTTCAGATACGCCCATTCGGCGTTCAGAACGGCCAAACGCACCTGCGCCATGCCAATCTCTCGCTGCAGCTTTTGCGTTTCCTTCACCACTTGCTGAGTGCGGTAGTTTTCCTGGTAGGCCCACAGCGCAAGTCCGAACACGGACAGAGCAGTCAACACATACAAAACACTCTTCATTTTGCCCTTCCCCCTAATTGAGGCATCCCAAGCGCGCGGGCATCAATTTCCCCCGCCGGAGCCTCGGTCCGAATTGCGACACGCAGCTTGGCCGAACGCGCGCGCGGATTCTCCTGCAATTCCTGTTCGTCTGGACCCACCGCCTTGCGGGTCTTGAGCGTGAACTGCGGCTGTTCCTGTTCCAGCTCGGGCGCATAACGGTTGGCCCGACCGGTCTTGCCCGCACGAGACTGAAAGAACCGTTTGACCATTCGGTCCTCGATGGAATGGAACGTCACCACGGCCAGCTGCCCGCCTGGCTTCAGAGCGCGTTCCGCCGCCATAAGCCCCTGATACAGCTCTTCATATTCAGCGTTCACTGCAATCCGCAGGCCCTGAAAGCTGCGCGTTGCGGGGTGCGATTGCCCCGGCTTGGGTCGGGGCAGGCAGGATTCGATGATCTCGGCCAGCCGTAGCGTCGTGGTGATCGGCGCCTCGGTGCGCGCTTTGACAATAGCCCTCGCAATGCGGCGACTGGCGCGTTCCTCGCCAAAGTGAAACAGGATGTCGGCCAGTTGGGCCTCAGTCGCCGAGTTGACCAGATCGGCTGCGCTTTCACCCTCCTGGCTCATGCGCATGTCCAGTGGGCCGTCTTTCATAAAGGAAAACCCGCGTTCAGCCTGATCCAGCTGCATCGACGACACGCCAAGATCCAGAACAACGCCATCCAGGTCCTGCGCATATTCATCCATGCGCGAGAACACACCCGGTTGCATCGCCAAACGGTCGCCGTAGCCTCCGGCCCATTCGGCCGCCATTTCAAAAGCCAGCGGATCGCGGTCCACACCAATGACTTTGTCGGCCCCTGCCTCCAGCAGTCCGCGCGTATAGCCACCTGCACCGAACGTGCCGTCCAGCCAGCTCCCCGAAACCGGTGCAACCGCGGCCAACAAAGGCCGCAGCAGAACAGGAACATGGGGTTTGTCGGAAGGGGTTTCAGCGCCGGCCATGCCGTTACGCATCCCCGGTGCCATCAAGGAACTCTAGAGGATCAAAGTCCTCGGGCTGTTCGTCCAGCCACTCCTCAGCAGCGGCCAGTTCTTCGGATTCGTAGGTTTCCGGCTTCCAGATCTGGAACGTGTCACCAGCCGCGATAAAAAACGCCTCGTTCTCGAGGCCGATCTTGCTGCGCAGCTTGGCGGGCAACACGAGACGACCTGTTTCGTCTACCGTGGTCGGGAAAGACTGACCATGGAACATGCGCTGCAGCATCTTCCGCTGCATTGACCCGCGGGGCAGCGCATCGATCTTGGAGTCCACCTCTTCAATCGCCTGCATGGTATAACATTCAAGAAATTTGCGACGATGATCGCCGTACACTATCACAAGCTCGGGACTGTCACCAGATTGCCAGTTCGGGTCCGAGGCCTCCAGCACACGGCGAAACGAGGCCGGGATCGAAACCCTGCCCTTCGTATCCACCTTGTGATGGCTTTCGCCTCTAAACCTGCGCGCCAAGACGACTGTCCCTTTCGCTTGCGCCCCACCCAATTATCTCGCCCCCCGGGATGAAAAACGGCGGGTTGATCTGCTGCCACTGATCAACCCGCCGCATTGACCCGCTGTGCGGGATGTCCAGCTGCGCGCGCCACCTGGGGGGATGTCTGCTCGCCCGCGCGCCGGATCTCTTGATTGATGAAAGCGAGATGCCTGTATGAAACCTGTTTTTGTTGTTTCGGGGTCGTTTGGCGCCCCATGTGCCTCGTCCTCATCGGATGAATAAGGGATGCCATGGGAATTTATGGAAATCAATAGGAATTTTTACGACACACGTGAAGGAATCGCAATCTAACCGAGCTAAAATCAAAAGAAAACCACTTTACCGGCACTATCCATGGACGGATGAAGGTGTAATAACACTAAATATGCCAAAATAGTGGCAACACCCAAACTGTCCCACAAATTCCCAGAAAAAATTCGGCCGGGCGGAAAATTTCGTCAAACGAAGGTTAATCAGCGCGAATTTCCGACGAATCACCCATCATCAACCAAAACAAAAAGGGTGCAACTCCACCCGCTCCCAATCTGCGCCCATGAATTCCCATAACGTCGAAACCGCATGCTGGCCGAAACGTACTCTGCGGAATTGATACATATAGCGCACAAACTTTGGCGAACTCCGCTCAAAAATCGCGCAACCCTCAAAACCTGAAATATCAGGGTGAAACTTGCCGCAAGGGAAGCGATTGCTGAAAGCCTTGTTTTACAGGGGTTTCCAAAACCTGGTCAGCAACCAGTTGATATCTATGCATTTGCTGCATAGCGGCATTGATCACGCGAAGTATTGTGCAATTGCAGCATTTGCCTATTTTCAGTCTCAAGCAAACGCCGGAACACACCGGCACGAACAAACTATCGAGTAAAGCAAATGGCTGTAGCAACACATAACACCGCACTCAAAGGTGCACCGGTAACCGGCCTGGCTTCGTTGATTGAGGCGGCAAAGACTCGGTTCGCGCGTTATCGTATTTACCGCCAGACAGTTAACGAACTGTCTGAGCTGTCGAACCGGGAACTGGCTGATCTGGGGCTTCACCGCTCGATGATCCGTCGCCTGGCCCAGCAAGCGGCTGAAGACCACGTCGCGCGTTAAGCGCACAGAAACAACGAGATCAGGTCCTTCCTCCTCCCTTTAGGACCTGTATTTCAGCGGCGACATCTCTCCTCCTCCCTGATGTCGTCGCACCTTATACCGGCCCTGAACGCCGGAACGTGACACACCGGGTACTCCTCCTCCCTTTCCCGGTGTTGAAAGCGCGCGGCGACGTCTCTCCTCCTCCCTGACGTCGCCGCGTCTTCCTCATACCGGGATCAAACCCGGGTTCGGATACATCAGGGCTCTCCTCCTCCCTGCCTTGGTGTTGAAAAGAACGGCGGTTCCCTCTCCTCCTCCCTGGGAACCGCCGTTTTTCGTTTTTTTGCACAGGGCGTGTAAGCTGGGCGGGTGAACCGACAATCAGGAGCACCCCATGGCCGCGTATTTTATCGCTCAGATTTCCATTCATGATCCGGACGGATATCAGAAGTATCTCGAGGGGTTTTTCCCGATCTTTGATCGGCATGGCGGACGTTTGTTGACCGTTTCATCAAAGCCCGTCGAAGTGATCGAAGGGACTTGGGCTGAGGATGGAATCGTCTTGATGGAATTCCCCGACGTCGCCGCCGCAACTGCGTGGAAAGACGACCCGGACTACATCGAACTTGCTAAGATCCGGCAGAAAACGGCAACGGCCAATTTGGTTCTAGTCGAAGGCCTTTGATCGTCAGAACGGCACATCATCTTTAGATGACAAGAATCTGGAGACGACTTTTTTCGTCCCCGCCTTGTCGAAATCCACCTCGACCTTGTCTCCTTCTATGCCGATCACCGCGCCGTAGCCGAATTTCTGGTGAAACACGCGCTCGCCCAGTGTGAAACTGGCCACCGCCGTCGCGTCGATTACCGTATTCCGGCTTTCGCGCGGTTGAGACATACCATATTGCCCCTGCCGCGCCTGCATCCGCTTCCAACCTGGGGAGTTATAAACATTGGCCTCGGCCGCGCGGGTTTCGATGCTGGCCGCGGGCTGACCCCCGCCATACAGGCCCGGAGGGGTCAGTACCTCAACGTGATCTTCTGGCAGTTCGTCAATAAATCGGGACGGCATGGCGTTCTGCCATTGCCCAAATACGCGCCGATTGGCGGCAAATGAGATCGTACAGACCTCTTCCGCGCGGGTGATGCCCACATAGGCCAGCCGTCGTTCTTCCTCGAGGCCTTTGAGTCCCGATTCGTCCATCGACCTTTGCGATGGGAAAAGCCCATCCTCCCATCCCGGCAGGAACACGGCTGGGAACTCCAACCCTTTGGCCGCATGCAATGTCATGATCGAGACCTTGGCCCCGTCGCTCTCTTGCTCGTTGTCCATCACCAGGCTGACATGCTCCAGAAATCCTTGCAGGTTCTCGAAATTATCCAGCTGGTTAACCAGTTCCTTGAGGTTCTCCAGCCTGCCGGGCGCTTCGGGCGTCTTTTCGTTCTGCCAGTGCGCGGTATAGCCGGATTCGTCCAGAATGATCTGGGCCAACTCAATATGTGAGACTTCGGGTTCACCAAACCGCAACGGCGCAGAGCCATCATCGATCACTGTATCGTCGTCAACCTCGATCCGTGGCCCACGAGTCATCGCATTCCACCGCGCCAACCCATCGATCAGCTCGCGCAGTGCCTTGCCGCCCTTGCCTTTGATCAGTCCGCTATCGACCGCAATCCGCGCGCCATCGACCAGAGACACGCCGTTTTCCCGCGCGGTCATCTGAATCGTCTGTTGCGCCTTGTCGCCGAGGCCGCGTTTCGGGGTGTTCACAATCCGCTCGAATGCCAGATCGTCACCGGGGCTGACCACCAGCCGGAAATAGGCCATCGCATCGCGGATCTCCATCCGCTCATAGAATCGCGGTCCGCCGATAACCTTGTAGGGCAGTCCGATCGTCAGAAAGCGGTCTTCGAAAGCGCGCATTTGGTGGCTCGCACGCACAAGAATCGCGATTTCATCCAGATTGAACGGCCGCACACCACGCGTTCCGCCCTGCATCGCGTCAATTTCCTCGCCGATCCAGCGCGCCTCTTCCTCGCCATCCCAATGGCCGATCAGACGAACCTTTTCGCCCTCTTCCGCATCAGTCCACAATTCCTTGCCCAACCGGCTTTCATTGCCGCGAATGACATTGGATGCAGCGGCCAGAATATGGGGGGTCGAGCGGTAATTCTGTTCCAGCCGAACGACATAAGCGCCCGGAAAGTCCTTTTCGAACCGCAGAATGTTGCCCACTTCGGCGCCACGCCAGCCATAAATGGACTGATCGTCGTCACCCACACAACAAATGTTCTTATGCCCTCCGGCCAACAGCCGCAGCCAGAGATACTGGGCGACGTTGGTGTCCTGATACTCGTCCACAAGGATGTAGCGGAACCAGCGTTGGTACTGCTCCAGAACGTCCTGATGAGTCTGAAAAATCGTGACCATGTGTAGCAGCAGGTCGCCGAAATCCACCGCATTCAACTCGCGCAGGCGCGTCTGGTATTGCGCATAAAGCTCAATACCCCTGTTGTTATAGGCACCTGCATCAGCGACGGGCACCTTGTCCGGCGTCAGCGCGCGGTTCTTCCAATCATCAATGATCCCAGCGAGCATCCTCGCGGGCCAGCGCTTGTCGTCGATGTTGGCGGCCTGGATCAACTGCTTGAGCAAACGCAGCTGATCATCCGTATCCAGAATGGTGAAATTCGATTTAATACCGGCCAGCTCTGCGTGCCGTCGCAGCAGCTTTACGCAGATCGAGTGGAAGGTACCCAACCAAGGCATACCTTCAGCCGGTTGACCCAACAATCGACCCACGCGCTCTTTCATCTCGCGCGCGGCTTTATTGGTAAAGGTTACCGACAGAATCTCATTTGGGCGGGCGCGTCCGGTGCTTAACAAATGCGCGATGCGCGCCGTCAGGGCCTTGGTCTTGCCGGTTCCTGCCCCCGCCAACATCAGGACAGGGCCATCCAGCCGCTCAACCGCGTCGCGCTGCGCCGGGTTCAGTTCGTCCAGATAGGGCGCAGAACGCGCAGCCATGGCGCGCGCGGACAGGGATGCGCCCTCGAAGGCGTCCATTTCGTCGAAACTGCTCATCCGCCCAAACTACGCCGGATAAGCGCTGAGGGAAAGAGTTTGTTCACGCCTTGTTCACATAGATTTACATGAGTGATTGCAGCCAATTCTAATTATTGCGCCCCGCGTTGACGCAACCACATTAACCAGCTGTAAAACTCTGACGTCAATGATCGCTTCACTGCTGTGGGAGCGTGAAGATATGAAGAAAGCAAGGCCGGGGGCCGTACATCATCGGCTGAAATGGATCGGAATCAGCATGTTGCTGATTACTCTGGCTATCGGATGCGGCTGGGGGATATACAAATTGCCTGCGCCGCTGGTCGACAGAATGTTAAAGATCGACATTCTGAAACAGGCCGAGTTGTGGAAGCGAAGGGTCGTTTTGCATCTGGATGACCCCGCACACGCACTGGAAACCGGTTTGATCGACGCACATGATGCTGAGTTTCTGAACTCGATGCCCGAAGCATCGGACGTCTATCGCTTTAAACTGTTCGACACCAATGGACGTGTCACCTGGTCGACTCGCCCGGAAGAAATCGGCAGCGTCGAATCCCGTGACTTCTTTCGCAGCGACGTCGCCAGAGGAATGGTCCACTACATTCAGGAAGTTGTTCCCCTGTCAGAGATCGATGGCCTGGATCTGCATACCGGCAACATACAGAATGCGATGCAGCATCACGTGGCCGAGATTTTCATGCCGGTCACCAAGAACGGGCGTTTTATAGGTGCCATCGAATTCTTCACGGATTTCTCCGACCTGCGCACCACGTTTGTTTCGCGGCTTAGAATTTCACTGGCAATTCTGAGCGGCATCGCCCTGCTCGCACTGGGCGCTGTATCGTTTGCGGCATACCGGACCAACCGCTTTCAGGTGCGTGCGTTGCACAAGCAGTCCGCGAAAGAGCGCGAGTTGATGGATGAACAGCTGCGTCTGGCTCGTGAAGTGCGACTGCTCGGTGAGTTGAACGAATGGCTGCAGTCCAGCCGCTCATTGGATGAGCTGTTCGACATGGTCTCGCGCTTTATGACGCATATCCTGCCCGAAGCTGAGGGCAGCGTATATGTATACTCGAACTCGCGCGATGTGCTGGATGGGTGTGCCAGTTGGAACGGCGGGTCCCACAAGGCACACATCCACCCCGAGGGGTGCTGGGGCCTGCGGCGCGGTCGGACCTATGAATTCGGCGCATCCGAGATCGACTTTGTCTGTGAACACGCAGAGCCGCATGACGGTCGGCCTTATTTCTGCTTTCCCATTCTCGCGCATGGCGAAACGGTTGGCCTGCTGCATTTGCGGGCGATTGAAGGGACAGACGAAGCGTTTCACGCAAGCAAAAAACTGGCCCAACTCTGCGCCGAACAGATCAGCATGGCGATTGCAAATGTGCGGATGCGCGATCAATTGCACGACCAATCCGTCCGAGATCCCCTGACCGGGCTGTTCAATCGCCGCCATATGATAGAAACGCTGCGGAAATCCATCGGCCGCAGCCAGCAGACCGGTGCGCCACTGAGCCTGATTGCCGTAGACGTGGATCATTTCAAAAAGTTCAATGACACGCACGGTCATGACGCCGGCGACATGGTGCTGCGCGCAGTCGGCGCCGCTCTGGAACAGGGCTGCGACCGGGACGAGGTTGCCTGCCGCATCGGCGGCGAAGAATTCATGCTGATCCTGCCGGACAACACCTCGGAGGACGCAATTACCCGGGCTGAAAGCCTGCGGCAGGCGGTTGAGGCCGTGTCGGTTCGCTATGGCGAAAAATCCCTTCCCCGCATCACGATCTCGGTGGGAGTATCCCACTACCCGGCGCATGGAACCATGCCGCAAGACCTGATGCGCGCGGCGGATGATGCGCTGTACGCAGCCAAGGACAAAGGGCGCAACCAAGTTCGGGTTGCTGGCAGCGACACGGCTCCGGTGACTGAGCTGAAACTGCCGGTCAAATCGGTCGGTGGGCCGTCAACGACTTAAAATCCTTGCCGAATCGCGCTTCAGGTCTGATCAATCCTTATGGATCTTCACAGCCGCTATCCCGGCATTGCCGACCTGAAACGCCGCGCCAAGCGCCGGATACCCCATTTTGTCTGGGAATACCTGGACAGCGGAACCGGGGTTGAGGCAACGCTGCATCGTAATCGCAAAGGTTTGGATCGCGTCGGCTTCATGCCCTCGATCCTGCACGGACCGATGGAGTTTAACACCTCAACCGAGTTTCTGGGCCAGACTTACCCGCTGCCTTTCGGTATTGCTCCGATCGGCATGGCTGGCTTGATCTGGCCCGACGCAGAAGGGCATCTGGCCCGCGCGGCGGCCAAAGCCGGGTTGCCCTTTGCGCTGTCAAACGTCGCCAGCCAAAGCCCCGAGGACGTTGCGCCTCATCTTGGCGAAAACGCCTGGTTTCAGCTGTATCCCCCCAAAGACCCGGACATTCGCAAAGACCTTTTGAATCGGGTCCGGGACGCAGGTTTTACGACACTTGTCATGACAGCGGACGTCCCGGTTGCGTCTCGGCGCGAACGCCAAACGCGCTCGGGCCTGACCAATCCGCCGAAACTGACCCCGCGGCTGTTGGCTCAGATCGCGCGACGGCCTGCGTGGGCGATAGGAATGGCACGCAGCGGCCCGCCGCGGATGAGGACGCTGGACAAGTATACGGACAACTCCAGCAATTTGCCCCCGACAGCGCATGTCGGTTACCTGCTGCGTACATCGCCTGACATGGACTATGTGCACTGGTTGCGCGACGCATGGGACGGCCCGCTGGTGGTCAAAGGCGTATTGTGCCCCGAAGATGCCACGCCACTGCAAAAAGCCGGGGTCGATGCCATCTGGGTTTCGAATCACGGCGGGCGTCAGTTCGACGGCGCTCCTGCCAGCATCGAAGCCCTGCCGGCCATTCGCGCGGCCACCGACCTGCCTCTGATTTTCGATAGCGGGATCGAGGGAGGCCTGGATATCCTGCGCGCCAGGGCTCTTGGGGCCGATTTTGTGATGCTGGGGCGGGGTTTTATGTACGGATTGGGCGCACTGGGCCCTCAGGGTCCTGCCCATGTGATCGATATTTTGCAGCAGGATTTGCTGGCGAATATGGGCCAATTGGGGGCTGAGACGTTGAATCACTTGCCCCCCATCACACCGCTTGTTGATGCCGCAGTGCAGCGTTAAAAGACAAATAGCGTTACCAGAAGGCGTTTGCGAGCGTTAACATGCCGGTTCTACCCAGAACGACTGATATACGTGCGCGTATTGTCCGCCTATCAACACGGCCAAACAAGTAGGACCGGGACCCAACATGACCGACTTCAAAAAGATCCTGATAGCCAATCGCGGCGAGATCGCCATTCGCGTGATGCGCGCGGCCAACGAGATGGGCAAACACACAGTTGCCGTCTTTGCCGAGGAAGACAAACTCGGTCTGCACCGGTTCAAGGCGGATGAAGCCTATCGCATTGGCGAGGGGATGGGGCCGGTTGCGGCGTATCTGTCGATTGACGAGATCATTCGCGTTGCCAAGGAATGTGGCGCGGATGCCATCCACCCTGGATATGGCCTGCTGTCGGAAAATCCGGACTTTGTGGACGCCTGCGTTCAGAACGGCATCACCTTCATTGGCCCCAAGGCTGAAACCATGCGCGCACTTGGCGATAAGGCCAGCGCGCGGCGCGTGGCCATCGCGGCCGGAGTGCCGGTGATCCCCGCAACCGAGGTGCTGGGCGACGACATGGACGCGATCCGGGCTGAGGCCAAAGAGATCGGCTATCCTCTGATGCTCAAGGCCTCATGGGGCGGCGGCGGACGCGGTATGCGCCCGATCCACTCGGAAGACGAGTTGGAAGAAAAAGTTCTGGAAGGCCGCCGCGAGGCTGAAGCCGCTTTCGGCAACGGCGAGGGCTATCTGGAAAAGATGATCATCCGTGCTCGCCACGTTGAGGTTCAAATCCTCGGCGACAAGCACGGTGAGATTTATCACCTCTACGAACGCGACTGCTCGGTCCAGCGCCGGAACCAGAAGGTCGTGGAACGCGCCCCTGCCCCGTATCTGTCCGAAGAACAGCGTGCCGAGATTTGTGAGCTGGGCCGCAAGATTTGCGCCCATGTGAACTATGAATGTGCAGGCACCGTCGAATTTCTGATGGATATGGAGACGGGCAAGTTCTACTTCATCGAAGTGAACCCGCGCGTGCAGGTGGAACACACTGTCACCGAAGAAGTCACCGGCATCGACATCGTTCAGGCGCAAATTCTGATTGCCGAGGGCAAGACCCTTGCCGAAGCCACCGGTGCCGCCAGCCAAGCGGATGTGCATCTGACCGGCCACGCGTTGCAGACCCGGATCACCACCGAGGACCCGCAGAACAACTTTATCCCTGACTACGGCCGTATCACCGCCTATCGTTCGGCCACCGGAATGGGCATTCGTCTGGACGGCGGCACAGCCTATGCGGGCGGGGTGATCACGCGTTATTATGACTCGCTGCTGACCAAGGTGACCGCCAAGGCTCCGACTCCTCAGGCCGCCATCGCGCGGATGGACCGCGCCCTGCGCGAGTTCCGCATTCGCGGCGTCAGCACCAATATCGACTTTGTTATCAACCTGCTGAAGCACCCGACCTTCCTATCGAACGAATACACAACCAAATTCATCGACACGACGCCGGACCTGTTCGCCTTCAAACGCCGCCGCGACCGGGGCACCAAGGTCCTGACCTATATCGCCGACATCACGGTGAACGGGCACCCCGAGACCAAGGACCGTCCGGAACCGCGCGCCGATCTGAAAGAGGCCAAGGCACCCACACCAAAGGCCGAGCCGCGGATGGGTACCCGCAACCTGCTGGAGCAAAAAGGCCCGCAAGCCGTCGCCGACTGGATGAAGGCGCAGCGTCAGTTGCTGATCACCGACACCACCATGCGGGATGGCCACCAGTCGCTGCTGGCGACCCGGATGCGGTCTATCGACATGATCAAGGTGGCGCCGACCTATGCGGCCAACCTGCCGCAGTTGTTCTCGGTCGAATGCTGGGGTGGCGCGACCTTCGACGTGGCTTACCGCTTTTTGCAGGAATGCCCGTGGCAGCGTCTGCGCGACCTGCGCGAAGCGATGCCGAACCTGATGACCCAGATGCTGCTGCGCGGTGCAAACGGGGTTGGCTATACCAACTATCCCGACAACGTGGTGCAAGAGTTTGTTCGTCAGGCGTCGAAAAACATCGACGTATTCCGCGTATTCGACTCGCTGAACTGGGTCGAGAACATGCGCGTGGCGATGGATGCGGTCGTCGAGAATGGCAAAATCTGTGAGGGCACCGTCTGTTATACCGGTGACATTCTGGACCCGGATCGCGCCAAGTACGACCTGAAATACTATGTCGGCATGGCCAAGGAACTGCGTGATGCAGGTGCGCATGTTCTGGGCCTGAAGGATATGGCAGGCCTGCTGAAACCGGCATCGGCCAAGATTCTGATCCGCGCGCTGAAAGAAGAGGTCGGCCTGCCGATCCACTTCCACACCCACGACACAGCCGGTATCGCCAGCGCCACCATTCTGGCCGCGTCCGAGGCGGGCGTGGACGCGGTGGATTGCGCGATGGACAGCTTCTCGGGCAACACCTCACAAGCAACGCTGGGCACTGTGGTCGAAGCGCTGCGCCATACCGAACGTGACACCGGTCTGGACATCAAGGCGATCCGCGAGATCAGCGATTACTTCGAGGCGGTGCGCGGCCAGTACGCGGCCTTCGAATCCAGCCTTCAGGCCCCGGCGTCCGAGGTCTATCTGCACGAGATGCCCGGCGGTCAGTTCACCAACCTCAAGGCGCAGGCACGCTCGCTGGGGCTGGAAGAACGCTGGCACGAAGTGGCGCAGATGTATGCCGACGTGAACCAGATGTTCGGTGACATCGTGAAGGTGACACCGTCGTCCAAGGTTGTCGGTGACATGGCGCTGATGATGGTCAGCCAGAACATGACCCGCGAGCAGGTCGAAGATCCGACTACGGATGTGGCCTTCCCCGACTCGGTCGTGGATATGATGCGCGGTAATCTGGGTCAGCCTCCGGGCGGGTTCCCCGACACGATCATCAAAAAGGTGCTGAAGGACGAGACCCCCAACACCGATCGTCCGGGCAAGGACGTGCCACCGGTTGATCTTGAAGCAACGCGTGCCGACCTGTCCAAACAGCTTGAAGGCAAAGAGATCGATGATGAGGATCTGAACGGCTACCTCATGTATCCGAAGGTTTTCCTGGATTACATGGGCCGTCACCGGACTTATGGCCCGGTGCGCACCCTGCCCACGCGGACTTTCTTCTATGGCATGGAACCCGGCGAAGAGATCACCGCCGAGATCGATCCGGGCAAGACGCTGGAAATCCGCTGTCAGGCCATCGGTGAGACCGACGAGAACGGCGAAGTTCGCGTGTTCTTCGAACTCAACGGCCAGCCCCGCGTCATCCGCGTTCCGAACCGTCTGGTGACCTCGACCACACAGGCCCGCCCAAAGGCCGAGGCAGGCAACGCCAACCACATCGGCGCACCCATGCCGGGTGTAGTGGCCACGGTTGCGGTGTCGGCCGGACAGGAGGTCAAGGAAGGTGATCTGCTGCTGACCATCGAAGCGATGAAGATGGAAACCGGCATCCACGCCGAGCGTGACGCGACGGTCAAAGCCATCCACGTCCAGCCCGGCGGCCAGATTGACGCAAAGGACCTACTGGTCGAACTGGAATAAACGACCTAACCTTCTAGGGTTACAAGGGCCGCTCGGGCAACCGGGCGGCCTGTTTTTTTGAACCTGAGAGGAGCAGACCATGCTGTCCATCACCCCAGTCTATGCCGCATTGCTGGCACTTCTATACGTCGCGCTGAGTGTGCGGGTCATCATGCAGCGCCGCAGCGACAAGATTTCTTACGGCGATGGCGGCAATACCGACATGCTCAAGGTGATGCGGACGCATTCCAACTTTGCCGAATACGCGCCGTTCGCACTGTTACTGATCGCGATGGTCGAACTTCAGGGCGCGGCGGCCTGGCTGGTCAATCTGCTGGGGCTGGGTATTCTGGCCGGGCGCGTGCTGCACGCCTACGGATTTGGCCGCAAACCGCAGATCGTCATCCTACGCCAGATCGGCATGTCCCTGACTTTTGCCGTCCTCATCGTTGCCGCGATCGCAAGCCTTTTGCTGGCGCTGTGAACCGGTTGGCGGGGCTCAACCCACCAGAACCCGCGTTTCGATTCGGGGGGCATCCGTGAAAAACGATTCAGCCTCCCCCACCCTGTCTTTGTCTTTTCCGGGTAACGCGGTTGCCAGCAAAATCATCACGGCCAGTGCCACCAGCTTCAAGTCCGTAAAACATGTCATTTATTCACCTCCACCGTTCTTATTCTTGGTTGCTCTGGTTCCTGAACGGTTAAGGGGCACGTTTCCGTCGCAAATAATTTTCCTCTTTTTTGTTTTTTCCGCTTGCAGCCCTGCGTGGGAATTTATACATCCCTCCTCACTCAACGGCGCGGGCGTAGCTCAGGGGTAGAGCATAACCTTGCCAAGGTTAGGGTCGGGCGTTCGAATCGCCTCGCCCGCTCCATTGAGAGGTCGCAAGACCGAAACATATGTATCTGATGCGGGCGTAGCTCAGGGGTAGAGCATAACCTTGCCAAGGTTAGGGTCGGGCGTTCGAATCGCCTCGCCCGCTCCAGATACCAAACTCTCCAAACCTACTGGTTCTTTCGGTGTTGTTGCGGCATCCTCGGGTTGCACGCAATCACTAGGAGACGCGCCCATGCCGGAATACGTAATTCGCTCTTTAACAGCGGATGAGGTCCAGACGGCCGTCGACTGGGCAGGTCAGGAAGGCTGGAACCCCGGCCTGCATGACGCTGTTTGTTTCCGCAGTTCTGACCCCGAGGGCTTTAAGGGCGGGTTTCTGGATGGCCGGATGATCGCATCGGCCTCGGCCGTGAATTACGACGATAACTATGCGTTCTTAGGCTTTTATATCGTGCATCCCGACTACCGCGGATCGGGCTACGGGCTTCAGGTGGCCGAGGCGGTCAAGGCGCATTGCGAAGACCGAAACATGGGCATGGACGGCGTTGTCGAGCAGCAGGACAACTATCGCAAGTTCGGATTCGAACTTGCTTATGACAACTACCGTTTCTCAGGCACGGTCGGCGGGATCCTGGACCAGTTGGGCCGGTCGCCACACAGCCAGATCACGCCCCTCGGCGCCCTGACGGATGAGCTGAGAGCTTATGACCGTGGTCTGTTCCCTGCCCCCCGCGATACGTTCCTGCATGCCTGGCTGGACGCGCCCAATCACCACTCTCGGATTTTCAAACAAGATGAGCAAATCAAAGGCTATGCAACGCTGCGTCGGTGTTTGGCCGGGTACAAGGTCGGACCATTGTTCGCGGACACGCCCGAGATCGCGGAGGCCCTTTTGGTGTCGCTGTTGACGACCCTTCCCGACGACCAGATGGATGCAGAGGTCTTCATCGACATGCCCAACCCCAACACGCAAGCTATAGCAATGGCGCAACAGTTGGGATTGACCAAAGTATTCGAAACCGGGCGTATGTATTCCAGCCACGCGCCGGACATCGACTTGGATCGCATCTATGGCATTACGACATTTGAGTTGGGATGACTTTCTATCCCTTGGACTGATTTCTAATGATCAGAGACTTTTGAGACATGGCGGGAGCCAACCAAAAACGAATTCTGCTTGAGATGTTTGAGAATCTCCCCGGCCTGACCTTCATGATTCTTCTTCGCACGACCGCTGACTTGCGGCTGGCAGGATGGGTTGGAACGGTCCTGGCCGCGATGGTCTGCGTCGCCTATGCACGAAAGTATCTGCGACCTCAGCCAATCCTGCTTGGCATCAACATCTTCATGGTCGTGGTCACGCCTCTGATTGAATGTCTGGTTTACGCAGGCCACGGCAGTGTCGCGTCAGTACTGATCGGGAACATTCCCACGCTTGTCTTAATAAGTGTGTTCACAACGGGCCTAGTTTTGACCGTGTTCACAAAGAATGGATTTTTGAACTATCCGACCGACAGCCAAAGGGCAAAATGCAAGCATTCTGCTGTTTTGCTGGGCATTTGCGTCCTCGGTGCGGTTTGGTCGCAATTGGCCGGAGACAACTACCTTGTCTCACTTGGCGCACCCTTGATGGTACTATTCGGAGTGCACCAGTTGCTCCGGGCCGGAGCAACTGATCAACAAACGCGCAACGGCGCGATTCTGGCGTGCGCTTCGCCGCAAAGCTCCGCGCCTGATGCCTCTGTCTAACTCAGAACGCTTTGAAGGTCATGGTGGTCAAGGACCGCTCAATATTCGGAATCACCAGCAGATTTTCGTTGATGAAATGGCCGACATCGTCGGTCTCGGGGATGTAGAGCTTGAGCAGCAGGTCATATTCGCCGCTTGTCGAGTAAAGTTCCGAGTGGATCTCGCGTAGCGCGATATCTTCGGCAACCTTGTAGGTGGTACCGGGTTTGCAGCGGATCTGAATGAAGACGCAGGTGGACATGGTTTAGACCTGTTGATTGAGTTTCTGGCAGGCTGGCATGGCAGGGCACTGGGCGCAATCCCCTGCAACAGATTGCAGCTATTGCGACGGTTGGTCTGGATAAGCCGGTCAATCCCCGTCTATAAGCGCGCCTGTAGCAAAAGGAATTCGCCCATGCGCAGCGCAAAGATCAGCCGTCAGACCGCCGAGACCGAGATCTCGGTCGAGGTCAATCTGGACGGCTCTGGCCAGTATGACAATCAGACCGGCGTTGGTTTCTTTGACCACATGCTGGATCAGCTTGCGCGCCATTCGCTGATCGACATGACGATCCGCGCCAAGGGCGATTACCACATCGACGACCACCACACGGTCGAGGACACCGGCATCGCGCTGGGTCAGGCATTGACGCAGGCCCTGGGCGACAAAAAGGGCATCCGTCGCTATGGCGAGTGCCACCTGCCCATGGATGACGCTCAGGTGCGTTGCGCGCTGGACTTGTCGGGCCGTCCGTTCCTGATCTGGAACGTTGACCTGCCGACCCCCAAGATCGGCACCTTCGACACAGAACTGGTGCGCGAGTTCTTTCAGGCGCTCAGCACTCATGGGGGCATCACGCTGCACATCGACCAATTGCACGGGTTCAACAGCCACCACATTGCCGAGGCCGCTTTCAAGGCGGTCGCCCGCGCTTTGCGTCTGGCGATCGAAACCGACCCGCGCAAGGCCGATGCGATCCCGTCCACGAAGGGCGCACTATAAATGCTGACGGCTATTATCGACTACGAAAGCGGCAACCTGCACTCGGCCGAAAAGGCGTTTCAACGCATGGCGCGTGAGGTGAATGCGGGTAAGGTTGTTGTAACCTCGGACGCGGACGTCGTTGCGCGTGCGGATCGGCTGGTGCTGCCCGGTGACGGCGCTTTTCCCGCCTGTGCGGCCGAGTTGCGTGGTCACAAAGGCATTTACGACGCGATGGTCGAAGCAGTCGAGCAAAAGGGCCGCCCCTTTCTGGGCATCTGCGTGGGCATGCAGCTGATGGCCACGAAGGGTCATGAGTACACCGAGACCGATGGTCTGGGCTGGGTTGCAGGCGATGTGGTGCGGATCGAACCATTAGACAACGCGCTGAAAGTGCCCCATATGGGCTGGAACGATCTGGTTCTGGAAAGCGACCACCCGGTCTTTACCGGCGTGCAATCAGGCGACCACGCCTATTTCGTGCACTCATACCATTTCCGGGTCAGCGACCCGTCGCAACGGCTGGCTTATGTGGATTATGGACAGGAGGTCACGGCCGTGATTGGCCGCGACACGATGGTTGGAATGCAGTTTCACCCTGAAAAGAGTCAGGATGTGGGGCTGCGCATGATCGGAAATTTCCTGACCTGGACCCCGTGACGGTTTACTGAACGCGAGTCCAGGTCTGCCCGCGGCAAATAATCCCACCAGCGACACAGCCTTTGACGGTCAGTGTGTTCTGATTGTCCAGAGACATTTTCGAGCTGTAGGTCTTGTCGCGGTCCGGTGCCCAGATCTTGCCGTCATCGTAGCTGCCGCCGCCATCCGGAACCATGTCCCAGATAATCTGTTTGCCAAGATTCTCGTAATTCAGCTGCTGATTGCCTTGCCCATCAAAGGCCGAGTCGATCGTGCCGCAAATGGCGCTGCCGCAGGGCGCTATCGAGACGTGCAGATAGCCGCCGGTGTCGCCCGGCTCTGTCTTCCACAGGCCATCAACCGGGTCGGCAACCGCTGCGCTGGCTGCCATGGCTGCAAACGCCGTTGCAAGTGTGAGTTTCTTCATGATCTCCTCCCTGTTTTGCCCTCACTCTGGCCCGGTGGTCGGCCTCGGGCAAGATTGACTTTGCGTCGCGTTGCATCCCCTGCCTTGCTTGTGCGATATCCCGCGCGAACAGTTTTGATATAGGGCCGCCTGACATGATCCTCTACCCCGCCATCGACCTCAAAGACGGCCAGGCCGTGCGCCTGCTGCGCGGTGAAATGGACAAGGCCACCGTTTTCAACGAGGACCCGGCCGCGCAGGCGCGGGCCTTTGTCGAGGCAGGGTGCGAGTGGCTGCACTTGGTTGACCTGAACGGCGCGTTCGCGGGCGAGCCGGTCAACGCAGCTCCGGTCGAGGCCATCCTGAAGGAGTGCAATGTGCCCGCACAGCTCGGCGGCGGCATTCGTGACATGGCCACGATAGAAACATGGATCACCAAAGGCCTTGCGCGTGTGATCTTGGGCACCGTAGCAGTCGAGAATCCTGATCTTGTGCGTGAAGCGGCCAAGGCGTTTCCGGGCAAGGTGGCCGTCGGCATCGACGCGCGTAATGGCATGGTTGCTACAAAAGGCTGGGCTGAAGAAACGGACGTTCAGGTCACGGACCTGGCCCGCAGCTTTGAAGACGCGGGTGTTGCGGCCATCATCTACACTGATATCAACCGCGACGGGGCGATGCAGGGTCCGAATATCGAAGCCACTGCAGCTTTGGCGCGTGCGGTTTCAATTCCTGTCGTTGCGTCGGGCGGTGTCAGCTCATTGGACGACTTGATCGCACTGCGTGATTGCGGCGTCGAACTGAACGGTGCGATTTCAGGACGCGCACTGTATGATGGCGCGCTTGATCTGGCAGAAGCTCTGAAAGCTCTGAACAAGTAAGGCTGTGCGCCTGCGGCGTTCCCGCAGGCGCAAGCATTTGGATTATTGCGCTGCGACCGAGGTCAGTTTAGCCAACGCGCCACGCATCTTTTCGATGACAGGCGATTTCTCGACCTCGTCTAGCTCGTCCATCGTTTCCTTGGGGTCTTCATAGGCCAACCAGACCTGCCCGATTTCATCTTCGTATGCCTGTACCTTTAGCGGCAGGAACAGCCCCGCACGCGGATCGATCTGCATTGCGGGCGTTCCCAGCGCGGGGTTGCCAAAGATCAGAACCTGGTTAGCAGGAATGGTCAGCCCGACTTTTTCCGCACCCGCTGCGTGATCAACCCGAGCGAAGACTGTCGCGCCCGCATTGCCAACGGCAGCTTCCAAAGCGTCCATCGCCTCTTGCACTGATTTATCCGTGTTTACCTTAATGATGTCGTCGGCCATGGCAGACAGCGCCCCTCCGAAAGTCAGAATTGTTGCCAGTATCAGTTTTCGCATATCGGATTTCCTTCTGTAATTTTCACCCTCATTTTCACAGCTTTGCACGATCCTACAATCACATCTCCGGCATCGGCGGGGCTTTGCCACCGGCCAGGCATCACCTAAAGGCATCACTCAGCGAACCGTTTTGCAATTGGGAACAATACTCGGCCCTGACAGGTATTTTGCGCACATTGGCCCTAACTTGGTCTCATTTCTTGGTTAGCTGTCGTACCAACGAGAGCGAGCAGGGATTTCAGACATGAGTATTTCAAGCACAGAATTGTCGAACAGTTCTTGGTTCAGAATTGGCGTAGTGTTCAGTTTCTGCACGACTATTTTCGTCAGTGCCTGCCTCTTGTTTTTCGTGCAACCGCTATTTGCCAAGCTCGTTCTGCCACAAATAGGCGGTGCACCAGCGGTTTGGACAACTGCAATGTTGTTTTTCCAAGTGGTTCTGATCGTGGGCTACATTTACGCCCATTTTCTGACAAAATGGCTGCCGTTGCGCTGGCAACTCGTTACACATTTGGCATTTTGGTTGGTCGCTCTGACGTTCCTGCCGCTTTCGATCAGCGAAAGCTGGAGTTATGACGCGTCCAGCTCAACCGCACTGCAAACCCTTGAATTGTTTGCCTTGGGTGTCGGCTTGCCGTTTGCAGTTCTGTCTGCCAACGCGCCTTTGTTACAAGCATGGTATGCGCGTTCGGGAGGCCCTTCTGCAGACGACCCTTACTTTCTCTATAGCGCCAGCAATGTGGGGTCATTGCTGGCTCTGCTGGCTTTCCCGCTGTTGGCCGATCCCTTTTGGGGCGCCCGAGAAACCAGCAATCTGTGGTTCCTTGGGTTCGTAGTTTTTGGCGGACTGCTTTTGATAAGCGGCCTTGTGGCCATCCGCGGATCAGGCGGATCACTTGGTCCAGTCGCCGCAAATATCTCATACAGCAGTCCAAAATTGAGGCAGATTGCAACCTGGGTTGCTATCGCCTTCGTCCCGTCATCTTTGATGCTCTCCTTTACGACGAAGGTCAGCACAGATTTGGGATCGATTCCGCTAATCTGGGTTGTACCTCTGGCGACTTACATTCTGTCGTTTGTTTTTGCTTTTGCCAAATGGAAGAAGTTGAGCGCAGAAAGCTTGCGTATCCCAATGATCCTGGCGTTGGCCGTGGGTGTTGTACTGTTGTCCAACCTGATCAAGCAGCACTCTGCGCCCGTTATCATCCTAATCTACGTTCCCGTGCTATTCGTAATCGCCCTTTATGCGCACAGGTTGCTGTACGAAATGCGACCACCGGCAGAGCAATTGACCGTGTTCTACATTGCCCTTTCAGTAGGAGGAGCAATTGGTGGGCTGTTCAACTCCATCGTGGCACCCTTTGCATTCGTTCACGAAATCGAAGCGCAGCTGACGCTTATATTTGCGGGTGGATTACTGTTGCTGACAAAGGCCTCATTTACGCCGCGAAATCTGGCAATAGGCCTGTTGGGGAGTTACCCACTGCTCGTCATTTTTGGTGTGTTCGGCGATATCAAACCACTTGGAGAAGGGGTCTTGCGCTTGGTCGTCGCAACCGCAGTTTTGGTCACCATACTGATCCTGTTTCGAAACAGTCCGACACGTATTGCCGTACTTGTTATGGTTCTCATGCTGCCAGCCATCGCGCCCAAGGATAACGCTATTTTTCAAGACCGAAGCTTCTTTGGCACTCACACAGTTTATTCCTCCACAGGATACCGGATTTACCAGAATGGAACGACGTTGCATGGCTGGCAGCGAGTAGAGGACTTCGGCAAGCGACCAACCCCTTTGTCCTATTACCACCCAGAAGGTCCAATGGCTCAGGTAATCACGTCAGAATTCGGACGTCAGTCCGATAGCATTGGCATCGTCGGTCTGGGTACCGGAGCTCTGGCCTGCTACAAGCTGCCGTCTCAGCAGTGGGTCTTCTTCGAAATCGACGCCATGGTCGACAGTGTAGCGCGAGATCCGTCGATGTTCACCTACATCTCGGAATGTGCACCAACATCCGAAACTTACCTTGGTGATGCGCGGATCGTATTGGCACAAAATCCCTTCGCGTTCGATATTCTGGTACTGGACGCATACAGTTCAGATGCAATTCCGCTGCATCTCATCACAAAAGAAGCCGTCGAGATGTATGTAGAACGTCTGACTGATGACGGGGTTTTGGTGTTTCACGTCTCAAACCGATACTATGATCTGACGCCCCCCCTGGCACGCATTGCGGATACTCTTGGGCTATTTGCCGCCTATCAGTTTCAGGAAATCGAGAATGAGCAAAGCATTCGTACTGGCGCATCGTCATCCGATGTTGTCATTATCAGTCCGGACAAGTCCAGAATTGATAGTTTTGTCGAGAACGGACAGTGGCAATTGGTCGTTTCAGGCAACGCTGAGCCATGGACTGACGACAAAGCAAACCTTTTGTCTGCGCTCAAGCTGCTTAAAGACGAGGACACTTCGAACTAACGTTTTCTCGAGCCTCCCGCACACATTGGCGCCTCCATCTGGTTTGGGGGCGCACAGCCATTGGCCCAGCCGTTTCTTTCGACGTGCTTCATCGCTACTGGCATCGACGAGGGTTTGGCGTTAGAGGTGCGCCAGCAAAGGACGCCGACATGCTGAAAACCCGCATCATTCCCTGTCTGGATGTCGCCGATGGCCGCGTGGTCAAAGGTGTGAACTTCGTAGGCCTGCGCGATGCAGGTGACCCGGTAGAATCGGCCAAGGCCTATGATGCCGCAGGCGCTGATGAAATCTGTTTTCTGGACATCCATGCCACGCATGAAAATCGCGGCACCATGTTCGATGTGGTTCAGCGCACGGCTGAGCAGTGCTTTGTGCCGCTAACCGTCGGCGGAGGCGTTCGTACCAAAGATGATGTGCGTGCACTGCTATTGGCCGGCGCTGACAAGGTCAGTTTCAACTCGGCTGCCGTGGCCAATCCGGATGTCGTCGCCGAAGCAGCGGACCAGTTCGGCAGCCAGTGCATCGTCTGCGCCATCGACGCCAAGACCGTCAGCCCCGGCAAATGGGAAATCTTCACCCACGGTGGCCGCAAACCCACCGGAATCGACGCCGTCGAGTTTGCCAAAACGGTCGTCGGCAAGGGCGCCGGAGAGATTCTGCTGACATCAATGGACCGCGACGGCACCAAGGCCGGGTTCAACTTGCCGCTAACCCGTGCGATCTCGGATGCGGTGGACGTTCCTGTAATTGCTTCCGGCGGCGTCGGCAATCTGGACCATCTGGTCGAAGGCGTTACGGAAGGCGGTGCAAGCGCAGTTTTGGCCGCGTCAATTTTCCACTTCGGCGAGTACTCTATTCGCGAGGCCAAGGAACACATGGCCGCCGCAGGTATTCCGATGAGGCTGACATGAATATCCTGCACGATCTGGCCGCAACGATTGAAGCCCGCAAAGGAACCGACCCCGACTCCAGCTGGACTGCAAAACTTCTGGCGAAAGGTCCGGAAAAATGCGCCGAGAAATTCGGCGAGGAAGCAATCGAAGCGATCATCGAAGCCGTCAAAGGCGATCGGGAAAAACTGACGTCTGAGGCTGCTGATGTGCTCTATCACCTGCTGGTCATGCTTGCCGCGCGGGATGTGGCGCTGGACGATGTGCTTGCCGAACTGGCCCACCGCCAAGGGACCAGTGGAATCGCTGAAAAAGCGTCTCGCCCCAAGGGTTAAACGCGCGGGTTCCGTCCTGCCACCCTGCCCTGTATAGTCAGGGATCAGTGTGACACGGAGCGAGGGACGCGGGAATGACCAGGGCTTTGGCCTTCGTAATGGCTTTGCTTTCCATTTTGACGATTGCCGCCTGTTCTGCGCCACCGCGAGCCACCGGTGATGAGGTTCAAAGGCTGGCGACAGAAATCCGCAGCCTTGGTCCTGATATCGACCCGGAAGAGGCAGACCGTGCCGCGCGTATTGCTTATTCCTACACTGCGCAGCTGGTGCAGGAATATGAAATCACCGATCCGCCGTTGATCCACAATGCCAAGGTAAACAAGGGCCTGCGGCCGCGTGGATTGTGCTGGCATTGGGCCGAGGACATCGAGCGCCGACTGAAGCAGGAAGACTTCGAGACGTTGGAATTGCATCGGGCGATCGCCAACGCTGACAACCCGTTTCGAATCGACCACAGCACCGCCATTATCAGCCGCAAGGGCGAGACGATGTATGACGGCGTGGTTCTGGACCCATGGCGTTATGGCGGGGTTTTGTATTGGTCACCGCTTGTTGAAGACACCCGATACGAGTGGGTGCCGCGCGAAGTTGTTCTGGAAAAACGCCGCCTTGAACAGGTGGCTCGGCTGAAGCCTCTGCCCGGTTCGTAAGCGATCACAGCTTGGACGAAATCACACCCGTGGCGAACCCACCCATGCGAAGCTCACCGAACAGCCTCTGATATTCGATTTTGGGACACCGGTTCATTACCACGTCAACGCCGCGCGCCTGCGCTTTGGCCGCCGCCTCGGGGTGCTCAACGCCGATCTGCATCCAAATCGTTCGCAGGTTCGGAAATGTGGAAAGGGCTTCGTCGACAATTGGTGGGACAGCCTCAGATCGACGAAAAATATCCACCATATCAACAGGTTCAGAGATATCCCCTAGTGACGCGCGAACTGTTTGACCAAACAACTCGGCCCCGGCGTGTCCTGGGTTCACAGGAATGACCTTATACCCTTTCAGCGACAGATATCGCGCAACGTAGTAACTGGGCCGTACGGGATTCATCGAAACGCCAACCACGGCAATAACCTTGGTGCTGCGCAGGATGTCTTTCAGGATGCTGTCCGTGTAATCCGTCATGGGCACACCCTAGACGGGGCGCGGAAAAGAAAAAAGCGCTCAGGTCGAACCTGAGCGCCAGTTGTTGGAACGAGGGACAGTGAAATGACCCGCGGCAGTTCCGTTCCGCGGTCACTGTGACATTTAAGCATGGGATCTGAGAAAAAAAGAGGTGTTTCGCATTTTTGTGATGACAGGCCGAAAATAGCGGAAAGTCGCCTATTGATGATACAGCACAACCGGCCAGTGTTCCTCGGCCATTTGAATGTACTCAGCGCGGTCATCGTTCCACAACCGCTCGATCTCGGGCGAATGTGTCAGGTACAACCGACCGTCAACCACATCCCACAGCATCGGATCCGTGCTGATCAACTCACCTTGAGCCATTGCATAAGCGCAGTATCCGCCAAACTGAGGCGCATAGGCGCGCGGATTGCTTTCGAACAGATCACGGTTCTCGGCAGACGCAAAATGCCACTCGGCGCCTTTCCAAATGACGGAGTATTCCGGTAGCCCCCGGACCGGGGTTCCACCTCTGAAATACGAGACCGGGTCATAACCGGCCATGACCGCGCCATCCGTCTCAAAATAAACAGGCATGTCCTGCGCGTGAGCGGCAGGAAGAAACGCAGCGGCGGCTATTGCACCAATAATGATTCGTCTGGTTGGCATCGCGTGTTCACGGTTACAAAATCAGGGTATCAAGATGCAATCTTTTGTCGCACGGAACACCCCTATTAACGTGGTTGTGAACGCTTGTGTCGCACCAGCCCCCTGTCAATCGAAGATATCTTCAACAACATCCCAAGCTTCGTCGAAGACGCGCGCAAAAACGCCCTTTTTCTTCTTTTTCTTTTTCTGGGGCGTAGGCTTGTAGGTGTCGCGCTTCGCCTTGCCTTCGGTCAGCTTGTGCTTTGGGACCATTTTGAGGTCGTGCAAAGGCGCTCCGCAGCTGGAGCAACTGAGTTCATGACGTTGCTTCCCCTTCAGAACCAACGCTGCGCGCGTTCCGCAGTAACAGCAGGTAGCGATTTTGGACGGGCTGGAAATGGGACTCTCCTGTCTATCGATGCCTTGAAGCATATAAGGCAATTGCGGCAGCATTTGAGACGTTGAGCGAACCAAAACCTCCGGCTGCGTCGATTTTCACCAGTTGATCAACGGTTTCCTTGGTCTTTTGCCGCAACCCCGGCCCTTCGGCGCCCAGCACCAGCGCCACAGGTTGGTCCAGCTTGCCGCCCAACGCGGTTTCGATAGTTGCTTCTGCTTCCCCGTCCAGGCCCAAAACCAGAAAGCCCATATTCTGCAATTCGACGACCGCATCCGCCAGATTGCGCACACGTAAATAAGGCTGACGCTCCAACGCACCACTTGCCGTTTTTGCCAACGCGCCCGTTTCCGGTGCCGAATGATGGCGTGTTCCGATCACCGCGCTGGCCCCCAGCACTTCGGCCGAACGTAGAATCGCCCCAACGTTATGCGGGTCGGTAACACGGTCCAGCAGGATGACGCGCGGATGCGCGCGCCCGATGCAGTTCTCAGCCAACCCACCCCAATCCAACGGTTTGACCTCAAGCGCAGCACCTTGGTGAACCGAGCCCGGGTCAATCGGCGCGGTGAATTTGCGCGGGTCGACCATTTCAGTCTCAATCCCTGCAAATTCAATGGCTTCCGACAGCTTATCCCGCGCGTTACGCGTCACGATCAGATGGAGTTTTTGCCTTTTCGGGTTCATCAACGCGTCCCGAACGGCATGCAAACCGAACAGCCACACAGTTTCGGACGCGGCAGCTTTGCGCGCCTGTTCCTTTTCAACGACCCACTTAGGTTTCTTCATTTCTTGGGCCTCCGGGCCGGGATTTCGGTTTCCTGCGTCAAAGCGAAATTTTCCTGTTGACGCTCCTTCAAGGCGCTAGTAATCACGCCTCCACGTCAGGTGCAACGCCTGACAGTGGGCGACAGGCCGCAAGGTGTGGCAGGGGACTGTAACTCCCTCGCGGAGACGCACGCCTGGTTCGATTCCAGGGTCGCCCACCACTTCTTCAAGCAATTGAAAGACTTGGTGTGTTTTTCTTACGAGAAAAGCGCTCGCTGTCCAATCCACGGTTTGCACGGACCAATTTGCCAAAGCTCGTTGCAATCGTTCTCCATGAATTTCCCCCAAATTGAAGTCAAAAGCTGGATTTGCCGCAAGCGCGCGGACCGATGCTGAGCCGCGGACTAAACATCAGCTTGGAATCAAAAGCAGACAAGTTGCCGGGGATGAGGCCATCTGATCGGAGCGGTTGCAGCGTCACATGGACGCGCGCACCTAGTTCCGGGACCGCTTTCCACTAATTTGGCAGGCAATCCCATTCTTGTGCGACTTTCTCACCTCTGACGGCCAACAGCGTCCCGAACTGATTCATCACAGCCTCGCTTTGGGTCGGGCGCAGCAACGCGATATCGCCGGCGGCGACGGCGGCCATAACCGGTCCGGTCCAGACCTCTTGGTTGCTGGACCGGCCAAACACTCTGGAATAGCCGAAGTCATCGGGAAAGACTGGTTCAGCCAGAAAGTGTCCACCGAATACCGCAATATCCGTTTTGTTCCTTGGTAAAAAATCCAGGCCAGGCAGGGCGTTTGCGGGCATCGTTTTGAGGATTGGCGTGGCGATGAACGCCGCTGGCTGAAATGCTTGTGTTGAAGCGTGGTCGAAATCGCCGGGCTTGACCAGAACCGAACCGAAAGCGACCTCGTTTGCCGCGCCATTTGCGAGGTAGGATTGAAAGGTCAGGCTGCCGCCCGTGTTCAAGCACATGCCGGACCCGGCGTTTGGCAACGCGGACACAGCCGCGTTAAACGCGTCAGAGCTGGTCCTCGCCGCCCGCTTGCGCAGAATACCCGGTAGCCTGGCCAGATGCGCCTCGTACCCCATAACCCCGGCAAGCTGGCCGTTAGGATGTGCGGCGATACGTTGTGCGACCTCTGACACGCGCTCGGGCCGAATTCCACCACGGTGCAGGCCGATATCAAGTTCAAGCGAGAATCGCAGACACAGCTGCCGGTCTGAAGCCAGAGCCAGATACTCTCCAAGTCGCGCCGGAGTGTCGATCAACCATTGGACGCGCTTGGCGGCATCCGGATTCGACGACAGCAGGCTCGCGGCAGAGCTGACGGGCAATGGCTTACCGATCAGATGATCCGTCTCGGGCTCGGCCGTCAAAAGCGCCTGAAGCATCGGCTTGGAAAACGTCATCAGGCCAGAGGCTGGGATTTGCGCTCGGATGTGATCCAGCAATGGCAGGCAGGGCAACGACTTGGCGACCAGACGGCGCGCCAGCCCTGTGTCCGCGCTGCCCTGCGCCACGGCGCAATTGGCGTCCAGCAGGTCCAAATCCACAACGAATACGGGCTTGTCCACGCCATGTGACCGCAGAGTATCAGACAGGTTCTTCAGATAGGTCTCATTCATGGGCGAAACAGCCTGGCAAGCGCGGGGGTCAGGAACTTACCTGTCGGATCAAGCTGTTCTCGCAATTCACAAAACCGGTCAAAGTCCGGGTAGAGCGCGGACAGCTCTTTATGGGTCAAGTTGTGCAGTTTGCCCCAATGCGGTCGGCCCCCGGCTTCGACAAAAAGCGGTTCGAGTGCTTCGAAATATGCCTGGTGATCCTCAGCCGCGTCGGTGTGGACGGCAATGGATATGCGCGGCCCGCCCTGAAACGGCGACAAGCAGGCCGTGTCTCCTGCCGTCTGACGAACCTCAATCGGGAAATAGATGTCCTTGTGGTCTCGATGCAGGCGGCTCAGAACCTCTTGCAGCACGTCACCGGCTACGTCAGGCGGCAGATGATACTCCATTTCCTTGAACGGGATACGCCGATCGCTGCACAGGACACGCCAGCTTTCGCCGACATAGTCTTCGTCGGATTGAGCAAGTGTCAGCAGTTTCAGGATCGCTGCGCGCAAGCCTTCGTTGACCCGTCCCGCAGCGCGCGCCAGTTTCAGCACTTTCACGGCGATCATATCCAGATCAAGCGGCGCTTTGCCTTCAGGTGCCTCGGTCAAGGCGTGTCGCAGTTCCACAGTCTTTCCCGTAAACGGGATATAGAAAAACTCGAAATTCCGATTGTCCGCCCATTTCTGGTGCATCGTGGCCAAGCTTTCTTCGACCGATGCCAACTGTACCTGGCGACGCAAGTTGTATTTCGGTACGACCGAGATTTCCGCCTCGGTCAAAACCCCCAACATGCCCAGCGTGACCTGCGCCACCTCAAGCGGAATATCGTTGGTGGACAGGATATCCCCATCCGCACCGACCAACTTGGCTGCGGTGATTTCCGCCGCCAAGCACGGAAGCCCGCGACCGGTTCCATGGGTCGCGGTCGCAACTGCACCCGCCAAGGATTGTGCGTTGATATCCCCGAGGTTGCGGAAAGCCAGCCCCTGATCCGCCAGCGCCGGAGACAGATCACGCAACCGCGCATTGGCGTTGACCCAGATACGGTCCTCGGTCACTTCACCCAGCGTTGGCAGGTCGAGCCCCGAAAGGTCCAGTATCCGGTCTCCGCCGGCGACAATCGGTGTGAACGAATGACCGGCGCCCAAAACGCGCATGGATTGGGGCTGCGCAACCGCCTGCTGCAGTTCCGCAATTGTCGACGGCCGCGCGATTGGTGTGTCGGCGCGCTGGTTTCCGGCCCAGTTGGTCCACATGTGAGTTGTCCTCCGAGTGAGAGGATTGCAGCACATGTGACACGAAACAAGTCAGGAAAACAGAAGCTTACCCTACGGGAGCTTTGTCAGGCCGCAGCCACCCGTTGCGCTGTGACGCGGTCGAACCATGCGGTGATACTTACAAGATCTGACTCGATCTGTTCCGCGGCCCCGCCAGTGAATTCGTCGAATTTTTCTTTGTTCAGACCGTTCACACCAACCAACACAGGAATGTCCTGAGCCAATGCCTCGGCGATCACAGGTCGAAATCCGCGCCCGTCGGCCTCATGCTTGCCGAATTTGTTGATGATCAGCAGATGCGGGGCATCGGCCAAAGATGCGGTCACATATCCCACGGCTTGTTCCAGTGCGGCCGGGTCCAGACGACATCCGCGCGACTGTTCGCCCAGGGACTGTGAGATCCGAATGGTCTCTCCTTCCGGCAAGACCCGGACATCCATGTCGCATTTGCTGCTGTCGGCGCACTCAGTGTTGGTTTGCACCACGCCTGCCAGGCTCGCACCTTTTGACAGCAGGTGCTCGGCAACCGCGCTCAGCAGCCGGTCGGTTGCGCCGCGATCGGTGGTGGTGACATAGGCCAGATACATCGAAGGACCCCTTGGTACAAAATTGTGACATTCCAGATAGCACGCAAGTGCCTGCCCGACCACTCCCCTGCGTTAAGGCAACGGAGAAAGTCCGATTACAGATGCGTGCAGGTGAAGCAGAACCATAAAGATGGCGATGGAGGTCAGCCAGACCCAACGGCGCGGCCACGGGCGCGGCGCGCGCAGTGAAAACCTCGCCGTATTGCGGGACAGGCGCGTCCATTCCATGCCCATCTCACGCTCTTTTCTGCGGTCGATCAAAGCCATACCCAGTGCGGCAAAGCCCGCAAAAAGACCAAACAGGATAACGTGGGACAGGCTGCCATTGGCCAGCAAATGCGCACCGGCCCACAGCATCAACGCGGCAAGTATCGGATGGCGAGTGGTGCGAAGGAGGCCGGGGTTTTCCGGATCGAACGCGCGATGCCCCAGCCCACCAAAGGAAAACGGGTTCTGGATGGACAGGCCTGCGACAGCCAGCCAGCACACGACCGGCATCACCAACAGAGGTGCCCAGCGAAAGATACCGAATGGCGGGATGACCTCGACATAGGGCGCTTGTGCCGCTGCCACGATCAACCAGGCAAGTACCAGCAGCGACAATGCGGAATACGCCGCAAAGTAACCTCTGCGCCCCAAGGATTCGATCAGCCGCCCACGCACTCCGGGACGCACGGGTATGGCGTGACTGAGAAGAAATGTGATCAGTGCTGCGAGGAAAAAAGCCCAACCGGTCATAGTATTCTCCGAACGTGTTCGCCGGGGTTTAACGCCCTGTCCCGACATGGTCCTTGTCCGAAATCAAGTGCAGGCAAAGGGGCGACCGCGCCGCCCCTGCCCTGTCTTACAGTCCCAGCGCCTTGCGCTGTTCTTCGGCAAACCCCTGGACGATACGGTCGGCAACCAGTGCAAGGATGGCCATTGCAGCCCCGGCAGAGATACCCAGTCCTACATCTGCCTGCCCCAATGCCAGATAGATCGACTGACCAAGACCGGTGGTTCCGATCAAAGCGGCGATCACCAGCATGGCGAAGGCGTAGAGGATGGTTTGGTTCAGCCCCAGCAAGATGGTTGGCGCGGCATAGGGCGCGCGCACATCGCGCATGATCTGCCACTCAGTTGCGCCGCTGGAGATTGCAGCCTCCATCATTTCCTCGGGTGTGTTGACCAGCCCGTGACGGGTGTAGCGGATCATTGGAACGATTGCGTAAGCGCAGATCGCCAGAAAGGCCGAGAACTCGCCGATCTGAAACACCATCAGCACCGGGATCAGGAACACGAACAGAGGGATCGTCTGCAACATGTCACAGATCGGACGGACGATTTTCCAAACCGGCGACCAAACCGCGCTGGCCAATCCGATCAGCCCACCGACCACGGCGCAGGAAAACACCGCAGCACCGCTGAGATAAAGCGACAAAAGCGCTCTTTCCCAAAGGCCCGATACAAGAATGGTGCACAGCAGCCCCACCGACAGCACCGCCAACCGCCAACCGCCCGCAACATAGCTTAGCGCAGCAGCGCCGGTCAGAACGAGGGGCCATGGCAGGTTCGAGATGCCGGTTTCGAGCATGCCGATCAGGATTAGCACAACTAAACCTCCGGTCAGGTGACCACGCCACGCCATCAGCGCGGCGATGACACCTGCGGCGGCGAAGAGGCCGTAGCTCATGCCTGCTGTCCACTGGAAACCCCATGTGAACGGCAGAACAGCTTGGTCCAATCCGATCCGCAACGGCAGTAGCACATAGAACAATGAGTTGTTCTTGAGCGCGTCCAGCCATGGGCCATTGGTCTGCGTAAAGGCGGTCAGGCCACTGTCCACAGCCTCGGCCACCGGGTCCAAAAGGGTCAACTCGGACGGGTTCGGCAGCCATGCCCAGAAGGCGGCGGTGAACAAGGCGGTGAAACCCAACACCGCCCAGACGACCCGTTGATCAAACCGTTTGCGCTCGGTCGCCAGCGTGCCGCTCATCCGGTCGATCACCACAGCAAAGACAACGATAACCAGACCAGCCAGCAGCGACTCGCCAAACTGGGCCTTGCGCATGGTCAGCAGGACTTCCCAGCCGATGTCGTTGAAGCCACCGATAACGGCGGCGATGATGACCATCGACAGTGCGGCCATAAGACATTGGTTGACACCCACCATGATCTGTGTGGCCGCTGCCGGGATTTCGACCTGAAACAGCTGCTGAAACCGGGTACCGCCGGACATGATGGCGGCCTCTTTGATCTCGGGCTCGACCCGTTCCAGACCCAGCATCACGTTACGGGCCATTGGCGGGGCTGCATAAATGGCCGAGGCGATCAAGCCTACCACCGGGCCAAAGCCGAACAGAAGCAACAGCGGTGTCAGATAAGCAAAGGTCGGAACCGTCTGCATCACGTCCAGAACAGCCTGAACAAAGGACTTCACGCGCGGAACTTCGTTCGCAAGGATGCCGATGGCACCACCCACGATCAACGCGACGGGCACCGAAACAGCGACCAGAGCCAGTGTATTCATACTCTCGGCCCAGTAGCCCGAAGCCAGCACGAAACAGAGGCCAAAGAAGCCAAGCGCCGCCATCGGCAAGCCGCCCAGATACCAGCCCAGCGCCGTCACCAGACCAATAAGGATGGGCCAAGGCGTATTTCCCAACACGAAATTGGCCGCGTTCATGGGATAGGCCATCAGGTCGGAAAACAACCGCATCGCCGGTTTGATGCCGTTCAGAAACCAGTCCAGAAACGCTCCAACCCATTGTGTCGCGGGCAGTTCCCACGCTGCGGGCCACTTGACCAGCCACGGCGCGACACCTTCCAGCGCCAAGCAAATGGCTCCGACAACGACCGTGATCAGAGCAGCCTGCGCACCTACCGTAAGGCGCGACACGTGTTGCGACGGGATTCCCGTTAAGGCTGTCATGTCTCTTCCACCTGTAAGGCGGCAGCGAGATCAGAAGGATGAACCGTCCCAACAATATTGCCGTTTTCGTCGCGCACCGGAACGGGCTCATATAGCTCCATGCAATGCGCCAGTGCGGCGTCCAAAGTCATTGATGTGGTCAGGCCCGGATCGTCCGGCCCACGTTGGTCGTCATCCCGCATGACCGAAGCGACCTTGGCGTGCTGGCCCTTCGCCACGTCCTTCGAAAACTCTCGGACATAGTCGTCGACCGGGCGCAGGACGATATCAGTAGGCGTACCGATCTGCACAATCTTGCCATCCCGCATAATGGCGATGCGGTCGGCTAATTTCAGGGCTTCTTGTATATCGTGAGTGATGAAGACGATAGATTTCTTGAGCGTCGCCTGAATGCGCAGGAATTCGTCCTGCAACTGGCGGCGGATCAGAGGGTCTAGGGCCGAGAACGGTTCATCCAGAAACCAGATATCGGGGTTTACGGCCAAGGACCGCGCGATCCCCACGCGCTGACGCTGACCACCGGAAAGCTGACGGGGAAAGCTGTCCTCACGCCCCTCCAGTCCGACAAGCGTGATGACTTCTTGCGCACGAGCCAGACGTTCCTTTTTGCCAACGCCCTGCACGCGCAGCGGGTAAGCCACGTTCTCGGCAACCGTCATATGTGGAAAAAGGCCGAAATGCTGGAACACCATGCCCAGCTTTTTGCGCCGCAATTCGGTTAGCGCTTTTTTCGATGCGCCAATGACGTTTTCACCATCGACCCGAATTTCCCCACCCGTTCCCGGCAGCAACTGAGAAATACAGCGGATCAGCGTGGATTTACCCGACCCCGACAACCCCATGATGACGAAAAGCTCGCCTTCTTTGACTTCGAAATCTGCGTCCTGAACGGCAGGGATGAACCCGTGTTCGCGCAGATCGGCGGCGGCTTTGTCCGCGTCATTCCCTGACCGAGACAGCGCGTCGGTCAGGGCTTTGTCTGCGCCTTGGCCAAAGACCTGCCAGAGATTCTGGCAGGCGATGGCTGGCGTATTCGCGTCAGTCACTTATGCGAACTCACTGCGTTGCCGCGTCGACAACCGGACGCCACTTGTCTTCGTTCTCGGCCATCCAAGCGGCGACGACCTCTTCGACCTGACCGCCGTCAACGTCGATCGCACCCATCATCGGCTGCTGGTCTTCGACCGCCAGCTGATAGTTGGACAGGATTTCAAAGGCGGCTGGCCATTTGTCTTCCATGCCGTTCCAGCTGGCCTTGAAGATGCGCGAAGGCGAGAAATCGCAGTCGTTCACAGCGTTCGGGTTCGGCCCCCATGCCGGATCGTTAAAGCATGCTTCCTCGCCCGCGGGCAGGTCAACGAACTGCACGTCATAGGCCGACATCGCCCAATGAGGCTGCCAGAAGGTGATCAGCAAAGGCGACTTGCGCTCGGTCGAGGCGCGCAGCTCGGCGATCAGAGCACCTTCGGAACCGGCAGGAACCGCCTTGAACGGAAGCTCAAGACCAACCATGCGGTCCGCGCCCGGTGTACCCCAATCGGCAGGGTAGTCAACCAGACGCCCACCTGGCAAAGTTTCAGCAGTTGCAAAGACTTGCGCGCAGTCCTTCAGCGCTTCCCATGCGGGCAAACCCGGGCACAGTTCGGCCACATGCGCCGGATAGGCGATGCCTTCTTTGGCGTCCAGCCCCAGATCGCCGATCTCGACGACGGTGCCTTCGTCGATCTTCTTGGCGTATTCGTCCGAAACGTTGGACGACCAGATTTCAAGCGTAGCTGTGATGTCGCCGTCCGCGATCGCCTGGAACTGGTTCATCATACCGGCGGTGACGTATTCGACATTGTAGCCCGCAGCCTTCAGCATCTCGCCCGCCACGTGGGTTGTCACGTGCTGACCAGTCCATTCGTTGATCGCCAGTTTTATCGGTTCGTCCACGGCGCCCATTTCGGCGGCATAAGCGGAACCGGCTACCATCATAGCCAAGAGGCTGACACTGAGTTTTTTCATCGACATTCTCCCTGTCTTATTTGTGTACCGTCCGCCTCGGCGCAAACTCTCGCGCCGGTAGGTTCGTCGGACGACAATACCATGTCGCAACATGCACAATTTTAGCCGCAAAAGGGAAGTGAACACTTTGAACCAAGGCGGAATTTTTCACCTCGGACCAAGCTGCAAGTCCCCACCCGCTGCCTTGTGCCGAACACCCGCGCCGCCCGTGTTTTCACCTTTTTCGACGCGGGACATTGATTGACGAGTCAATCACAAACCCGAATCCCCTGTTTTGTCGAGCATTTCTTTCTGCAAACGCCGATTTTTCTGCAGAGTCCCAATCACGACGGTACTAAAAACCCAAAAATGCGCCTGTTTTGAGATCTTGCAACCCACCGCCCGTCGGGCAAACCTGACCGCGGAGGACACAACAGATGCGCCACTTTGAAGAGATATTCGCCATTGCAGCCGATCGCCACGGCGGTCCAGCTGCCTTGGAGGCAAAACTAAGCAAACCCAAAAGCCCGGCCGAGCTTGCGGCCATGCCAGACGATCGCTGGCTGTCGATCATCACCAAATGCGTCTTTCAGGCCGGGTTCAACTGGAAGGTCATCGAAAACAAATGGGACGGTTTTGAGGCCGCCTTTGATAGGTTCGATGTCGGGCTCTGCGCCTTCATGGATGATGAAAAATTCGACGCTTTGCTTCAGGACAAGCGTATCGTCCGCAATGGAACCAAGATCGCCACGGTTCGCGACAATGCTGCCTTTCTGCTGGAGTTGCGCGAAGAAGGCGGCGCGGGTCAGGTTCTGGGCGGCTGGCCGTCGACCGACTACATCGGACTTTTGGCAATGTTGGCCAAGCGCGGATCACGCTTGGGTGGGGCCTCGGCCCAGTATGCGATGCGTTTTGCCGGGCGGGACAGTTTTATCCTCTCGCAAGACGTGACTGCGCGATTGGTTGCCGAAGGAGTGGTCGACAAGACTCCGACCTCGAAAAGAGCGATGGCGGCGGTTCAAGAGGCTTTCAATACGTGGATGGATCAATCCAATCGTTCGCTGACAGAAATCAGCCGTGTGTTGGCGATGAGCCTGTGAAAACGGGTTGCAGCGCGGGGCCTTCGCATTAGGCTTGAACTATGGTCCCTCGCATTTTGATGACGCTTCTCTTTCTGTTTGCCGCCTGCGGTCGTCCGCTGACGGATCAGGAACGCGACTTTGCCAGTGTTGTCCAGGGTGAAACACTGAACTTGGATCGCGTGCGTCTGGTTGAGGGTGCTCCGGTCGCGCCAATCACGTTCTACCGCAAAGACCGCCCACGCCTGGCCTGCCGGGAACGTATTCTTCCCCCAACCGAAGAAGGGATCGTCACCGCAAAACCGGCTGCTGTTGCCTTGTTCAACAAGATCTATTTCACAGAGGAATGGTATCTTGAGGACTACATGTCCGACTTTCCAGAGCAAATGGACCTGATTTCCGCGATGTTGCTGGCGCACGAGTTGACCCATGTCTGGCAATGGCAGAATCGCAAGACCACCGGATACCACCCCCTACGCGCAGCCGCCGAGCATGGCGGGAACAAGGACCCCTATCAGTTCGATCTGAAGACATCGCCGGACTTTCTGTCCTATGGGTTCGAGCAACAGGGGGCGATTGTCGAAGAATATGTTTGCTGCCGGGCGCTGGATCCGGCCGCACCGCGAACGCAAAGGCTTCACGAAATGCTGGGTACACATTTCGACCTGTCGCCCCTGCCCGGCACAGAACGGGAACGTGCCGTTGTCATCCCCTGGAGCGGGGCCAAGGTCGAGGGTATCTGCCGCTAAGGCCAAGTTTCATTGAAGCGTTTGCAGATATGCCACCAGGTCCACAATCGGCTGACTGGTCAGGATCGGCTGGCCATCAGGTGTTTTCATCGAGGTGTCTTGCCCCTCGAAATAGGGGCCATAGACGGGCATCGGGCTACCGTGACTGACCAACGGGTCGCGCCCGTCGATACGCGCCACGACGCGGGCCGTTGGGAAAACGCCATCCTCTCCGGCAAGTTGCGTCAGATCAGTGGGTTGAATGATCAGCACACCAGCCATTGGACCGTGCCCGGTTGCATCAATCCCATGGCACGTGGCGCAATAATGCCCATACAACTCGGCACCGGTTTCCACGTTCTGCGCCATGGCCTGAGACGCCACGGCGGCCATCCCCATGCAAATAGTCCCGAACAAGGGCCTGATCATCGCATCCTCCTGTCTCGATTGACATTTGCAGGCTTGCCCGTCGGACAGCTTGGCGCAATGATCCAGATCAACGAACCGGGCGCAGAGGATACAGGCAATGACTCAATACGCAGCGATCATGTTGGCAGCCGGGATCGGTGTCCCGATTCTGGCGGCGCTGAATGCGGCTCTGGGCAAGCTGATCGGGTCGCCCACCACTGCAGCGGTGATCCTGTTTGCCATCGCGTTCATCGCTTCGGCGCTGGTCATGCTGCTGTTTCCGGGCATGGAGGCGTTGTCGAAGGTGGGCCAAGCGCCGAAACACCTGCTTTTGGCCGGCGTCTTGATTGCGTTCTACGTTCTGTCCATCACACATGTCGCGCCACATTTCGGCGTCGGCAACGCAGTGTTCTTTGTTTTGCTGGGGCAACTGATCAGCACGGCGGCCATTGATCACTTTGGCCTATTTGGCGCTCAGATCACGCCGCTGACCTGGATCCGCGCCGGGGGCATCGCAGTGATGGCCGTCGGGGTCGCCATTACTCAACTGGCCTGAGCATACCCGCCTCAAGCCGCAGCTTTCGGTCCATCCGCGCCGCAAGGTCCATGTTGTGCGTCGCGATCAGCGCCGAAAGCCCCTCGTCTCGGACCAGCGCCATCAGGGCATCAAACACCTGATCAGACGTTTCAGGGTCCAGATTGCCAGTCGGTTCATCCGCCAACAGAATGCGCGGCTTGTTGGCCAAGGCCCGACAAAAAGCCACCCGCTGCTGCTCGCCACCTGACAACGCGGCAGGGCGGTGGTCCGCGCGTGCTGCGACGCCAACACGGTCCAACAACGTCATGGCTCTTTCTTGCGCGGTTTTCTCGGAGATACCGTTGGCCAGTTGCGGCAGAGTGATGTTTTCGAGCGCGGTGAATTCAGGCAGCAAGTGGTGGAACTGGTACACAAACCCCACATCCTGCCGCCGCAGAGCGGTACGCGTCCTGTCGCCCCTGCCCGCCACATTCTGACCCGAAATCTCCACCGACCCGTTGTCCGGAGTGTCCAGCAACCCAGCGATGTGCAACAGCGTCGACTTACCTGCACCGGACGGCGCCACCAAGGCCACCGCCTCGCCAGCGCGAAGTTCCAGATCCACACCGCGCAGCACCTGAACCTCACCGGGTGTGCCCTTCAGATAGGTCTTGGTCAGGCCATCCAGCCGCATCGTCACATCATTCATAGCGCAGCGCCTCAACCGGATTCATCCGCGCCGCGCGACGGGCGGGGAAATAGGTCACAAAGAAGGACAGCCCCAGCGACAATCCGATTGCCTTGAGAACGTCTGTCAGGTGCAACTCAGCCGGCAGGGCATAAATACCGCGAATGGACGGGTCCCATACTCCACCACCCATGACATAGTTCACGAATGAGAAAATCGGATCGATATAGATTGCAAACAGACAACCCAGGATCACCCCGATCGCCGTGCCGATGATCCCGGTGAATGCCCCACAGATGAAAAAGACCCGCAGAACGGAACCTTCGCTCAACCCAATTGTGCGGAGGATGCCAATGTCCCGCCCCTTGTTCTTGACCAGCATGATCAGGCCGGAAACGATATTCATCGCGGCGATCAAGACAAGGATCGACAGGATGATGAACATCACATTGTCCTCAACTTCCAGCGCCCGCAGGAACCCGCCCGAGGCGTCCTTCCATGTCCAGATCTGACTGCGCGGGCCCGCAGCCTCGAGGATCGGGATCAGGACGGGATTCATCTCCTCGGGTCGTTCGACCATCACTTCGATTTCGTCAGCTACACCTTCGCGATTGAAAAAGGCCTGGGCCTGTTCGAACGGCATGTAAACGCGGGTCCGGTCGATGTCATATCGCCCCGCTGAGAAAACGTAGACTACGCGATAAGCGTTTACGCGCGGGGAAGTACCAAAGGCGGTCTTTACTCCGTTGGGTGATGTCAGTTTGACCGTGTCACCAACTGTCGCACCAATGCTGCGGGCCACACCAGACCCGATGGCAATCACATCTTCGCCGTTCTGAAACTGAGACAGGTCACCGACAGCCTGTTCGCTTTCCGCTACGCCCGGCAGATCACGCAGGTCGTCGGGTTGAATACCAAACACCTCGACCCCGCTGCTGCGGTCGCGATTGGTGATCAGGACCTGGCCTTTGACCAGAGGGGCTGCACGTTCCACACCGGGAACCTGCGCAATTCGGGTAGTCATTTCTTCGTAGTCCGCGATCCTACGGTCCACGCGCCCCTGTGCGTCAAACTCGCCAGCAGAATAGACCGTCACATGCGCGTTGGCGCCCAGAATGGTGCCCACAAATTCAGACCGGAACCCCGATCTGACGGCCAAAGTGGCAATCAGCGCAAAAACGGCCAACGTGATCCCGACAAGGGAAATCCACGTCATAACGCTGACGCCACCCTCGGCGCGACGGGCGCGCAGGTAACGCCAGGCGATTTTCCATTCAAAGGGGGCAAAGGGCGGGGGTGTTTTGGCCATGCTTGTTCCGGTTGCTTTGTTGACGCGACCCTTTCGGCATTTCACCAGATGGTCAACCCGGTAGTCGGCCCCGTCGGTCCCGCCGTGCGGATTAGCACCTGTTCTCCGCCTCACGGGTCGGGGCCGCCTGGTCCGGTCCCGCTGGAAATCGCGAAGGCCAGGCAGTGCATCGCGCCATGTCATAGACGCAAGAGCTGCAATTTTCAGGCGATTGCCTTCATGGATGGTGGTCTTAGGTCAGAGATTTCCACCTTGTCCAATTCACGTCAAAGCTCGGAATCTGCGAATCAGTCGTGCCCTGGGTCGAACATGCATTCGAACTAAAAGGAGATCGCCCGCCAACCGAATACACCATCGGTTGTGACGCTCTTCACAGACAGCTGGATATTGTTTCATGTATGAAGTCAATGTGAGCACGGCGAGGCAAACTGAACTCAAAATGCAACATTTTAGACGCAACTTTATTTCGCTTTTTGCTTATTTTTGGAAATTTTGTCACCCTTATTACGGGGGAATACATTTTTAGAGCGGGGGTCGCTCATGAGTATTCGAATTGAATCAGAACTACCGGACACTATTTCGGTCCGACAAATATCAACAGAACTGGATTGTGAATCCGCAGCCTTGCTGCGTGCAACGATACTTCCGATCTTTGCCAGCGCTGCAAGCTGGGCGGGTCTGACGGGCATCCTGAACGACAAGGGTTATGGTCTTGTCTTCCGGGATGGACGGATGTGCATCACGGACAACCTGACCGGAGACCGGGTTTGCGGACTGCGCTTTCTGGGCCTTGAATTCAAGGAACTGGTCCGGAGGTTAGGACGTCCGATCGTGGTCGCGCGAGGTCAGCAAGCTGACGGAGACATTCTGACAGCCCGTCCGACGGCGGGCCGCGCCTAGTAGCTGCGCCAGAACTGAACAGACCGGCGCATGGTCTTCCACAAGCTGTGGCGTGCGGCTGCTTTGATTGCGTCCGATGTACCGGGCTTTAACAATCGTTCCAGGATCAAAGGCGCGGGCATGTGGCCGCGCCGGAAGAACCGGAAGAAGTCTTCCGGCGTCAGGTCGTGGGCCGCTTTGAACCCTTCGTAGTATTTCATCCAGACACGGGCGTAATCTTCGGCGGTTATTACAATGTCGCTGGTCACTCCCCTGCCCCAGAACATGGAAATCGGGTCGTCCGTGCGTTCGCCTTGATACCCTTCGGTCAATAACCGCAACATCAGATCGTAATCGGCAGCAACGCGAAACTGCGTGTCGTGCCCGCCCAGAGCGAGGAACACATCCCGTTTCAACAGCACTGAATTATGGCAGAATGGCATCCGCTGCAGGATCGCTGTCAGCGACATCCGCTTTTCTCGGGTTTCCGATCCGTCCTCGTACCGCCGCAAGGTCGAGCCATAGAGGAAATCCGGCCGGGTTGCCTCAAGCCGATCGGCGACGGTGTTCAAGATGTCATCGGACGCCAAGGAATCATCCGAGTTCAGGAACAGCAGGTATTCCCCGTGTGCGGCCTGCGCCCCCTTGTTCATGGCATCATACAAACCAGAATCCGGTTCGCTAATCAGACGGGTGCGTGGAGCATCCGCAGTCAATTCCTGCAGAAACTCCACAGTCCCATCGGTCGAAGCGCCGTCCTGAATAATGTGCTCAGCCCGGACACAGCCCTGGCGCGCCATGCAATCGATCACCTCGCGAAAGCTATCCTGCCGCCCTTGCGACAGCAGGTTGTAGGTCGCAGTGATGACCGAGATCAGCGGCGCGCCGATTGGGTCAGCCGATGCGCTCATAGATCTCGGCGATCTTGGTGACGGCGGCCTCGGGGCTCAGCTCTTCGCTTTCGCCGGTGCGACGGCTTGTCAGTTCAACCACCCCGTTCTTCAGACCGCGCGGACCAACCGTGATGCGCCATGGCAGACCGATCAGGTCCATGGTGGCGAACTTGCCCCCGGCCCTTTCGTTGCGATCATCGTAAAGCGGCTCGAGCCCCAGAGCAGTCAGCGCGCCGTAGATCTTGTCGCAGGCTGCGTCGGCCTCGTCATCACCCTGTTTCAGGTTGACGATCCCGCAATGGAACGGAGTTACGCCTTCCGGCCAGATGATACCTTTGTCGTCATGGCTGGCCTCGATGATCGCGCCGACCAGACGGCTGACGCCGATACCGTGGCTGCCCATGTGAACCGGCGTCGGCTTGCCATCCGGGCCTTGAACAGTTGCGCCCATGGCCTCGGAATACTTGGTACCGAAATAGAAGATCTGGCCAACCTCGATCCCGCGCGCCACGCGGCGACGCTCTTCCGGGATCTGGTTGAACAGCACCTCGTCATGAGTTTCATCTGTACGAGCATATTTCGAAGTGAATTCTTCCAGGATCGCCTGACACTGCGCGCGGTCATCATAATCGATCTGACGATCACCAAAGGTCAAGTCGGTGACTGCACTGTCGTAAAACACCTCGGACTCACCGGTATCGGCCAGCACGAGGAATTCGTGCGTATTGTCGCCACCGATGGGGCCGGAGTCGGCGCGCATTGGCAGGGCCTGCAGGCCCATACGCTCATAGGTGCGCAGATAAGTGACCAGATGACGGTTATAGGCGTGCAGCGCATCCTCTTTGGTCAGGTCGAAATTGTATCCGTCCTTCATATAGAACTCACGACCACGCATCACGCCGAAGCGGGGGCGGATCTCATCGCGGAATTTCCACTGGATCTGGTAAAGCGTCAACGGCAGGTCCTTGTAGCTGTTGACGTGGCCGCGGAAGATGTCGGTCACCAGTTCTTCGGCGGTCGGCGTGAACAGCATATCGCGGTCATGCCGGTCTTTCATACGCAGCATTTCCTGACCGTAGTCATCATAGCGACCGGATTCGCGCCACAGGTCCGCCGATTGAATGATGGGCATCTGGATCGCAATATGGCCAGCGCGCGCCTGCTCTTCATGGATGATGTTTTCCAGCTTGCGCAGAACCTTGAAGCCCAGCGGAAGCCACGAATAGATCCCGGCAGACGCTTGCTTGATCATCCCGGCACGCAGCATCAGCCGGTGGCTGACGATCTGGGCCTCGGAGGGGTTTTCCTTGAGAACGGGCAGAAAGTAACGGCTGAGGCGCATTTTGAACCTTTAAAGGTGAATTCGGACTTCAAAGGTCATTATTCCAAAGCCCCGCTGGGGGCAATCGGCCAATGGTAATTTTGCGACCCCAAGTCAGTCGGATTTTTGATTGACCCGCCAGTCAGGGTTTTCAATTGTGACTGAAATGTAAATTCCAGGGGGCACCCATGCAGACCATTCAGGAACCCGCTCGTCATATCCCTGTCGTCCACCAAACGGACGTTCTGGTCGTAGGCTCCGGCCCCGCCGGATTGGCCGCCGCGTTGGCAGCCGCGCGCGCGGGGGCCGAGGTGTCTCTGGTCGACCGGTTCGGCTGCATGGGTGGCAACATCACCGCCGTTGGCGTCGAAGGATTCGCCTGGTACCGGCACGAACAAACGGTCGAGGCCGGCGGTATTGGTATGGAGTTCGAAAACCGCGCCAAGGAAATGGGCGCTGCTGTGCCCGAAAGCCAGTCGCTGAGTTATGAGTTGGACAGCGAAGGGTTCAAACTGGTTGCCGACAAACTGGTCGAAGAGGCAGGCGTCCACCCGATGCTGCACCGGCAGTTCGTCGCTCCGATCATGGAGGGCGACCGGATCACCGGCATCATCACAGAGTCCAAGGCAGGGCGCGAGGCGATTTTGGCCAAGGTCGTGATCGACGCCACCGGAGACGCAGACGTCGCCCACCGCGCAGGTGCGCCGACCCACAAAACTGCCCGCGAAGACATGATGGCGGCCTCGGTCATGTTCCATCTGGCCGGTGTCGACAAGCGCGCCTTTATGGAGGGCGTAAAGGCCGACCCGCAAACCTATAAAGATTGGGGCGGTGGCGGCGAGTGGAACATTGAGACCTCGGGCAAAGAGGACGATATGTTCTCACCCTTCGTGCACAAGCCCTTCCAGCAGGCCATTGATGAGGGGTTGATCCCACCGCATCTGAACACCATCGCAGGCACATGGGGCGCGATGCACGATACGGGTGAACTGACCTATATGAACCTCATCCATCTGGCCGAGGTCGACGGCACAGACCCCGATAGCCTGACACGGGGCGAGATTGAGGGCCGCCGTCAGTCGATGCTTGCCATTGAGGCGCTGCGCCGGTTCATGCCCGGTTGTGAAAACGCACGGCTGCGGAACTTTGGGATGACTATCGGCATCCGCGACACCCGCAAGATCGACGCAGTCTACAACATGACCGAAGATGACGCTCGCCATCAGGGCCGGTTCGAGGATACGATCGGCATTTACCCCGAATTCATCGATGGATATGGCATCCTGATCCTGCCGACCACCGGGCGGTACATGCAGGTGCCCTATCGCTCGATGTTGCCCAAAGGTGTCAAAGGGCTGCTGGTCGCTGGCCGCTCGCACGGTGCGGATAGGGTTGCCCACGCAGCGACACGTAACATGGCCTGCTGCGCGGTCATGGGTCAGGGCGCGGGTATCGCAGCGGCGCTGTCGCTGAAAAGCAATCAGGAGCTGCACAAGCTGAACCTTGCCCCAGTCCATGCAGAGCTGGACCGCCAAGGCGTGAGGATTCACTGATGCAAACAATTCCTACGATCGACATTTCTCCGCTCAACGACGCTTCGCACCCGGATCACGGTGCTACGGTCCGGAGAATCCTTGATGCGTGCACCGATATCGGATTCCTGTCCATCACCGGCACCGGTGTTTCGCAGGAAACCGTCGATGAGGTGCGTGCCAAGGCTCGGGCGATCTTTGACATCGGCGAACAGAGCAAGTGGGATCAGGCCATCACCCGCGACAACTATCGCGGTTACATTCCGATGGGGTTTTTCACTCCAAACGACGGCTCGGGCAAAGCGGACAAATACGAAGGCTACAAGCTGCATTTCGATGTGCCCGAGGAAGCCTCGGTGCGTCAGGACTGCGCGCTCTATGGCCCGAACCTCTGGCCGAACGAAGTGCCCGAGGCGCGGGATGTTATTCTGGATTATTGGGTGCAACTGGACCGGGTGACGGACTTGCTGTTGGGCGCACTGGAGATCGGTCTGGACCTGAAGCCGAACGTCTTGAGTGACGCCTTCGTCACACCAATGACCAACATGACGTTGCTGCACTACCCTCCGCAGGCTCCGGACGAGGAAGGGTTCGGCATTCATCCGCACAAAGACACGGACGCTCTGACCATCATCGCGCCGGACCCTGTCGGTGGACTTGAGGTACAAACCCGCGACGGCGGCTGGATCACTCCGGATTGTCCGCCCGGCGGGTTTGTCGTCAATATCGGTGACATGCTCGAATTGTGGTCGGGCGGCCGGTTGAAATCCACACCCCATCGGGTGGTCAACACATCAGGCAAAGAGCGCTACTCTTTCCCCTATTTCGCGGTTCCACGTCACGACGTTGTCGTAGCGCCGCTGCTGACACCTGTGCCCGGTTTTGACCGGCCGTCAGTTCACTGCGGGCATTGGTCGGCCGAAATCTGGCGCACCAACTGGCCGGACGAAACCGCCACCGCCGACACCCCGGAGCTTGGCACTCTAAGCTCCTGAGGTCTGGAAAACCCCACGCATGAACCGCTTGCATCACAGGGCCGCATAAGCCAAGAACACCGGTAAAAGCCAAGAACAAGGGGACACGCATGGCCTTGCCGGTAAAGGATCAACTCAGATACTGGGGCATTGCCGCTGCAATTTTTGTGCTTTGCTTGTGGGCACTTGGAGACGTTCTGCTGCCGTTCGTGATCGGCGGCGCCATCGCCTATTTCCTTGATCCGGTTGCGGACCGGCTGGAAAACCTCGGTCTGTCACGCATGGCGGCCACCGCGATCATCACAGTTGTCGGCATCCTGAGTTTTGCCCTGATGATCCTGATGGTGGTGCCAGCCCTGATCACTCAGTTGATCGAGCTGGTCGAGGTCATGCCCAGCCTGTTCCAACAACTGCGCGGCTTCATTGAACAACAGTTTCCATCCCTTTTGGATCGCGAGTCCAATTCGCATCAGGCTCTGGTGTCGCTGGGCGAGACGCTGAAATCCAAGACAGGCGACGTTCTGCAATCCGTTGCAGCCTCGGTAGGGTCCGCGGTCAATGTGGTCGTTCTGCTGGTTATCGTTCCGGTCGTGGCCGTCTACATGCTGCTGGATTGGGATCGCATGATCGCCCGCATCGGAGAGCTGCTGCCGCGCGACCACGCCCCCACGATCAAACGTCTGGCCGGAGAAATTGACGCCGTTCTGGCCTCATTCGTTCGCGGCATGGGCACTGTCTGCCTGATCCTCGGCACGTACTACGCCGTGGCGCTGATGGCTGTCGGCCTGCAATTCGGATTGATTGTCGGATTTATTGCCGGGCTGGTCACGTTCATCCCTTACCTCGGGGCGCTTATCGGCGGCACGCTGGCCATCGGTCTGGCTCTGTTCCAGTTCTGGGGAGATTGGGCGTATATTGGTCTGGTTGCCGGTATCTTTGCGCTGGGTCAAGTGGCCGAGGGCAATTTCCTGACGCCGAAACTTGTTGGAAACTCAGTTGGCCTGCACCCTGTCTGGTTGCTGCTGGCCCTGTCGGTCTTTGGAGCGTTGTTCGGCTTTGTCGGGATGCTGGTTGCCGTTCCCGTCGCTGCGGCACTGGGCGTGATCGCGCGGTTTGGTACATCGGTCTACCTCGATAGCCGCCTGTATACTGGCCTTGAAAGCGCGGACCGGGAAGATTCCTAATGGCCCTTCAACTGAGCTTTGACCTTCCGGCCAAGACGGCGCTGGGGCGTGAGGATTTTTTTGTATCGCCTGCGAATGCCTTGGCCGTCGCAATGATCTCGGCCACCTCCTGGCCGGGCAACAAACTGGTACTGAGCGGCCCCGCCGGCGCAGGAAAAACCCATCTGGCCCATGTCTGGGCGGCGGAAACCGGTGGGCGGATCATTCAGGCCTCAGACGTCAGATACGACGATGTCCCCAGCCTCGCTGGTACCGCGGTGGCGGTGGAAGACGTACCGATGGTCGCTGGTGATCCCGAACAGCAAAAGACGCTGTTTCACCTGCACAACCTTGTGCTGGCAGAAGGAAACGCCCTGCTGATGACCGGACGGCTTGCGCCCAAATTCTGGCAATTGCCATTGCCGGACTTGCAAAGCCGGATCGAAGGCGCGCATCATGTGGCGCTTGATCCACCGGATGACGCCCTGCTGGGTGCGGTTTTGGCCAAGCTGTTCGTGGACCGGCAATTGAACCCCAGCCCCGACGTGATCGCCTATCTGGTCAAACATATGGACCGGCGCTTTGAAACGGCGGCGAGCGTCGTGGCGCAACTTGACCAGCTTGCCCTGTCGGAGAAACGCGACATAACCCGTGCGCTGGCAGTGCGTGTTCTGAACGCGGATTTGGACGATGTCTAATCTGGTAATTGACCCGCAACCGGTCATCTCGCATTCTGCACCCGGAATACCTGGAAGTGACATGGATCAGACTGTCGAAACCGAAATCCCTGACTGGGGGCCGTTCGGCAAGCCCCTCTTCGACGATCCCGAAGCGCGAGCCTTGTCGCGCGTGGGCGTGGTCGATGTCGGATCGAACTCGGTCCGGATGGTCATCTTTGACGGCGCGGCGCGATCACCGGCTTACTTCTACAATGAAAAGGTGATGTGCGAGCTGGGTGCTGGCTTGTCGGATACCGGGCACCTCAACCCGCTTGGCCGCAAACGCGCACTGGCGGCGTTGCGACGGTTTGCCCGGCTGTCTGACGATCTGGGCCTGCCCGGCTTGCATGTCGTTGCAACTGCCGCGGTACGCGAAGCCAAGGACGGCCCTGAGTTTTGCGACGAGGTCAAAGCCGAAACCGGCCTGACCGTTTCCGTCGTCAACGGCGACGAAGAGGCCCGCCTGTCGGCGCAGGGTGTCTTGCTGGGCTGGCCCGGCGCGTATGGTCTGATCTGCGACATCGGCGGGTCATCCATGGAACTTGCCGAAATTGGAGACGGTGATGTCGGGCGGCGTGTGACCTCGGCGCTGGGTCCCCTGAAACTGCGGGACATCAAAGGCGGACGTCGGGCGCGCAAGGCTCACATCAAAGCCACGATGGAGAATCTGCGCGATCAGATGGGGCCGCAACGCGACCGGCTGTTCCTTGTGGGCGGTAGTTGGCGAGCCTTTGCGCGACTGGACATGCTGCGCCGGGGGTATCCCCTGAACGTACTGCATGAATACCGCATGACCACAAAACAGGTGCGCGAGACCATCAAGCTCATTGAAAAGGGTGATCCGGATAAGCTGCGCAGTCAGGCCGGGGTGTCAGGGTCACGGATGGCACTGATGCCCTATGCGATGGACGTCCTGGCGCGATTGATCCGCACATTCAAACCCAAGGATATCGCAATCTCAAGCTATGGTATCCGCGAAGGGTTGCTGTATGAGCAGATGCCGCAGAACCTGCGAGACTGCGACCCGCTGATCGAGGCAAGCAGATTTTCCGAAGCCAAGGATTCCCGTTTACCCGGCTTTGGCAAACACCTGTTCGATTTCGTCATGCCGCTGTTCAAGTCTGCTCCGCCCGCGCGTGTGCGCCTGGTGAAAGCGGCCTGCCTTTTGCATGATGTCAGTTGGCGTGCCCATCCCGACTATCGGGCCGAGGTCTGCTTTGACAACGTGACGCGCGCCAATCTGGGTGGCCTGAAACACTCGGAGCGGGTCTTTATCGGGCTGGCGTTGCAACACCGATACCGAAACAAGCGCGAAGGCAACCGATTTGCCCCGCTCTACGAACTGCTAGACGAGAAAGACCAGAAACAGGCCGAGATATTGGGTAAGGCGATGCGGTTTGGTGCCATGTTGTGGATGAAAAACGACGCCAAAATGGGAACGTTGAAATTCTATCCCAAAAAGCGGCAGCTTGAGCTGTTTCTGCCCACTGCGGCAAGCCCCTTGTTCAGCGAGGTCGCCGTGGCGCGGTTGAATTCACTGGCCAGCGCACTGAAATCAGAGACCCGCGTCATCATCCGGGACTAAACCTCAGATTTCGATCTCGCCCTCGGGCGCGCTTTCAGGCAATTCCGGCTGCACATCGGGGTCTTGAGGGGGCTTCTTTCGAATAATGATATCACCGTTGGGTAAGATCTCGGGCGCTTCATAGGCGCTCCAATCCTGAATTTCACCCGCCAGATCGGCCAAGGCGGGCCCCATTTCCGCGATAAATGACTGCATGGCCGGGCCGAATTGGTCCGCAAGCCCAAGAAGATCTTCCAGAGCGGGTTCCATCTCTTGCCGCAGGCCCTCAAAGAACAACTCGGCCCCCTGCTCCATAAGGGATTTGCTCCCCTCTTCCTCGGCAGAGGCAGGATTGACCATAGCCACGGTCAGCGCGCAAATGGGGATGAGATGTTTCATTTCTAAAATATAGAGCACCTGAAACGCGGTTGGAAGATCACAGCTCGATATCCAGAGTTACAGGGAAATGGTCAGACGCCGTGAGCAATGCCTCATGCAACTCCCGCGCGCCACGGCAGGCCGGATCGCGAAATGGATGCCAAATGCGCCAATCCGGGCGACGCCCCTTTAACCCGTCGCTGATCATGATGTAGTCCAACAACGCCTCAAGGTACCCGCGATCTTCCGCGCGATAAAAACGCGCCGTCGAAGGGCGTTCGCCCGTTTCTGATCCGAAAGCCGTTTCCGCGTGGGGGTCGAATAATCCTGATTGCAACAGAATTTCGACCGATGAGCGACCGAACAGGTTTTCGAATTCGTCCAGCCCCGGACCGTCGTTCAGATCACCCAGCAAGATCACCTGTTCACCATCCGCAAGATGTGCTTTGACCCGTCTGCCCAGCCAGATGGCCTGCGCCAACTGTTTCCGGCGATTGGCGATCGAGATACGGATCGCCTCATCTCGGGATTCCGCCCCATGAGGCGCTTTTGACTTCAGATGCGCGCCGATAAGGCGGAACCGTTCGCCCTCTTTGGTTTCGGCGGCCAGTTCCATCGGCGGCTTGGAAAACTGCACCTGATCCTCGGTCGCGTCGATATCAAGGTCGATATGAAAATCCTGATCGAAACGCGGGGCCCTTTGGCCTCCGTCTTTTGGATCATGTCGCACTTTCAGAACGCGCGGATCGTATAGCAAGGCCAGTTCCTGATGCGTCTCATTGGCAAATCCCATCACAGCTTCGCTGGTACGCAGATCGAAAGCCTCGGCATAGTTTTGCAGTGCCCGGACAGTGTTCTGAGATTTGCCAGTGTTTGGTGCTTCGACAACTAGCACAGCATCGGCATCGATCGCGGTAAGTACCTTGGCGATGGCCTCAATCTGCTGTGCTTTGGTGACATCGTGGCGCCCTGACCAACTGTCATCCACGATCAGTTCGTCATGACGGTCAAACAGATTGGCAAACCATTCGATGTTGTAGGTCGCCAGACGCATGCCTCAGGCCCGCGCGCCGTTGATTTCGTCCCAGGCGCGGTTGATGTCGATCATCTTTTTCTCGGCCAATCGAACGGCCTCTTCGGGGACACCACGCGCCAGCATCGCATCGGGGTGCGTTTCACGCACAAGTTGCCGCCAAACCTTGCGAATATCGGGCAGCGGCATGTCGCGCGGAACCCCAAGCACCGTATAGGGATCATTGGGCGCATCGGGCACAAAGCGCGCACGCAGGGCCATGAACTGGGCATCGGTCTGGCCGAAAATCCGGCTGACCTCTTCCAGAAACTCGTTTTCGTTGGGATGATAAAACCCATCCGCCATCGCAATGTGGAATAACCCCTCCATCAAGTCGCAAAGTGTGGTGCTGTCCTCTGAGAACATACGTGCGATCTTGCGGGCATAGTCCTGATAGCCTGCGACGTCCGTGCGGGCCATGTTGAACACACGCGCGGCACCTTCTTCATCTTCGCGGGCGATCTGGAAAACGTCGCGAAATGCCGTGACCTCATCCCGCGTCACCTGGCCATCCGCCTTGGCCATTTTTGCGCCCAGCGCGATCACAGCGATGGTGAACGCCACGGACCGTTCAGGCGGCGAGCGCAGTTTCTCGAAGACAGCTGTCAGGCTTTCGCCCTGTGCAAGCGCGCTTAGCGCATCGGATATTCTGATCCAGATCGACATGCGCGCACCCTAGCGCCCCAAATCGCGCATGTCAGGTGCGACCAATCCGTCCTGGGCAAGAATTTTCTGCATCAGGACAAGGTCTAACCGTTTTCCCCACTTGAACCCGACCTCGGGCATGCGGCCAACTTCCGAAAAACCCAAGGCTGCGTGAAAAGAAACAGCATCCGGATTGGCAGAGGAAATACCGGCCACCAACACATGCATACCTTGTGCCCGTGCCGTCGCCTCGAGCGCCGTCATCAAAGCACGACCTGCGCCCTGCCCCCGAGCCTCGGGTGCCAATTGGATCGTGTGCTCACTGCACTGCGCATACCCAGGTCCGTAACGAAACTGTGAATAGGTGGCGAACCCAAGAACCTGGCCGTTCGATTCGGCGACAAGATAGGCGGGTCCTCGGGCTTCGATATCGCTGGCAATGCTATCCACACTGCGTTCATCTGTGGTGAACGTCACATGCGTATCGCGGATGATCGCGTTGGTGATCGCGGCGATCTCATTGGCATCTGCGCCCCGGGCTTGCCTGATCCTCATTCCAGCACGCGCGGGCCGTGCGGTGTCTCGAACTCTGCCCGTAACGCAGCCGGGCCGGTATCGAACACCACGATCTCCAAATCACCTAAGAGTCGGGCCAGTTCCAAGGCGTCCGGGTGGAAGACCACAAGGCGCTGCAATCGGCAGCCACTATCCCGCAACATCTTCGCCGGATGCAAGTCTCCGTGCCACTGGATGAGCGCCGGGAACAGATTATCGAAAGGCAAACGACCATTCGGCGGCACCGCCATTTGCCAGCGCAATGCCCCTCGGGCCAGATCAATTGGGTGGCCGGCACCATCCGGGAAAACGGTAAGCGAGGCTTCGATATCCGACACCTGGCAAATCCAATTGGTCAGACGAGGCGAACCATTGAACCGATCAAGATCGAACCATCTGGTTCTTTGCGGGTTCGGAGCTTCCGGATCGATCGCGATTGCCTCAAGGTATAGACCGTCCCGCAGACCCAGCAACCGGTTATACGTCCCGAAGGTTTCGTGTTTGCCGCCGTCCTGCAGCGGCACACCCAACGCCTGTTCGATATGCGCCGATGCCTCTTCCAGCGTTTCGCCGGCAACGGCCAGATGATCCAGTAACACGCGCGCCCCTCCTATGGAAAACGACCAGACCCTAATGGATCTGGTCGCATGTTTTCGTCAAAGACACGGAACCACAAGGTTTTTCATCGAAAAACCCTTGGGCGATGTCAGCCCTTGGCTTCGCCGATAAGACGTAGGATGTCCTGCGCCGCCTCAGGAATGTTGGTGCCCGGACCAAAAATCGCTTTGACGCCGTGGTCGTAGAGGAACTGATAATCCTGCTGAGGGATCACCCCGCCGCAGATCACGATGATATCCTCGGCACCAGCCTTCTTCAGCTCCTCGACCAGTTGCGGCGCAAGCGTCTTGTGCCCTGCCGCCTGAGACGAGATGCCAATAACGTGAACGTCATTGTCCACCGCGTCCTGAGCAGCCTCGGCCGGGGTCTGGAACAGAGGCCCAACGTCCACGTCAAAGCCGATATCGGCAAAGGCTGTGGCAATAACCTTGGCACCCCGGTCGTGACCATCCTGACCCATCTTGACCACCAGCAGGCGGGGGCGACGGCCTTCGGCCTCGGCGAATTCTTCAATGGATTTCTGAATGGCAGCAAAACCTTCATCACCTTCGTAGGCCGCACCATAAACTCCTGCCAGGGTTTTCACCTCGGCGCGGTGACGGCCGAATTCCTTCTCCATTGCCATGCTGATCTCTCCTACGGATGCGCGGGCACGGGCGGCCTCGACGGCGGCGGCCAGCAGGTTTCCACCCTCGCGGGCAGTGGTGGTCAGAGCGTCCAATGCCTGTTGGCAGGCTGCTTCGTCCCGCGTTGCGCGGATACGTTCCAACCGCGCGACCTGAGCTTCGCGCACGGCTACGTTGTCGACGTCCAGAATGTCGATCGGGTCTTCCTGTTCCTTGCGGTACTTGTTGACGCCGACGATCACTTCGTCGCCCCGATCGATCATCGCCTGACGACGAGCGGCGCTTTCTTCAATGCGCAGCTTGGGCATGCCCGAGGCGACGGCCTTGGTCATACCGCCCATCTCCTCGACCTCTTCCATCAAGGCCCAGGCCTTTTCGATCAAATCGTTGGTCAGGCTTTCAACATAGTACGACCCCGCCAACGGATCGACCACATCGGTCACTCCAGTTTCCTCTTGCAGCACTAATTGCGTGTTCCGCGCAATACGGGCAGAAAAATCGGTGGGCAGCGCAATCGCTTCGTCCAGCGCGTTGGTGTGCAGCGACTGCGTACCGCCCAAAACAGCGCTCATCGCCTCATAGGCGGTGCGGATTACGTTGTTATAGGGGTCCTGTTCCTGCAGCGACACGCCCGACGTCTGGCAGTGAGTCCGCAGCATTTTGGAACGTTCGGATTTTGCACCAAAGTCAGTCATCACCCGATGCCACAGCGTGCGTGCGGCGCGCAGCTTGGCGATCTCCATGAAGAAGTTCATGCCGATGGCAAAGAAGAACGACAGACGGCCCGCGAACTTGTCGACGTCCATCCCGGCCTGCGTCGCGGCACGCACATATTCGCGCCCGTCGGCCAATGTATAGGCCAGCTCCTGCACAAGGTTCGCCCCGGCCTCTTGCATGTGATAGCCCGAGATCGAGATCGAGTTGAATTTCGGCATCTCGTTCGAGGTGAATTCAATGATGTCCGAGATGATCTTCATCGACGGCTCAGGCGGGTAGATATAGGTATTGCGCACCATGAATTCTTTCAGAATATCATTCTGAATGGTGCCGGACAGAACGGATTTGTCGTGCCCCTGCTCTTCGCCCGCAACGATGAAACTTGCCAGAATCGGAATCACCGCACCGTTCATCGTCATCGAGACCGATACTTTGTCCAGCGGAATGCCGTCGAACAGGATCTTCATGTCCTCGACACTGTCGATGGCCACGCCAGCCTTGCCCACGTCACCAACCACGCGCGGGTGATCGCTGTCGTAGCCGCGGTGCGTCGCCAGATCGAAAGCAACCGAGACACCTTGCTGGCCTGCCGCCAGGTTTCGGCGATAGAAGGCGTTCGATTCCTCGGCGGTTGAGAAACCGGCATATTGCCGAATGGTCCAGGGACGACCGGCATACATGGTTGCCTTCACCCCACGCGTGAACGGACCGAACCCCGGCAGCGACCCCATATGTGGCAGTTCAGCCGTGTCTTCCTGCGTATAGAGCGGTTTAACGTCGATGCCTTCCAGCGTCTCTTTGGTCAGGTCGTCCAACGGGCGACCGCGCAGCTCTTTCTCGGCCAGCGCTTGCCAGTCTTTCGTATCGGTCATTGCGATTTCCTTTTCTCAATTCGGTTCGCGCCGGGCCGCAGCCCGCGCGTTGTGATGTCCTGAGCCACCCGTTTCGGCGAGGGTGCGCGCACAAATTTGTGCGCCTTATGCATTTCGCCGGTCGCATTCACCGTCGCAGGGGCTATATTCAAACGAACAGGAGGCCCTATGACTCGAACGCTTGCCCTTGTTTTCTCGGCACTATTCCCGCTGTCCGCTTTGGCGGCAGATGGGGCTGCGCCCACTGGTGAAGAATTCGTCCGCCCCGCTGGTGACATCGAGCTGAGCGAATACTTGTGGATCAACCGACCCATCGTCGTTTTTGCCGACACCCCTGCAGACCCGAGGTTCCAGCAACAGATCGATATGCTGCTGGAAGGCGAAGAAGCCATGCGCGATCGGGATGTCGTTGTACTGACCGACACCGACCCATCGGCCCGTTCTCCGATCCGGTCACAGCTGCGTCCACGTGGGTTCCAGATGGTGTTCGTCGACAAGGATGGCGTGGTCAAACTGCGCAAGCCGTCCCCGTGGAGCGTGCGCGAGATCGGCCGTTCCATCGACAAGACGCCCCTGCGTGAGCGCGAAATTCGCGAACGGCGAGAAGGCGGCTGAACGCCTTCGCCACGCCCAAGCCCCTCGGCGCAGAACGCCGGGAAGCTTTGGGTATATGGCGAAAACGGGTTCATGATCACTCAAACTCGATGATCACGTCGTCCACGGCGAGGCTGTCGCCGGGACCTGCGTTTACCTTGGCCACAACACCCTTCTTCTCGGCGCGAAGGATGTTTTCCATCTTCATCGCCTCGACAGTGCAGAGCGCCTGCCCCTCCTGCACTTCCTGTCCGACTTCGACGTCGATCTTCACGATCAGACCGGGCATCGGGCACAGCAGCATTTTCGAAGTATCCGGCGGCAGCTTTTCGGGCATCAGTTTGGCCAGTTCCGCCTGACGCGGACGGCGCACATGCACCTTCATATCCGCGCCCCGGTTGCGGATACGGAACCCGCCCGAGACCTTGCCAACCTTCAGAACCAGCGGGCTGCCATCGACATCCAGCACGGCCAATTGATCACCGGGTGTCCAGTCAGAAGCAACTCGCAGAGTTACACCGTCTTCGAATTTGACGGTTGCACCCTCTCTGTCGGCGTTGACCTGAACCGCGAAATCCTCACCCTGCAGCGTTACAACCCAGCGTTTGCCAACTTTGCGTTCGTGGTTGTCCATGCGACCCGAAACACGGGTCCGGCGGATTTCGGCAACACGGTGCATTGCGGCACAGGACGCTGCGATCCGGCGCAGGTCAGCCTCAGGCAAAGTGACACCGTCGAATCCGTCCGGGTATTCCTCGGCAATGAAGGCCGTGGTCATGTCGCCGCTGACGAACTTCGGGTGATCCATCACTGCGGACAGGAACGGCAGGTTGTGCCCAATGCCCTCGACCTCAAAACTGTCCAGCGCTACGCGCATGGCTTCTATCGCTTGCTCACGGGTCGGAGCCCATGTGCACAGCTTGGCGATCATCGGGTCATAGTACATGCTGATCTCGCCGCCTTCGTAGACGCCGGTGTCGTTGCGCACCGCGTGTTCGCCCTCGGGCGCCTCACCTTGCCATTTGCCATTCACCAGCAGCGGACCGGCGGCGACTTCCTGCGGTGGGCGATAACGGGTCAGACGACCGATCGACGGCAGGAAGTTGCGATAGGGATCTTCCGCGTAAAGGCGGTTTTCGATGGCCCAGCCGGTCAGCGTCACGTCGTCCTGCGAGATCGTCAGTTCTTCACCGGCAGCCACTCGGATCATCTGTTCAACCAGATCGACGCCGGTAATCAGCTCCGTCACCGGGTGCTCCACCTGCAGACGCGTGTTCATCTCGAGGAAGTAGAAGTTCTTTTCGCCATCGACGATAAACTCCACAGTACCCGCGCTGGCGTAGTTCACGGCCTTGGCCAGGGCCACTGCCTGTTCACCCATCGCTTTGCGGGTTTCCGGGTCGAGGAATGGCGACGGCGCCTCTTCTACAACCTTCTGGTTCCGACGCTGGATCGAACATTCACGCTCGCCCAGATAGATGCCGTTGCCATGACTGTCGCACAGAACCTGAATTTCGATGTGGCGCGGCTGAGTCACGAATTTCTCGATAAAGATCCGGTCATCGCCAAAGGAGTTCGCTGCTTCGTTCTTGGACGACTGGAACCCTTCGCGCGCTTCTTCATCGTTCCACGCGATCCGCATGCCTTTACCCCCGCCACCGGCGCTGGCCTTGATCATGACCGGATAGCCGATCTCATTGGAAATCCTGACAGCCTCGTCTGCGTCCTCGATCAGACCCATGTATCCGGGAACGGTCGAAACACCCGCCTCCTGCGCGATTTTTTTCGAGGTGATCTTGTCACCCATGCTTTCAATCGCCCCAACCGGCGGACCCACGAAGGCAACACCTTCGGCGTCCAGAGCCTCGGCGAATTTCGAGTTTTCAGACAGGAAGCCATAGCCGGGGTGCACGGCCTGCGCACCGCTTTGACGAATGGCATCCATGACCTTGTCGATCACGATGTAGGACTGATTTGCAGGCGGAGGCCCGATGTGAACGGCCTCGTCCGCCATGGACACATGCAACGCGTTCTTGTCCGCGTCCGAATAAATGGCGACGGTGCCGATACCCATCTTGCGGGCGGTCTTGATGACCCGGCAGGCGATTTCGCCCCGATTGGCGATCAGGATCTTGTTGAACATGGAACGTCCTTTGTCTTGGTGTTCTGAAAACGCAAAACGCCGCCGCAGAGAGCGTTCTCCACGACGGCGTTTCGCGCGATGACGGTCGGGGCGAAGCGCGCCCCGAAAAACCTGGTGTTACCTACAGTTGTTCTGCGTCTTGCAATACAAGACGTTGCCCGCTGCGCCGACCACCGCTCCAAAGAGCGGGTCGGAGTTGAGAACGGCTGCGCCCACCGCTCCTGCGCCGCCGCCCAGCAGTGCCTGTTCGCCAGTGGAGTCACCACAGGCGGCAAGGCCCGCACAGGTCGCCACTGCAAGGAAGAATTTCGAGATTCGCATGATATCTGCCCCTTTTGGATTCTTGATGCGTTCCGGGGCAGATGTCGGATTCTCGCCGTGTTATTCAATAACAGGCAGACCTGATCGATTTTTTGCGCAAGATTGTGCCGCTTTATATCTGAAACGTGCGCAAAGAAAAACGCGGACAGGACTTTGCGAAAATCACAAGCCTGCCCGCGGAAGGAAGGGGTACGGAATAGTAGGTGCATGTGCGACGCAGGCAAAGTAGAGCCGCACGGCCCAATCACCATGCACGGTGTGGTTGCGGCTGCAAACCAGGATTCACAGCCTGCGATCTTTCCGGCTGGAATCTGCCCATCCGGTAAAATGTCGCGCAGATTTGCGCCGATCAGGGTCGACGAATATTCATGAACATTCGCCGATAACCCCGTCACATTACTGTTACAAATCGACTTCGATGCCGGGCTTTCTGCGCCTGCCACATCACATTCTGCGGGCGCAAAGAGCGGCAAAAAACCCTGCTGCTTCATGCGATTAAAATGCCGCTTCACTGGACGGTGATGTGAGCCTCCGATTCTTGCAAAACTTCTTGAGATTTTCGGGCGCGCCCGTCCCGTCCTCGTGATTTCCCTCAAATTCCCTTGCGTGAAACGGTGCTCCTGCACACTCGCACACAAGGAAACATCCACATGATTATAAAGAGAAAAACGGCACATTTGCTTGCCGTTTCCGCGCTTGGCCTGACCGGAACCACCGCTTTCGCTCAGGACGCGCAAACTCAAGCCGAGCTCGACGCCTTGCGCGCCCGTGTCGAAGCTTTGGAAGCCGAAAAACCAGGGGCCGGAACCGGTGACCTTCGAATCGGAAACACCACCCTCGATGTCTACGGGTATGTTAAGGCCGACTTTTTCTATGATTTTGATTTCGAGCTTGGGGATCTCGCCGACGCAACCAGAATTGGGGAACCCGCCAATGCGACAAGCGGCACCTTTGGTGCTACTGTGCGTCAGTCGCGCATCGGGCTTCTCACCAGCACACCTACTGCCATCGGAGATATCTCTGGTCAGTTGGAGGTCGACTTGTTCGCCTCGGGCGGTGCCGCCGAGTTCCGCCTGCGACACGCCAACATCCGCATCGGCGACAACTGGTTGATCGGTCAGTATTGGACCAACTTCCAGCCGCTGGACACCTACCCGACGACCGTCGAATTCAACGGTCCTGTCGGTATCCCCTTCGCCCGCGTTCCGCAGGTGCGCTACACCAACACGATCGGTTCGAACACCACGTTTGCACTTTCGATCGAGGAAAACGTTGGCGGTTCTGACTCGAACGATCCGGTCCTGACCGGGGCCATCGAATTCAACGATGGCAAGTATATCGCCCGGGCTTCGGCTCTGTATGGCAAGGCGCAATCCGGGGATGTTGAAGTGGACCAGACCGGCTTCATTGTCTCGGCTGGTATCCGGCCCTGGGACGGTGGCCTGTTCCAGGTCAACTATGTCGACGGTGAGGCTTTGGGGCCATACCTGATCGCTGCAGGTGACGCTATCGTCAACGGTCAGGCCAATGACGTCGACGGCTTTACTGTGGAATTCCGTCAGGACATCGGCCAGAAATGGAATGTCGGCATTGCCTACGGAGAAGAGGATTACGACCTGCCGACCTCGACCGGAACATTGTCCTTTACCGAAGTTGAGACGGTCCACGTGAACGCCTTTTATCAGGCCGCCGACAATCTGACGCTCAGCGCCGAGTACTTCTTTGGCGAGCGGAACGACGCCCCGACCGGACGAACATTTGACGGAAACCGGGTGCAGTTTGCGGCTCAGCTGAATTTCTGAACGCACATACCGGCCCTGCCCCGATGTGGGCAGGGTTCCGGATCGGGAGTTCCCCAAACCTTTATGTGCGACAGCTGATTGCACGGTCAGCGCACCCCGTCGAAAATATCGGGAAAAGAAACCCGACCCACATCCGGATCAATCACCAGCAGCGCATCATAACTGGCTGGATCAAACGGGTCTTCGGCCGGCACGACCTCGCGTTCGAACAGCCAGCTAAGGCGACCTGCATCCAGATTGCCGCGTTCAAAAGGCTGATCGCCGAAATGTGCCCACAGGGCTTCCATGAACGCCGCATCCGCCCGCTTGTCCGCGGGTTTACGATCGCGGAACCTGTCGCGCCGGGTCAGTGGCGTTACGCCTTTAGGGTTGGCCCGGCGAATGGTGAACTGAAAGTCCGTGCCCGGCAGGCGTCCGGGAAACCCGCGATGTTTCAGCATGTCGTCACCTCGCGATTGCCAGGATTTACAGGGATCGGATATCCACATCCGTCACAGGATGATGTCATGGCGCGCACCTCCAAAGCCGCGTAGCTGTTCAGAAACGTTCTGACAGAATGAAAAACCAGTTTCATGGTCAGAGCCCCTCCCAGATACACCGGGATTGTTCCAGCCGGTAGGCTTCAAAAAATTGGGTGGCATCGGGGGATGCGCGGCCAAACTCGATTGGTCGGTCGGATAGGGAAATGACCACGCGTGCAGGATCAAGCTCGTGCTTTGCCACGTACGCAACCGCAAGTGTTTGACACAGATGCTCCATATCGGCCGAGGCAACGTCATACCCGATCCGGCCAACCGTCGAGCCGATTTTCGGCGCAATAAACCGAAACCGAACCCACAGCTCACCGGGGTTGTTGTCCAGCAGAACGTCACTCAAGTGCACGGGTTGGCCAGATGGAACAGGCAGCAGGTTTTCTGTTTCTGCCAATACGGGGGAAACACATCCAATCAGGGAAAGAACAAAGGCGCGATCCCGGACCCACCGTAGGCAGGCTCCTCTCTCCGGGATCGCGCGCGCATGGCTTTTGGCCCGCGCTTTTCTATGTCCTATAAGATAGTTCATTTAGCAGTTGTGGCCTCAAAGTCAATTTTTTCCCCAATCAATCTGCCCTGACCGTTGTTCCAAGACGCCCCGGCCGGGCAGATCAATCGGCGTGTGCCCTTAAAGCGGAATGTTGTCGTGCTTTTTCCACGGGTTCTTCAGCTGCTTGTTGCGCAAGCTGGCAAAAGCCCGGGATACACGACGGCGGGTCGATTGCGGCATGATCACCTCATCGATAAAGCCACGCTCGGCTGCGACGAACGGGTTCGCAAACCGGTCCTCGTAATCCTGAGTGTGCTTTGCGATCTTCTCGGCATCGCCAAGGTCGGCACGGTGGATGATCTCGGTCGCGCCTTTCGCGCCCATCACGGCGATCTCGGCCGTGGGCCAAGCATAGTTGAAATCGCCGCGCAGGTGCTTCGACGCCATAACATCATATGCACCACCATAAGCCTTGCGGGTGATGACAGTGACTTTTGGAACCGTCGCTTCGCCATATGCAAACAATAGTTTGGCGCCGTGTTTAATAACTCCGCCGTATTCCTGCGATGTCCCCGGCAGGAAGCCCGGCACATCCACCAATGTCAGGATCGGGATTTCGAAACAGTCGCAAAAGCGCACGAAGCGCGCCGCTTTGCGAGAGCTGTCGATGTCCAGACAACCGGCCAGAACCATCGGCTGGTTTGCCACAACGCCTACCGTCTGCCCCTCAAGCCGGATGAACCCTGTGATGATGTTCTTGGCGTAGTCTTCCTGAATCTCGTAGAAGTCGCCCTCATCCGCCACCTTGGTGATGAGCTCCTTCATGTCGTAGGGCGTGTTCGGGTTGTCGGGAATCAGCGTATCCAGCGAGGTTTCGATCCGGTCGGGCTCATCAAAGAACGGACGCACCGGAGGTTTCTCACGGTTGTTGAGCGGCAGGAAATCAACAAGACGACGCACTTCTGCCAACGCTTCGACGTCATTTTCAAATGCGCCATCGGCGACCGAAGACTTTTTGGTGTGGGTCGATGCGCCGCCCAGCTCTTCGGCGGTGACAACCTCGTTGGTGACGGTCTTAACCACATCGGGGCCAGTCACGAACATGTAGGACGTGTCTTTGACCATGAAGATAAAGTCGGTCATCGCAGGGCTGTAAACCGCGCCGCCAGCACAGGGGCCCATAATCACGCTGATCTGCGGAACCACGCCCGATGCCATGATATTGCGTTGGAACACTTCGGCATAACCCGCCAGCGACGCCACGCCTTCCTGGATTCGCGCCCCGCCCGAGTCGTTGATGCCAATCACAGGGGCACCATTCTGGATCGCCATATCCATGATCTTGCAGATTTTCTGCGCATGCGTTTCCGAAAGCGAACCGCCGAACACAGTGAAATCCTGGCTGAACACATAGACCATACGGCCATTGATCGTGCCCCAGCCGGTGACAACTCCGTCGCCCGCAGGTTTCTGATTTTCCATCCCGAAATCGGTGCACCGATGGTTGACGAACATGTCGAACTCTTCAAAGCTGCCTTCGTCCACCAGCAGTTCGATCCGTTCGCGTGCAGTCAATTTGCCCCGCGCGTGTTGCGAGTCGATGCGCCTTTGTCCGCCCCCCAGCCGCGCGTCGTTGCGGCGGTCTTCTAGCTCGGAAAGGATGTCTTTCATAACGATGATCCCCTGTAAAATCTGGCGGGACATTATACGCTGAGGCACCCAGACCAAAGCACCTTTCGGCAAATTTGCAAATCTTTGTCAACTCATGAATTGCATATTGTAAAGTGGCAAATTTTTGCTGCTGATGCCTAAGATGGATGGCATTCCCTGGCGCGGTCACTATACACGTGAACCATGCAGTTTAGTTCTTCGTCGGCGCATCGCTCGCCACCAACTATTACTACGCTTGTTTTGCTGTCGGGATTGTCCGCGCTCAGCCTCAATCTCTTTCTACCCAGCCTTCCCAACATGGCCCTCCACTTTGAGGCCGACTACAAGGTCATGCAACTGTCGATCGCCTTGTATCTGCTGGTGAACGCTGTGCTCCAGATTCTTATCGGCCCAATTGCGGACAAGGCGGGGCGTCGCCCCGTGCTACTTTGGGGGCTGGCCCTGTTTCTGCTGGCCACGCTGGGTTGCATCTATGCCCCCAACGTCGAAATTTTTCTGGTTTTCAGAATGTGCCAGGCAATCGTCGTTGTTGGGATGGTCCTAAGTCGCGCGGCCGTGCGGGACCTCTACGATCAGGATCAGGCGGCCTCGATGATCGGTTATGTAACCATGGGCATGGCCATTGTCCCTATGATCGGCCCTGCAATCGGCGGCTTGCTCGAAGAAAGCTTCGGGTGGAAAGCCAATTTCTGGCTGCCGTTCATCCTTGGCGCACTGACATTGTTGCTGACCTATTCAGATTTTGGCGAGACCTCGGCCAAAAGCGGCAAAACACTGATGCAACAGTTCAGGGAGTACCCCGAACTACTTGGGTCACCACGGTTTTGGGGGTATTCGCTGTCTTCGGCGTTGTCGTCCGGTGCCTTCTTTGCGTATTTGGGCGGGGCTCCATTCATAGGCACCGAACTGTTCGGCCTCAGCGCTGCTGAGGTCGGCATCTACTTTGGCGCGCCCGCAGTCGGATACTTTTTCGGGAATTTCTTCAGTGGTCGCTACTCTGTGCGTTTCGGCGTCAACCGGATGGTGCTGTGGGGATGCTGGATGAATGCGGCGGGCGTCGCACTGTCAGCCGTATTGTTCCTGGCAGGATTCGGAACAGCACTCAGCTTTTTCGGCTTTATGACCTTTGTCGGCATTGGAAACGGGATGACGATACCCAACGCCACGTCCGGAGCCCTGTCGGTTCGACCACATCTGGCCGCCACTGCATCCGGACTGAGCGGCGCGATCATGCTGGGCGGCGGCGCAGGACTAAGCGCCCTCGCCGGAACGTTACTGACCCACGAGACCGGAGCGATGCCCTTGCTGTGGCTGATGCTGGCGACCTCAGTTCTGGCCGTCTGCGCGATTTTGTCTGTTATTCGGCGCGAGCGGCAATTGGGCCTTTGACACGGCTTGCCTATGGCGGTTTGCAAAGTTAGCTTACCGAAATAGAAAAGTTGCAAAGGCCCGCTATGGCGACCCAAAAACTCTATGCTGGCGCAAAACTGCGCGAAATGCGCACGCGCCTGACGCTGACCCAAAAAGAATTTGCCGCCAAACTGGGCGTATCACTGCCCTATCTAAACCAGATGGAGAACAACAACCGGCCGATCTCGACCACAGTTGTTCTGGCACTAGCTCAGGAATTCGGCATGGACGTGACCGAGCTGAGCACCGGTGATAGTGAGAGGCTGGTCTCGGACATGCGCGAAGCGCTGGCGGATCCGGTCTTTGACGATGCCATCCCACCACTTGCCGATCTGCGCCTGACGGCCTCGAACGCGCCAGCGCTGGCACGGGCTTTCATCGCGCTACACAGAACCTACCGCCAGACGCACGAGCGGCTGGCTTCGCTGGACGAGGCGTTGGGGCGCGAAGACGCACAGATCCAGGCCAGCCCGTGGGAAGAAGTACGGGACTTTTTCCATTACTGCGACAACTACATCGATGCGGTGGATCGCGCGGCCGAGCGATTTGCGAGCCGCGCCCAGGATGCCGGCGGCATTCGCACAGCCGCCCTGGACAGCCTTTCCGAGCGCGGTATCAGGGTACAGTTTCGGGATATCGAAGAAACCAGGATTTACGATCCCGACGGCAAGACACTGCTGCTTTCCTCTCGGATCGCTCCGCAGACCCAGGTTTTTCAGTTATTGCTGCAGGTCGCCCTGATCAGTCAGGACAAGTTGCTTGAGGCGACACTGGACTTTGCCAAGTTTCAAAGCGACGAGGCACGCGCGATTGCCAAGATCGGGCTTGCAAACTACTTCGCAGGGGCGTCGCTGATGCCCTATGCCGAGTTCCTGGCCGCAGCACAGGAATATCGCCACGATCTGGAGCTGCTCAGCAACCGTTTTGGCGCGTCAATCGAACAGGTCGCTCACCGGTTGTCGACGCTGCAACGCCCCGGGGCAAAGGGCATTCCCTTTTTCTTCGTGCGTGTGGATCAGGCCGGGACCATCACCAAAAGACACTCGGCTACACGGCTGCAATTTGCCCGGTTCGGAGGCGCCTGCCCTCTGTGGAACGTCCATCGCGCCTTTGAAACACCCGGCCATTTCCTGCGGCAACTGGCAGAAACACCTGACGGAGTGCAATACATTTCGCTTGCGCGGGATGTGTCAAAGTCCGGCGGCTCGTTCGGTGCACCAGTGCGTCGCTATGCCATTGCACTTGGGTGCGAAGTGCGCCACGCCGAGGCGCTGGTTTACGCCGACAATCTCGATTTCAACAACGCCAGTGCTTATGAGCCGATTGGTATATCCTGCCGCATCTGCGAGCGGCAGAATTGCCACCAACGCTCGGTTCCGCCATTGGAACGGCGTCTAACAATCAACGCCCATACCCGGGGCACCCTGCCCTACGAAGTGACCTGATCTTCACCTGGCCTGAAAACACCTCGGGGGAGGCGCGGCTTGCCGCGACGGGGGCAGAGCCCCCGCCCCATCTCAAGCCTTAGATAAAATCGCCCAGATCTCGTCCTTGAGCGCCGCGCGTTTTTTGCGCAGGTCCGTTTCTGCGAGATCATCCATCGGTTCGACATTGGTTTCGGCCCGATGAACTTCGCGATTCACCTCATGATATTCATCCGCCAGCCGTGCGAAATGCGCATCCGATTGCTTGAGTTGGCTCATCAACTCAACCTTGTCCGGAAACTCTTCTGCCAGTTCATGCGGGGTGTGGGACATTCCTGTTCGCTCCTGAAAATATGTTGGTACGATTCAAGTCTATTAGCCCCAGCTCCGCCCAGCTTTGACGCGGATCAATTCATGCCCATAATCACCGCTGTGCAACTGCCCATTGTGGATTAATCCACGGCCGGTCATTGGCGGCAGGCAATGCATCCCTGCCCAACAGATGGTCCGACATCTTCTCGCCCACCATGATCGACGGAGCGTTCAGGTTGCCATTGGTGATTTGCGGGAAGATCGAGCTGTCAGCGACGCGCAGCCCGTCCACTCCGATCACACGCCCCTGAGGATCGACCACAGCGTTTTTGTCGTCGGCGCGGCCCATACGGCAGGTTCCGCAAGGGTGATAGGCACTTTCCGCATGCTCAGCGATGAATGCGTTCAACTCTTCGTCCGACTGCACATCCGAACCCGGCTGGATCTCTTTACCGGAGTAGGGTTTGAAGGCGTCTTGCCCGAAGATTTCGCGAGTCAGGCGAATACAGGTGCGGAAATCCTCCCAATCCTCTTCATGACTCATGTAGTTGAACTTGATCACCGGCGCGTCTTCGACTTTCGCGGAGCGAAGGGTAACGGCACCGCGAGAAGGCGAGCGCATCGGCCCGACATGAGCTTGGAACCCATGCCCCTCTGCTGCCGCCTGACCGTCATAGCGAACGGCAATCGGAAGGAAGTGATACTGAATGTCCGGGTATTCCACACCGGGCTTGGACCGGATGAAAGCCGCGCTTTCGAATTGGTTCGACGCGCCCAGGCCGGTCTTCGTGAACAGCCACTGCGCTCCGATCAGGCCTTTGCTGATCAGGTTCCAGTGTTTGTACAGCGTTATGGGCTGCAGGGACGCCTGCTGGATGTACAGCTCAAGATGGTCCTGCAGGTTCGCCCCCACGCCCGGGCGGTCGGCAACAACTTCGATCCCGTGCTCGGCAAGATGGGCTGCGGAACCTATGCCCGACAACATCAGTAGTTTGGGCGAGTTGATTGAAGACGCCGCCAGAACCACTTCGCGCCGAGCGCGGATGACCTCTTTCTTGCCGCCACGGATCAACTCAACCCCGGTCGCGCGGCCATTTTCAATAACGACCCGAGCGGCCAGCCCGCGGACGATATCGCAATTCTCACGCTTGAGCGCAGGCTTCAGGTACGCATTCGCGGCCGACCAGCGCCGCCCCTTCCAGACGGTTTGCTCCATCGGGCCGAAGCCTTCTTGCTTTTCACCGTTATAGTCGCCCGTGACTTCGTAACCAGCCTGCTGGCCTGCGTCGACAAATGCCTGAAACAAGGGGTTTTCACGTGGACCGCGCGAGACATGCAGCGGGCCATCGGTGCCGCGCCATGTCGGATCGCCACCATGGCCGCCGTCATGCCATGTCTCCATACGTTTGTAGTACGGCAGCACATCCGCATAGGACCAGCCATCGGCACCCATCTCGGCCCACGTGTCGAAATCCCGCGCGTGACCACGGACATAGACCATACCGTTGATCGAGGATGATCCGCCAATCACCTTGCCTCGCGGGCAAGCCAGTTGACGGTTGTTCAGATGCGGCTCGGGCTCGGACCGGTAGCCCCAGTCATACATCGGCATGTTCATCGGATAGCTAAGCGCCGCCGGCATCTGGATAAACGGGCCGGCATCGGTGCCGCCATGTTCGATAACCAGAACCGAGGCCCCGGCCTCGCTCAGTCGATATGCCATCGCGCATCCTGCGGATCCTGCGCCTACGATGACGAAATCTGCTTCCATTTTCGGGTCTCCATGACCCGCCGAGCCTATTTGAGGCGCTTTCGGCGGGAGTATTTTCAAAAAGGTGAAGAGGTCACTCGCCGCGCGGGAAGCGGGCGTTTTCCTCTACGACATTCAGATCCATGTGGTTTCGCATGTAGCGCTCGGATGCCTTTTGCAGCGGCTGGTAGTCCCATGGGTAATAGCCACCCTGCCGCAGCGCTTCGTAAACGACCCAGCGGCGCGCCTGACTGGCACGAACATCCGCATCGAACTGATCCAGATCCCAACGCGCCTGAGATTTGGCGCGCAAGGTCTCGAGTGTGCCTGCGTGTTCTGGTTTCTCGGCCAGGTTTTCCAACTCATGCGGGTCGGCCTCCAGATCATACAATTGATCCGGATCCAACTCGCAGCGATTGTATTTCCACTTGCCATAGCGCAGCGAAACCAGCGGTGCGTACGAAGCTTCGGCGGCATACTCCATCTTCACCGGCGCTGTCCGTTCGGTGCCATTGGCCAGCGGCACGAGGTCCTCGCCATCGGTCCATGGCGCGATTTCGGCCATATCCACGCCTGCCAACGCGCCAAGAGTTGGCGTAACGTCGATTGTCGAAACCGGCGTGTCTATACGGCCTGCCGGCATGTCCGGGGCCGAGATCATCAGCGGCACACGCGCCGAGCCTTCGTAGAAGTTCATTTTGAACCAAAGGCCGCGTTCGCCCAGCATGTCGCCGTGGTCCGAGACAAACATGATGATCGCCTCTTGCCGCGTGGTTTCCAGCACTTCGAGTATTTCGCCGATCTTGTCGTCCAGATACGAAATGTTGGCAAAGTAAGCGCGCCGCGATTTGCGGATGTCGTCTTCGGTGATGTCGAAACTGCGCCAGTCATTGGCATCAAAGATACGCTTCGAATGCGGATCCTGATTGTCATAGCCAAGGTCCGCGACCTCGGGCTGCAGATACTCGCAGTCTTCGTATAGATCCCAGTACTTTCGGCGTGCAACGTAGGGGTCATGCGGGTGGGTAAAGCTGACCGTCACACACCAGGGGCGGTCATCCTTGCCGCGGGCCAGATCATAAAGCTTGGCCTTGGCGTTATAGGCAACCTCGTCGTCGTACTCCATCTGGTTCGAGATTTCGGCCACGCCCGCGCCCGTGACCGAGCCCATATTGTGATACCACCAATCGATCCGCTCGCCGGGCTTGCGATAATCCGGCGTCCAGCCGAAATCGGCCGGGTAGATGTCGGTGGTTAGACGATCCTCGAACCCGTGCAACTGGTCGGGGCCGACGAAATGCATCTTGCCCGACAGGCACGTGTAGTAACCCGCCCGACGCAGATGGTGCGCATAGGTTGGGATATCGCTGCGGAATTCGGCGGCGTTGTCATACACACCCGTGCGCGAAGGCAACTGTCCGGACATGAAGCTAGCCCGCCCCGGCGCGCAAAGGGGCGATGCCGTGTATGCATTGGCAAACCGGGTTGACCGCTCGGCCAGCTTTTTCAGGTTCGGAGCGTGAAGCCAGTCAGCGGGACCGTCTGGAAAGAGGGTCCCGTTAAGCTGATCCACCATCAGGATCAGAATGTTCGGTTTTGTCATTTTTCAGCCTCGAGCAGAGTGTTGAGGACACGCATCGCGTGGTTCACGGCCAGTTGCGGCTCTTCGGGTGCGCTGAGTGCGGCGCGGATATACAGCCCGTCGATCAGGGCGATCATGTTCTCGGCCGCCTCGACCGGGTCGCTCAGAAGCGGACGCAACGCGTCGATGAGGTTTGACCGAATGCGCGCCTGATAGATTTGCCACAAGCGCAAAGCGTCATCGTTGGTCTGCGACAACACGTAAAACGTCATCCACGCCGCAATGACATCCGGTGTAAAACAGGACGGTGCGAAACAGGCCCGGATAATGGCCTGCGCTCGCTCTTGCGGAGCAGCGTTTCTGAGTTCACCGCGGGCTTCGGCGGCAAAATCGGACAAGATGCGGCGCATGGCGGCCAGGAATATCTGATCTTTACCACCGAAGTAGTGATGCGCCAGCGCGCTGGACATGCCGGCCCGCTTTGCGATCTGGCTGACAGTTACATCAAGGGATTTTTTCGACCCGAGCTCAGCAATCGTCGCCTTGACGATCGCATCACGACGGATTGGCTCCATTCCGAGTTTCGGCATCGCTATCCCCTCATTACGTATACTGAGAAAACGCTAAGGGGTTTTTATTGACTCGTCAATCAATAACGTTTTGAGCCACGGGAAACAGCTAGAGTTTGGGTGCGATGCTGGGGGTCGTCAAGCTGCTACGGTTCAGCACCGCCTCACGCCAGGCGATGAAGCTGACGGCGCACAGAATCAGACTGCCCCCTGCAACAACCCAAATGTCGACACGTTCGTTGAAAACGATCGCTCCCAGCAATGTGGCCCAGATCAGCTGCAAGAAGGTTACGGGCTGCGTGACCGCGACCGGAGCCGCTTTCAGCGCCAGCGTCATGAAATAATGGCCCGCCGTGGCAAAGCTGGCGACCAGAAACAGCACGCCAAGGTCGCGCAGACTGGGTGGCGTCCAAACGGCAATCGCAAAGGGTATCAACGCCACCGTCACCCATATGGACATATGGGCCACGACAACCGAGGGCGGAAGATCGCGAACAAGGACTTTGGCAATCAGATACGATCCACCCAAAGTTAGCGCTGTGAACAACATCGTGATATGGCCGGCCGAGATTTCCCGGAACCCTGGGCGAAGGATGATCAGAACACCAATCAGAGCGACGCAAATTGCTGCAATCCTACGAATTGCCAGGCTTTCCCCCAGGAAAAGCGCGGCCCCCAAAGTTACGTAGACAGGTGTCATATAGTTCATCGCCGTGACCTCGGCCAACGGGATCTGCGTCATCGAGAAAAACCACAACATCACTGCAAACGCATGGACGACCCCTCGCGATCCGAGAAGGACGATGTGCCTTTGCGTCAGGCGGGTTTCCAGAACCAACCGCAACGCGGGCAACAGAAACACCAATCCGAATGCAAAACGCAAGAACGCCGCTTGAATCGGGTCCATTGTGGAACCGAGCGACTTAACCAATGCGGTCATGACCACAAAGGATAGACCGGCGGTGAACATCCAGAGCATGCCTGCCACGGGGCGATGTTGGGCGGCTAAAGTTGTCATGTTAACGGTAGAACACCGAAACCCGGCTAGACGCAACCCGTCACATCAACACAAGTTTGGCAGCAATCGCCAGCATGACCAAACCGATAAGAATATCCAGCACTTGCCATGCTCTTGGTCGCGCAAAGATCGGCGAAAGGACGCCAGCCCCGTACCCAAGCGAAAAGAAAAAGACAAAGCTGGAGGTCATGGCGCCCAGAGCAAATGCCATGCGGTCATCATACTGCGCCGAAATCGACCCAATCAGAACAACCGTGTCCAGATACACATGCGGATTGAGCCAGGTGAACGCGAGCACCGTCAGCAGAACCGGTTTCAGGTTGGTGCGGCTGCCCTCACCAATTTCCATCGCAGCGCCGCCGCGCCAGGCCGAATTCAGGCTCCGCAGCCCGTACCATGTCAGGAAGATCGCGCCGCCATAACGCATGACCGTCTCGAACCACGGCAACGCATGCGCCAGCGTTCCAAAACCGGCCACTCCCGCCGCGATCAGAATAGCGTCTGAAACCGCACAGGTGAGACACAAGGGAAATACATGCTCCCGCCGCAGTCCCTGACGCAAGACAAACGCGTTCTGCGCGCCAATGGCGAGGATAAGGCTGAAACCAAGCGCAAAGCCGGCGATCAGAGATGTGGACATGGAGCCTCCTGCGTTCTGAAGCATTGACTACGCGCCCGAAGGCCACCTATCAAATTAAAGATGTTCATCCGAATTAAGAACTGCTAATGCTGCTGGACCCCAACCACCTGTCTGCACTGTCTGCCATTTTGCGCCATGGCGGCTTTGACGCAGCCGCATCCGATCTAGCGGTGACACCATCTGCCATTTCGCAGCGGATCAAAGCGCTTGAAGACCGCGTTGGTGCAAGCCTGATTAATCGGGGAACTCCCTGCACGGCCACTCCGATGGGATTGCGCATCGCGCAACATGCTGCGGATATCGGACTGCTTGAGGCGGAATTGGCACGCGAACTGACCTTGGATCAGACAAGCGGCCCAGCGCGCGTTCGCATCGCGGTTCCAGCGGACGTTCTGGCGACGTGGTTCATCGACGCGATAACGCAGGTCGACGGTCTGCTGTTCGATCTGGTCGTCGACGATCAGGACCACTCGGCCGAATGGCTACGACGCGGCGAGGTCAGCGCCGCCATCACGGTCGGTGGAGACACGATCCCCGGCGCTGACGCCCTCGCCCTTGGTGCCTTGCGGTACATTCCCACGGCCAACCCGGACTTCATGCGCAAGTGGTTCGCTGAGGGCGTGAATGCCCACACATTATCCCGCGCACCCTGCCTGACGTTCAACCACAAAGACGGTCTGCAAAAAGCGTGGATAACCCGGCAAACAGGTCAGCGCCTATCGCCGCCATCGCATTTTCTGCCCTCTTCGCAGGGATTTGTAGAGGCAGCCATTGCCGGATTGGGATGGGGCATGAACCCTGTCGGCCTTGCGCAAGAAGCTTTGGAGGACGGCCGCTTATGCCCCGTTCTGCCAAACGCTCCGCTGGACGTCAGACTGACCTGGCAGGTCGGCCGGGTCCTGTCCACAGCACTTGCCCCCCTGACGGCCGCGGTCAGGCGCACTGCGGCCATCGCCCTTCTTTCCGTCGACACCTGAGATGTCGTTCAAGAGCGCGCAGTTTCCTTGGTATGGGGAAGGACCAAACGGTAACAGGTGATGGCTGCAAATACGCTGGTGGCGACAATGAAGGCGATTGCCCAGGCGACCTCGTGCATATGTGCCACACCCGCCAGAGCGGCAGAGAACAGCACCCCGGAAATCCTGCAAATGCTTTTGACGGCGGCCGCCCCTTTGACCCGCTGGTCCTTGGGGGCGACATCCAGAAAATATAGCTTTCTGGCGCTGCCGATCCCGGTCACCGCCACTGTCACAATGAACAAGGCCACGGCATGCAGGTGCACCTCATGATCCATGCCCAGAAAATGCACCAGCAAAAGTGCAGCCCCGGTGAATGCAACCATCAGGTTCCCGACCACCATCACGGCGCGGTGTGACTTCATGTTTACGAACTGCCACAACGGAGCGGACACCAGATATCCCGATGCCGACGATACGATCATGGCTGTCAGCCCCTTGGCCGAACTGTGATGAGCCTCGGCGGCGATCAGGGCGAAAAAGGGCACCGACAGCGAGACAACGACAAGCGGCATACGCATAAGCATGTAGCGACGGAACCATGCTTCATCGAACATGGCGGCGATATCGGTAAAGTTCTCGATGAACTTTCGCTTTCTCGCGGGCGACGGATCGACCTTTTCCTCGGACGGCCCTGCACCCTCTGACATCATGAGGATCGACAGGCCGGATAAAACAAAAAAGGTCACAGAAACGGCGATGACTGCGGAATGGCGGGAAAACGGTGGGTTTTCCTTAGTGATTTCATGCACCAGCAGCGCGATACCAATCGCCCCAAGCCCTCCGACGCCCAGCTGAAGGTAGTGCATGACCATCCGCGATTTGGAATGCACGTGATCGCCCAGCAGGTCGGTATACATTAGCGACTGGATTTCTTCGATCAGGCCGATCAGGAAGAACGCCGCCACAAAAGCCAATCCGATGATCGGTACAACTCCGGTCGCTGCAACAACCACAGCCATGACGAGGCAAGCGCCAATTGCGATTTCGGTCATTGCGATTGCGCGTTTCTTCCGTTCACGCGCCGCAATGGGTTGCGCCAGGAACACGTCCGAGATCATGCTGCCGACCATGCGCACTGACACCAAGGCCCCGGCTATGAACATCGGAAGCTCCAACGAGACCGCCAGAAACGGCAAAACGACGGACGGGCTGCCCAAAGTCCAGGCCACCTGAGACAATATGCTCTGCCCGGCCAGGACCGGGACGTTTCTTTTGGACGTGTCCTGAGCGATGTCCGTCATTCGCTTGTCTGTGTTTCTCCGTGCTCTGCGCAGCGTGTTCGCCGCACAGGGTCGAATAATCTAGTCTTTTTAGCTTACTCAGTTCGGCACGACCGGCCAAGAACCCTTTGTGCGCAATGCAAAAAACCCGGCCAGAGGCCGGGCTTTGTTAGCTTTTACTACGATAAGGGTCAGAGCTGCGCCATCACCTCGTCTGACGCTTCGAAATTCGTCGTTACGCGCTGGACGTCATCGTCGTCTTCCAGCGCATCGACCAGCTTCATCAGCTTTTGCATGTCTTCCAGACCCAACTCGGTCGTGGTGGTGGGCTTCCAGACCAGCTTGGTGGATTCCGATTCCCCCAATGCGGTCTCAAGCGCATTCGACACTTCGTTCAGATCCGTATCGGCACACCAGATGATGTGACCTTCGTCCGCGCTTTCGACATCTTCGGCACCAGCTTCGATAGCCGCTTCAAACACCGTGTCTGCATCGCCTACGGTCGCCGGATAGACCACTTCGCCCTTGCGCTCGAACATGAAGCCGACCGAGCCGGTTTCACCCAGGTTGCCACCGTTCTTGGAAAAGGTCGAACGCACGGTCGAGGCGGTCCGGTTGCGGTTGTCTGTCATCGTCTCGACGATCACCGCCACACCGTTCGGGCCATAGCCCTCATACCGGATTTCTTCGTATTCGTCGCCTTCGCCTGCAACCGATTTCTTGATCGCGCGGTCGATCACATCTTTGGGGACGGAATTCGACTTGGCCTCTTTCACAGCCAAACGCAGACGCGGATTTTTGTCAGGATCAGGGTCGCCCATCTTGGCGGCAACGGTGATCTCTTTCGACAGTTTGGAAAACAGCTTGGACCGCGCGGCGTCCTGACGCCCCTTGCGGTGCTGGATGTTGGCCCATTTGGAATGGCCTGCCATATTGCGTCCTCGTGATAGTGATTGCGTATTCGGCGCTCATATAGACGTTTGCAGGGCTAAGGATCAAGAGAGCGGCTTGCGACAGTCGTCGCGACGGTTATGGTGGCCGCATGACAACAGACCAGATTATTCTATTTTCCCTTTTCGCCACTGTATTTGGAATGCTGCTGTGGGGGAAGTTTCGATATGACCTTGTAGCCTTTACCGCCCTTTTGATCGGCGTTGTGTTGGGTGTTGTACCGGTTGATAACGCTTTTGCCGGGTTCGGACACCCCGCCACCATCATCGTTGCTTTGGTTCTGGTCGTCTCGGCGGGGCTTGTCCGATCGGGGGCCGTCTTTCTGATCACCCGCACGTTGGTTGATGCTTCACGCGGGCTTGGGGCGCATATTGCGCTGATGGGTGGGATTGGCGCGGTTCTGTCGGCCTTTATGAATAACGTGGCCGCGCTGGCGCTGCTGATGCCGGTCGATATCCAAACCGCGCGCAAGGCGGGGCGATCGGTCGGCCTGACCCTGATGCCGCTGAGCTTTGCCACCATTCTGGGTGGTATGGCCACTCTGATCGGAACGCCGCCCAATATCATCATCGCCTCGATCCGGGCAGAGACGTTGGGCGAACCGTTTCGCATGTTCGACTTTGCCCCCGTTGGCGGTCTGGCCGCAATCGCTGGCCTAGCCTTTGTCGCTCTTGTCGGCTGGCGGTTGATCCCTAATCGCGGAACACAAGAGGAGGCCTCAGAAACCCTGGCCGAATACATTGCGGAATTGACCGTCCCGGAGGAATCCCAACAAGTTGGTAAACGTGTCAGCGAGCTTTATGAGGCTGCCGAGAAGTCCGACGTGGCGATCATCGGCCTTATCCGGGATGGCAAACGGCGCTATGGCCGCTCGGCCCATGCGACAATTAAACCGGGTGATGCATTGGTGCTGGAGGCCCGACCTGAGGCGCTGGACGAATTCCGCACGGCGCTGAACCTCGATTTCTCAGATACCCGCCGTCAGGAATTGCTGACCGCCGAGGGGGACGGTCTGGAAGTGGTTGAGGTTGTTGTGCCTTTGAACGCACGTGTCACCGGCCGTACCGCGCAAGGGTTGGGTCTTGCTTGGCGTCAAAGCACTGTTCTGATGGGAATTTCACGTCAAGGTCGACAGATAACCGAACAGGTGCGCAAAACCCAGATTGAGGCGGGCGACATTCTTTTGCTCCTCTGCCCCCGCGATCGCAGCGCCGATGTGACCGAATGGCTGGGGTGTTTGCCACTTGCGGAACGCGGACTGAACGTCACCGCCAATGAAAAGGCCTGGCTGGCCATTGGTCTGTTTGGCGCTGCTGTGCTAGCGGCCAGTGTCGGGCTGATCTACCTGCCCATTGCATTAGGTCTGGTCGTCGTCGCATATGTGCTGACCAAGATCATGCCTATTGCCGATATCTACAACCATATCGAGTGGCCCGTTGTCGTGCTGCTGGGCTCGATGATCCCGCTTGGCAGCGCGTTGGAGACGTCCGGTGGCACGGAACTTATTGCGAATGCGTTGATTCAACTGACCGATGGCCTCCCCGCATGGGCCATTCTGACTGTTCTGATGGTGGTCACCATGACCCTATCGGACGTGTTGAACAATACGGCCACGGCCATCGTCGCAGCGCCAGTCGGTATCCAGATGGCCCGCACGCTCGAGGTGTCGCCCGATCCGTTCCTGATGACGGTCGCCGTGGCTGCCTCGGCCGCGTTCCTGACGCCGATCGGGCACAAGAACAATACGCTGGTCCTGGGGCCCGGAGGGTATCAGTTTGGCGACTATTGGCGCATGGGACTGCCGCTGGAAATCCTGATCATCGCCGTTTCCATTCCGGCCATCCTTGTGTTCTGGCCACTGTGACGGTTAAGAGCCTTATCATGAAACGATTTCTGATCCTGCAATTGCGCCCGGAAACCGATGCTTCGGATGCGGAGTACGCGTCGATTCTGGACAAGACCGGACTGTCACCGGACCAGGCCCATCGGATCCGATTGGACTGTGAGGCTTTGCCCGACGATCTGGATGTCACAGATTACGCCGGGGTGATTGTCGGTGGCGGTCCGGGATGCGTCAGTGACGATCCGGAAACCAAATCAGAAACCGACGCGCGCATTGAAGGGACCATCATGGGGCTGATGCCGCAAATCATCGCGCGGGATCATCCGTTTATGGGCTGCTGCTATGGGTTGGGCATTTTGGCTGCCCATCTTGGCGGTGATGTCAGCAAAGACAGGTACAGTGAACCTGTCGGACCTTCGACCTGCCACTTGACCGAAGACGGGGCGCAAGACCCGCTGACGGCAGGACTGAGCGGAACATTCGACGCCTTCGTCGGTCACAAAGAGGCGGTACAAGCGCTGCCCGACGGGTGCGTTCACCTGCTGGCCTCGGACACCTGCCCGTTTCAGATGATCCGATGGGGGCAGAATGTCTACGCAACGCAGTTCCACCCCGAAGCCGATGCGCGTGATTTTGAGCAACGCATCAACATCTACAAGAACCACGGCTATTTCCCGCCCGAGGATGCCCAGCGTCTGATCGATATCTGCCATGCCGCGGACGTCACGCAACCGGCCGAAATCCTCCGCAGGTTCGCTGAACGCTACAGATGACCTAACGGCGTTATTGCCTGATCCACGACCGCTCGCTTAGGGTGGCCCGAACGGCTTTGGGAGGAGTTGTTCTTGGATTTTCTAATAAATGTCGGCCTGCCGCTGTCGCTGGCCATTATCATGCTGTCCCTTGGCGTCGGGCTCGAAGTCGCTGATTTCCGCCGCGTCCTTAATCGGCGCTACCCATTCGCCATCGGCGCGCTGAGTCAGGTTGTGCTGCTGCCGGTCGCAGCCTTCATCACGGTCAAACTGTTTGCCCTGCCGCCCGAGATCGCGGTCGGCTTCATGATCCTCAGCTTTTGCCCGGGTGGTGTGACCAGCAACATCCTGTCAAAGCTGGCCAAGGGCGACGTCGCCCTTTCAGTCAGTCTGACCGCCGTCATCAGCTTGCTTTCGATGGTGACGGTCCCATTCCTGGCCGCCTGGTCAGTGAGCTACTTTTTGGGCGATGCCGCGCCAGAGGTTTCGATCACGGGGCTGGCAATCGCCATGTTTCTTATTACCACGCTGCCCGTTGCCATCGGAGTAGCACTTCGCAGCTTTGCAACAGGATTTGCAAACAAGATCGAAGCGCCGCTTTCAAAGCTCGCGACCGTCCTTTTCGTGCTTATTGTTCTGGCGGCCCTGGCCGGAAACTGGCAGCTATTCGTCGACAACCTCGGCATCATGGGCGCCGGGTTGATCTCGCTGAACATCGCGTTGTTGCTGATCGGGCTGGGGCTAGCGCGTGCTGCAAATCTATCGTGGAATGAAAGTAAAACGGTCTCAATTGAGACCGGCATACAAAACTCGACGCTTGGGATTACACTGGCCGCGCTGATCACCGGAACGGAAAGCGGGTTCAGCCCGCTGGCCCTGCCCTCGGCCGTGTACGGCATCACGATGTACGCGGTTGCCCTGCCATTTATCCTGTGGTTCCGCCGCCGTTGAAAGGACATGACATGACCAACAATACTGCAGATGCCATCGTTGTGGGGGCCGGTTTGGCCGGGCTGGCAGCCGCCGCCGAGTTGGGAGATCGCGGCAAGAAGGTGATCGTGGTCGATCAGGAGCCTGAACATTTCCTTGGTGGTCAGGCATTCTGGAGCCTCGGTGGGCTGTTCATGGTCGACACGCCCGAGCAGAGGCGGATGGGCATCAAGGACAGTTATGATCTGGCTCTGCGCGACTGGATGGGAAGCGCGCAGTTCGACCGCGACGAAGATGCCTGGCCCCGCAAATGGGCCGAGGCTTACGTAGAATTCGCGGCTGGCGAAATGCGCCCCTGGCTGCACGACATGGGGCTGCGTTGGTTCCCGATCATCGGTTGGGCTGAACGGGGTGGATCATACGCGGATGGTCATGGAAACTCGGTTCCCCGTTTTCATATAACGTGGGGGACCGGTCCGGGCGTACTTGAGCACTTCATCCGCCGCGTACGCGAACACGTCAAAAGCGGTTTGATCGAGTTGAAATTCCGGCATCAAGTCAGCCACATCATCATGCAGAACGGCGCGGCCAAAGGTGTCTCGGGCGAGGTTCTGGCCGATGACACCGCGGCACATGGTGCCAAAACCAACCGCGATGAGGTCGGAGAGTTCGAGTTTTACGCCCCGGCTGTCATCGTTACATCAGGCGGTATTGGCGGAAACTTTGAGATGGTGCGCAAGAACTGGCCGCGTGACCGTCTGGGCCAGCCGCCAAAAGACATGGTCGCTGGCGTGCCGTTCCATGTCGATGGGCGCATGATCGGGATCAGCGAAAAGGCTGGTGGTCACGTCATCAACGGTGATCGGATGTGGCATTACACCGAGGGCGTGCGCAACTGGAACCCGATCTGGCCATCGCACGGCATCCGCATCCTGCCCGGACCAAGTTCCATGTGGTTCGATGCTGAAGGAAACCGGTTGAAGCCGCCGTGCCTGCCTGGCTTTGATACTTTGGGTACGCTGAAGGAAATCCTGAAAACCGGCCATGAATACAGCTGGTTCGTTCTGACCCAGAAGGTGATCAAGAAGGAATTCGCGCTGTCCGGTTCCGAACAGAATCCTGATATGACTGAGGGTGGTTGGAAAGAAGTTCTGTTCCAACGCATTCTGACCGGGTCTAAGGCCACCGCCCCGGTTGAGGCGTTCAAGGAACACGGAGAGGATTTCATCGTCGCGAATACCCTGACCGAACTTGTGAACGGCATGAACCATCTGGGCGAAGGCCTGATCGACGAAGCCCACCTACGCGCTCAGATTGAGGCGCGAGACTCTCAGATCGACAATCCCTTTACCAAGGACGCGCAGATGGCGGCCATTCTGGCGGCGCGCAACTATCGAGGGGACAAGCTGATCCGGACCGCCAAACCCCATAAGTTCCTTGATCCCGCAAACGGTCCGCTGATTGCGGTCAAGCTGCACGTACTGACGCGCAAAACGCTGGGTGGATTGCAGACCAATCTGGACAGTCAGATGGTTGGTGCAGACGGTCAGGTTGTCCCCGGATTATTTGCCGCCGGAGAGGTCGCCGGCTTTGGCGGTGGCGGCTACCACGGCTACAACGCCTTGGAGGGCTCGTTTTTAGGGGGATGCATCTTCTCAGGACGAAATGCAGGGCGGTCGAGGGCCGTCGCATGACGGCCCTCTACGCCCGATTATTGCCGGGCGAGTTGCACGACGGGTTGCCCGGCGCTGTCCAATAACACCAGCGTATCACCTTTGAATGCATATGCGGTCACTCCTTGCAGAGCTTTGAAAAACTGCCGTTCCACCTCATCCAAAGGCGGCGGGCAGGCCATCAGCGTTGCCGCCATATTGTCCGGGAAATCGATCTTGTTGCCAGAGATTTCGGCCTGACCGGAAAAGCGATTGCATCCACCACTGCCCGAAAACGCACCGTCTTGGGCGAAAGAAAGCGACGGGCGCTTTTCAGTCTCAAGCGAGGCCCCATTCAGCCCGGTGGCCATCCAGTTGGTGTCTTCCAGAGTGGCAGAGCCCGCAGGTTGTGCCTTCACCAGAACCAGATCCGTCGTGTTACCGGAACCATTCGTCAGAACCGGATAGGCGGTGTCAGTTGTGAACAACAGCTTGTCGCCCTGAAAAATCGATCCGCGCACCACATAGCGCATCCCCTCCTGAATCAACGCGTCGTCATAACTCAGCTCGAACTGGGCGGGCACACCGGTCAGCGCATAGCGCTTGGCCGACAGGGTCACCGACGGCGCATCCGCGCGCGAGACATCCTGCAATTGCACATAAAGCGTCGCGTCAGGCGGTACCGCGATGCGTTCGCGATACGTAGCTGTGCCTTCGATCGTTCCACCTGCGGCCGCGCCGGTCAATACGACAGCCATGGCTGCAGCCGTCAGCGCAGTGTATCCGGTCTTGAGCATTGGTGTGCTCCTTCTTGTAAATTCACTTATTCAAAACATTGTGTGAGAATCAGAGTTTACAAGGACTTCGCTGGAAAATCAGCGGTTCTGCGCCGACTTCAAAGGGGCCAGATCAAGGGGATCAGCAATGACGCCAACAAACCGACGGTCAGGTTCAGTGGGACACCAACTTTCAGAAAATCCGTGAACCTGTATCCACCGGGACCGTAGACCATCATGTTGGTCTGATACCCGATCGGCGTCGCAAACGACGCCGAGGCCGCGACCATGACCGCCACGACAAGCGGGCGCGGATCAATCCCGACCGCCTGTGCCAACCCGATGGCAATCGGCGTCACCACGACCGCCACCGCGTTGTTCGACACCAGTTCGGTCAAAACAGAGGTCAGCAGGTAGACGGCCCAGATGATCAGGAATGGCGGTAAGGCACTGAGGCCGGGTGCCACAGCTTCGACGATCAGCGAGACAGCTCCGGATTTGTCGAGCGCAGCGCCAATCGCCAGCATCGAAAAGATGAGGGCCAGCAACCGGCCTTCGACAAAGGAAAACGCTTCGTCGGCGTCGATGCAGCGGGTCATTAAAACAACCGCAACTGCCAGAATCGACAGCAGCAGGATTGGTGCTACGCCCAGCGCAGCCAACACGACGATTCCGGCCAGGGATCCGATAGCGATCGGCGCATGGCTGCGGCGGAATGCGCGGGCCGAAGGCTGGGTAACGTCAACCATGTCCATATCGGCTGCAAGCTTTTTGATATCGGCGGGTGAGCCCTCCAAAAGCAGAGTGTCACCGACCCGAACAACCAGATCATCCAGCTGGCGCCCGATGTTCTGGTTCCGCCGATGCACAGCCAGCACATAAACACCATAGCGGCGACGCAACCGCATCGTGCCAAGTGTCCGTCCGACCATACGGCAGCCGGGGGTGATCAGAACCTCGACCGTTTTGGTCTCAACCGCCGAAACCTGATCGACGCGCTTGAGCTCTTTATTTGTCTGCAAGCTCAGCAATTCCGTCATCTCGGTTCGCAGGACCACACGGTCGCCGACCTTCAGGGTAACGCCCTTGAGGTTACGACGCAGCGACTCGTCGCCCCGAACCACGTCGATCAAGCGCACGCCCGGACGTTTGAACAGCTGGACCCCGGTCACTTCGCGCCCGATCAGGTTGCTGTCGGGTGGAATCACGGCCTCGGTAAAGAACTTCATCTTTGACCGGTCGCTGAGCATGGATGCCATGCTGTCCCGATCTGGCAGCAAACGCGGCGCGATGAAACGCAGGTAGAACATCCCGTAGACCACCACGGCAATGCCCAACGGAGTAACTTCGAAAATCGAAAACGCGGTCATCCCCTGAGCACGGGCGACACCATCGACCAGCAGGTTCGTCGATGTGCCGATCAAGGTCAGCGTTCCGCCCATTATGGCCGCATAGCTGAGCGGGATCAGCAGCTTTGAAGCGGGTACATTCAGGGTTCGGGCAATCTGAACAAAAACCGGGATCATAACGACGACGACAGGCGTGTTCGATACAACTGCCGAGGCCAGGACAACAAATGCCATAAGAGTCGCAATTGCGAGCTTTGGGTTCACCTGCGCCTGTTTCTGAGCCGTCGAGGTAAACGCGTCCAACGCGCCCGTCCGCACCAGGGCTCCCATGATGATAAACATCGCGGCAATGGTCCACGGGGCGGGGTTGGACAGGACAGCCAGCGCGCTTTGGTAGGGCAGAATGCCCGTCACCAGCATCACCGCGACACCGCCGATGGCGACGACTTCGGTCGGATAAACTTCGCGCAGGAACATGATGAACATGCCTGCGACGACCAACAGCGCAAGTATTGCGCTTCCCGTTTCTGTCAGTTGAAGGAATTGCATTCTTGGTATTCAGTCCGAACCCTGGCCTGGCTTACGCGCCCGTCGGGCAGTTTCACGCATTGCGCGCGACAGAGCAAGCCTGACGTGTCCTTATTGCGGACCAGCCGGCTGTAACCGCCCGCCAACGCGCACCATTTGAACAGATTTGGCCTGCCCATCGCGATCATCTGTTTCAACGAAAACGCCGCTCAGCGTCGCCTCGCCGTTGGCCGGGGTGAACCTTGCCTTCGGCATGCCGGTAATAAACCGGCGCATCGGTTCCAGCTTGTCCATACCAATGACCGAGTCGTAGTCACCGCACATTCCCGCATCCGACAGGTAGGCTGTGCCACCCGGCAGAATCTGCGCGTCCGCAGTCGGAACGTGCGTATGCGTGCCTACCACAAGGCTGGCGCGCTTGTCGCAATAGTGGCCCATAGCCATCTTCTCGGATGTCGCTTCGCAGTGCATATCTACGATGATCGCCTGCGCCTGGCCGCCGCGCGGATGCGATTTCAGAATTGGTTCGATGGCTGAGAACGGGTCGTCGAAGGGACGCTTCATAAAGACCTGCCCCAACACCTGAACCACCAGGACCTTGCGCCCGCCCGGCGCGGTGTACAAACGATGCCCCCTACCCGGCGCTCCTTTGGCGAAATTCACCGGACGCACGATGCGGGGTTCGTTCTCGATGAACTGCAGCATGTCCTTCTGGTCGAACGCATGATCGCCCAACGTCAGGCAATCCGCGCCCGCGTCCAGCAACAGCTTGGCGTGATCCCCGGTCAGACCCATCCCGTTCGAGGCGTTTTCGCCATTGACCACAACAAAATCCAGCCGCCATTCATCGCGCAGACGCGGCAAATGTTGCTGAATGGCCGCGCGTCCGGCGCGGCCCATGACGTCACCCAGAAATAGTATTCTCATGCCTAACCTCCTAAGTGTGGCATCCGGCAAGCACAAGTGCTTAAGGTGGCGCCATGCTTTGTGAAAACGCATTGGACTGGAGACTTTAATGACGCGTTACTACACTCTTTTGGCCGCTATGGCCTTCCTCGCGGCCTGCGATCAGACTGATCAGACTGCGGATCAGCCCGTCGGTCTGGCCAATCCGGCCGCGACCTTCTGCGTAGAGCAAGGCGGGCAGTATGAGATTCAGGATGGTGAGAACGGCCAAACCGGAATCTGCACCTTGCCTGACGGATCCAAGCAAGATGCATGGGAGTATTTCCGCGCCGAAAACATGGGTTAGGCTTTGAAGGTCAGTATCCGGCTTTCCGTAATGACCATGTCCAGCGGCTGATCTGTGTGCTCCAGAGGCAGTCCCACTGCCTCTTGCGCATCAAAAGCAAATCCGATGGCCAGCGTCGGGTGCTTGGCGCGCAACCCTTCCAAGGTGCGATCATAGAAACCGCCCCCATAACCCAGCCTTCCACCATGCGCATCAAAGGCAACCAGCGGCACGATCAAAATCTCAGGATCGAAATAGTCGTCAATCTCGGGAACCATTGCGCCGAACGGGCCATCTTTCAAAACGCCCTCGGGCGTCCAGCGCGAAAACCGCAACGCCTGCCCAGCGGCCTGAATGACCGGCACGCCAACCGGGCCATAGGCTGCGGCTTCGGCCATGGCAGGCAGCGGATCGATTTCGGTTCGGATAGGCATGTAGCCCGACATTGGCACGCCACGATGGCCAGCCAAAACTTCGGACAACCGCCCTGCCGCGCCCGGCAAACGCGCGTCGAACGCCACCTTGCGGCGTGCAAAAGCTGCCTTGCGCGCAGCGGCTTTGATTTCAGTCAGATCGGTCACAGTAGCACCACGCTGGCAAGCCCAAGAAAGATGAAGAACCCCATGACATCCGTTGTGGTGGTCACGAAAGTCCCCGACGCCAGCGCCGGGTCAACGCCCAAACGGTCCAGCAAGACCGGTACTACCGTACCTGCAAAGCCTGCGATGATCATATTCACGACCAAGGCAGACCCGATCACGACACCCAGCATGGGAGAATCGAACCACATCATACCGACCGTCCCCAGAACGATGGCAAAACACAGCCCGTTCAGCATGCCGACCAACAATTCACGCCGGATCACACGCATGACGTTCGCATTGGTCAGGTCGCGAGTCGCCAGCGCGCGCACCGCAACCGTCAGCGACTGCGTTCCCGCGTTGCCACCCATCGACGCGACGATAGGCATCAGGATGGCCAGCGCTACCAGCTGATCAATTGCCGCCTCGAACTGGGAAATCACCAACGAAGCACAGATCGCCGTACACAGGTTCACCGCAAGCCATGGCAGACGGCGCCTACTGGTGGCGGCAACACTGTCGGACAACGAGCTTTCCTCACCCACACCGGCCAGGCGCAGAATGTCTTCTTCGTGTTCTTCATCCAGAACCACCATAGCGTCGTCGATGGTGATGACACCCACAAGCCGCCCGTCCCCATCAACGACCGGAGCGGAAATCAGGTGGTACTGGTTAAAGGCATAGGCAACATCCTCTTCGTCCTGATCGACAGGAATGGTGTGAAATTCCTCTTCGGCGATATCTTGTAGCGGTACGTCCCGCCGGGTGGCCATCAGCTTGCCCAACGTGACCTGCGCCACTGGTTTTAGGCGAGGATCGACCAGAACAACGTGATAGAACTGCTCGGGCAGATCATCATTGGCGCGCATAAAGTCGATGGCCTGTCCTACTGTCCAGTGCTCGGGCGCCAAAACAACTTCGCGCTGCATGAGGCGGCCGGCCGAGTTTTCCGGATAAGACAGCGCCTGTTCCGCCGCAATCCGCTCGGAATCTTCCAGCGCACCAAGAATGGCCTCTTTCTGGGGCTCTTCCAGGTCCTCCAGAAGGTCGACGACGTCGTCGCTTTCCATGTCCCGCACGGCGTCGGCCAGAACGTCGGGGCGCAGGACTCTGATGACCTCTTCCCGGACAGCTTCATCCAGTTCGGACAGGATATCGCCGTCGAATTCCTTGTCGTAAAGACGGATCAAGCGCCCGCGGTCATAGGGATTAATCTGTTCAAGTAGGTCAGCGATATCCGCCGGATGCAGCGGTTCCATCAGTTCGATCAGCTTGTCGCGATCATCCACATCAACCGCATAAAGGATCGCGGCAACGGTTCGGCGATCCAGCGCATAGGCGTCTTCTTCGCTGGCTGTCTCGGTCACGGGTTCATCAAAGCCTGTCGTCATGTTGCCCCCGTCTGTTCGCGCATTGACCCCTAATTAGAAGAAGCAGCTACCGGAAAACAATGACAATGCGCCGATTTACCGACAAGTTTCGTCCCCTTATGCTGTTTCGCAGTCCCATACAGGCGGAGATGAATGGAAATGGCGCAAAAAACGCTACTGAAAGGGCGTGTCCTGAGCTTCAACGGATCACCATTCGAAGGTGAGCCGACCGAGGCGGTAACGATCAGCGAAGCGGTGCTGATTGAAGACGGGCGCATCGCTGCCGTTGCAGATGCAGACAGTCTGGTTGCCGCGAACCCGAACGCCAAAGTTGTCGACCATGGCCAGCATGTGATCATGGCCGGTTTCGTGGACGCGCATGTGCACTATCCCCAGACCGCCATGATTGCCAGCTGGGGCAAGCGCCTGATCGACTGGCTGAATACCTACACGTTCCCCGAGGAAATGAAGTTCGGGAACATCGATTATGCCAGTGAGATCGCCAACCGATATCTCAACCTGACGACGGCGCAAGGCACGACAACGATGAGCAGTTTCTGCACCATCCACCCCGAAAGCGTCGACGCCTTCTTCACCGCTGCCCAAAAACGCGGTCAGCGTGTGGTCGCAGGTAAAACCTGTATGGACCGCAACGCGCCCGAAGGGCTGCAGGATACTGCGCAGACGGCCTATGACCAATCGCAGGCTCTGCTGGAAAAATGGCATGGTGTGGATCGGATTTCCTACGCGATCACTCCGCGGTTTTCACCCACCTCAACGCCCGAGCAACTGGAAGCGATGGGCGCCCTATGGGCCGAATACCCGCACTGCCTGATGCAAACGCACCTCAGCGAGCAGACGGACGAAATCGCCTGGGTCCGCGAGTTATTCCCCGACGCGCGGGACTATCTGGACACCTATGAGAAATTCGGCCTGCTGGGTACAAATGGCTTGTATGGCCATGCCATCCACCTTGAAGCGCGCGAACGCGACCGGTTGCGCGAGGTCGACGCCTCTCTGATCCACTGCCCGACCTCAAACACCTTCATCGGTTCCGGTCTATTCGACATGGCCGGGCTAATGTGCGACGGGCATCGGGTGGGTCTGGCGACGGATACTGGTGGCGGCTCCAACTTCTCGATGCTGCGGACGATGGCGGCGGCTTATGAGATCGGGCAATTGCGCGGAACACCTCTGCACGCGGCTCAACTGCTTTGGCTGGGCACCGTTGGTTCAGCACGTACGTTGCGGATGGACGATAGCATCGGCAACTTGGCACCTGGGATGGAGGCAGATCTGATCGTTCTCGACCTCGCCTCTACCCCAGCCATCGCTCAGCGTGAAGCCTGCGCCGATGACCTGTGGGAGGCAATATTCCCAACCATCATGATGGGCGACGACCGCGCGATTGCCGAAGTGTGGATCGCCGGTCGTCGCGTGACCACCTAGACCTGCAACGCGCGGGCCAGTTGGTTCTGCCGTTCGATCACGCGGGGCATGTCCAGCGTTGAGACATGCCCATCCCGCACGATTTGGCGCCCCTCAACAAAAAGGTGTTTCACCTTCATCGGGCCGGCCAGCAGCAAAGCTGCCGGGTCCCAACTGCCCGCGCTTTCGATGCAGCGTGTGTCCCAAATAGCGATGTCGGCACGCTTTCCCGGCTCTAGCCGACCGCAATCGGGGCGGTTCAAGACATCCGCCCCGCCGCGCGTCGCGATCTCAAGCGCTTCTCGGGAAGACATAGCATCCCCACCATTGGCGACACGCTGAAGCAGCATGGACTGACGCGCTTCAAGGATCAGATTGCCAGAGTCATTGCTGGCCGATCCATCGACACCCAACCCGACTGGAACGCCCTGATCGCGCATGGCTCGAACGGGCGCGATACCTGACCCCAATCGGCAGTTGGAACATGGGCAGTGGGCAACACCTGTGCGGGTTCTGGCAAACAAATCGATCTCGGCCCCGTCCAGCTTGACGCAATGGGCATGCCAGACATCTGATCCGGTCCAACCCAAGTCCTCGGCATATTGACCGGGGCGACACCCGAATTGCGCCTGAGAATAGGCTATGTCTTCATCGTTTTCAGCCAGGTGAGTGTGCAGCATCACACCCTTGTCGCGCGCCAGAATCGCTGTGTCGCGCATCAGATCGCGGCTGACGGAAAACGGGGAACAGGGGGCCAACCCAACCCGGCACATTGATCCCTCGGAGGGATCGTGAAACGTGTCGACCACACGGGTCATGTCGTCAAGGATCGCATCTTCGACCTCGACCAGCGCATCTGGCGGCAAACCTCCATCGCTTTCACCGATGCTCATCGCACCGCGCGTCGGGTGGAACCGCATGCCAATCTCGGCCGCGGCGGCAATCGTGTCATCCAGACGCGCGCCGTTCGGGTACAGGTACAGGTGGTCGGAACTGAGCGTGCAGCCGGAAAGCGCCAGTTCAGCCAGACCGATCTGAGCCGACACGAACATCTCTTCCGGGCCAAAGCGCGACCAGATCGGGTACAACGTCTGCAACCATCCGAACAGCAGCGCATCCTGTCCGCCTGGAACCGCCCGCGTCAGCGACTGGTACAGATGGTGGTGCGTGTTCACCAGCCCCGGCGTCACAACGCAACCCGAGGCGTCGTGGACTTCTCCGGTCGCCTTCAGATTGTGACCTATCCGTTTGATCTGCCCGCCTCGGATCAGAATATCAGCGCCCGACAGCTCCTGCCGCGCGTCATCCATCGTCAGAATGGTATCCGCGTTTTTGATAAGGATTTCGGTCATTTCGCCCTCCTGCATCAGCCCGTTTCATGCATGGAGTGCAACGGCTGGCGGAAAACGGGCACAAGAACCAGCCGGGCAAAACTTACCCGACCGATCTATATGCGGCAACCAATATCAGTAGTTGCGCAGGATTTCCAAAGCGGCTGCGTGCAGGTCCGGGTTTGCGGCGGCCAGAGCACGTCCGCCATTGTGGGCCGGACCGCCCTGCCAGTCTGTCACGACGCCACCTGCCGCCTCGATAACGGCGATTGGGGCTTGGATATCATAGGCGTTCAGGCCGGATTCGATGACCAGGTCAACCTGCCCCGCCGCAACCAGCGCATAGGCATAGCAATCCATTCCATAACGGGTCAGTTTTGCTTGACGGGCCACGGCCTCAAACCCCGAACGTTCTTCGGGTGTACCGACCTCAGGGAAGGTGGTGAAGACGATTGACTGATCCAAAGCAGACGTTGAGCGTGTTTGCAAAGCCGCCTTTCCCGTCGGCCCGGTGACTTGCGCGATATCCGCCGAGCCTACAAACCGCTCGCCGATATAGGGCTGATCGATCACACCCATGATCGGGCCGTCAGAAGTACTAAGGGCAATTAGCACACCCCAGGTGGGTGTTCCGCTGATGAACCCTCGGGTGCCGTCAATGGGATCAAGCACCCAGGTGCGGCCGCTGGTGCCTTTGTCACGGCCGAACTCTTCGCCAAAAATGCCGTCGTTGGGCCGATGGCGCGCCAGAACCTCGCGCATTGCCTTTTCGGCGTCGCGGTCGGCGATGGTGACAGGGTCGAACCCGTCATCCAGTTTATTCGAGGTCTGAAGATTGGTTTGTCGGAAAAACGGAAGAATGGCCACGCGTGCCGCGTCGGCCATTTCTTCGGCTACTTCCAGATCGCTTAACGGTGTCTCTTGCATGCGTTACCCGTGCGGCGCGCGCATTGCAGAGTCAACCCGCGAATTTAAGCTACGTCGCTGAGAACCCGAGCCAGTTCGAACAGGCGGCGGCGCTGGTTTTCGGGAATCGCATAATAGGACCGCACAAGGTCCAGAGCTTCCTTGTCCCCCATCAGATCGGCAGGAACCGATTTTTTGCCAGTGCTTTCTTTTTCGGCCTCTTCCAGACCTTCGAAGAAAAAGCTGACGGGGACGTCCAATGCCTCAGCAATATCCCACAGGCGAGACGCGCTGATCCGGTTGGCACCCGTTTCATACTTTTGAATTTGTTGAAACTTAATACCAACTTGCTGAGCCAACTGTTGCTGGGTCATGCCAATCAGCCAGCGGCGATGTCGGACGCGCTTGCCCACATGGACATCGACGTGATGGGTCATTGGTATTCTCCTCTACTACACACAACTACCAAGGGCGCGTGATCTTTGTCATCGCAACACTAGCGAGTCGCGCTTAACCACTCCCTAATTTGGATCATGCCCCCAAAACAGCACCATAGCGCAATATTGCCTCATTTGGGTATTTTTTCAAGAAGGTTGAATCGGTTTCCGGCGACAAAGATTTATGGTTGTGCGATTTCGACCCAACGTTTTGGTGTGCACCAACAACCTATAGCGCACCATACAACCAACCCCGCCGGGAATTGATTGACAATCCGCAGTTGAAACTAATCTATGCCCCGAAATAAGCACGGAGCGCGATCATGCTGGCATACTCCATTCCAACCGAAGGCGCTGCAGCCCGACTGAGTGAAGTCGCCCTGCCCGAGCCCGGCTCAGGGCAGGTCCGCGTCGCGATCAAGGCGTGCGGACTGAACTTTGCCGACTTGCTGATGCAGAAAGGGACCTATCAAGACACACCGACCGCTCCGTTCACGCTTGGATTGGAAATCGCCGGTGTTGTCGACAAGCTGGGCCCCGGCGTCGCACACCTCAGCCTCGGAGATCGCGTGGCTGTATATTCCGGTCAGGGTGGCCTGGCCGAGTATGGCGTCTTTGATGCGGACCGAGCGATCCCCCTGCCCGATGGGATCGGCTTTGAAGACGCAGCGGCGATCCAGATTGCCTATGGCACCAGTCACATCGCACTGGACCATCGAGCCCGCCTCCAACCGGGCGAAACCCTGTTGGTAACTGGGGCTGCAGGCGGCGTCGGGTTGACAGCTGTCGAGATCGGCAAGCTGATGGGCGCTACCGTGATCGCCCATGCAAGGGGCCAGGACAAACTGGATGTCGCCCGCGCGGCAGGTGCGGATCATTTGATTGACGCGTCCGAAGACTTGCGCGCGCGCGTTAAGGAACTGGGCGGCGCGGATGTCGTCTATGACGCAATCGGCGGGGATGTGTTCAAAGCTGCGTTCCGGGCAACCAACCCGGAAGGGCGGCTGCTGCCAATTGGATTTGCAGGCGGGGACGTTCCGCAAATCCCGGCGAATCATCTGCTGGTGAAAAACCTGACGGTGATTGGGTTCTACATCGGCGGCTACCTGAAGTTTCGGCCCCAGATCGTTCACGACAGTTTTGACACTCTGTTTGGCTGGCTCGCCGAAGGTCGGATCAAGCCGCATATCAGCCATGTGCTTCCATTGGACGAAGTTGAAAAGGGCATGCACCTGCTGCGCGACCGGGTTGCTACTGGCAAAGTCGTGGTGATGCCCTGACAGGCTCTTACCCCACAACAGCCTTCAACGGCGCGCTGCCCAGCATTCGGAAATTCTGACGAACCAAGGCGGCCAGTGCCTCGACAACAGCACCGCGTCCGGCCTCGCCGCCATACAGGTTGATCATGTGCGCTGGCAGATCGGGTAACGCCCCTGCTGCGTCGATCTGTTCAAGATGTGCCGCTTCGGTCCCGTCCAACATGGCGTGAATTGCCAGGTCAGCGCTGACGGTAGCCTCAATGGTGCGGTCGTTCTCCGTTTCGACCGACAGCTCCCACGGGATGCCTGCCGCGTCCAAGGCCGAAATCATCTGAGGCCGAAACACACACCGCCGACCAACAGCCAGAGGGATCGGACGCTTGCGCCACGCCGTCCCACCCGGAGCACCAATCCAGCGCAACGGCAACTCGGCCACGGTTTCAGAACCGTCCCCCGTCGAAGCCTCAGTCGTTAAAATCAGATCGCACTCGCCGCGATTGAACATCTCTTTCAGCTGTAGCGAATAGGACGACACCAATTGCACACGGACCCGCGGGAATTCCGCGTTGAACCGTTGCAGAACCCGGGGAATAGCCGGGTAGACAATGTCATGAGGAACACCCAGAACGACCTCACCTTCGTAAGCCTGGTCCGTGAGCTTGGAAATCACTTCATCATTCAAGGCGATCATGCGCCGGGCGTAGGCCAGCAGTTGTTCACCAGAAGCTGTCAGGGCAATTGTGCGGCCAGTGCGGTCCAACAGCTCCAAACCCAGAAGCTCCTCCAGTCGCTTCAGCTGCATTGAAACGGCGGACTGCGTCAGATGCAGAAACCCAGCGGCCCGCGTCACACCGCCTTGATCCGCAACGGCAACGAATGAACGGAGCGTGGTGATATCCAGATTTCGCATGTTCACAGATCCTTATGTATCACTTCATAAATATTCATTTTCAAAATGTGACATACTGCGCCATATAAATCAAGGAAGTTGATGGAACTAAAGCAAACCATCGAAATTCTATGAAAGGACAATAGATATGACCCAAATTGCACTCAAACAACACTGCAAGCCCCAGCGTCGCTTTTCGTTGTCCTCGCTTTGGGGCGTGCTGGCCCTTCAGCGTCAGCGCCACACGCTTGCAAGGCTGGATGATCGCGCCCTGGAAGACATCGGGATCACCCGTGAACAGGCCGAAGCCGAGGCCGCGCGTTTTGTCTGGGACGCGCCGGAATTCTGGCAAAAGTAACGCCTGCTTGCATCTTTTTACGATGAAAGGCAGTCCGGATCACCGGGCTGCCATTTTTGTTGCGTGTTTTAGCCAGTTTCCGGCGTTAAACCCTTGAAACGCAGCCCGCACTTGCCGATATTTGCGGGGAACGGGGCCTGTATCGGGGCCACGACAAGAACTATGCGAAGGGAGACCCTTAATGGCACAATTTGACACGATCCGGACGGCGACCGGCGCGCGCGCTGCCCAGATTGACGAGGGCCTGCGCGCCCACATGAACAAAGTCTACGGAACGATGTCCGTAGGCATGCTGATCACGTTTGCTGCGGCCTGGGCGATTTCCGGTCTGGCGACCACAACCGATCCGTCGGCGGCAGCCGCGCAAATCAGCGAAAGCAAATATCTGACTTCGTTCGGGTACACCCTGTTTGCTTCGCCCCTGAAGTGGGTGATCATGTTCGCGCCGCTGGCCTTTGTTTTTGGCTTCAGCGCCGGGATTAACCGCCTGTCCGCAGCTGGCGCACAGACTGTGTTCTACCTGTTCGCCGCGGTTATGGGCGTTTCGATCAGCTGGATCTTCCTGGTCTTCACCGGGCAGTCGATCATTCAGGTGTTCCTGATTACAGCAATCGCCTTTGCAGGCTTGTCGCTGTACGGCTACACGACAAAGAAAGACTTGTCCGCAATGGGCACGTTCCTGATCATGGGCGTGATCGGCCTGATCGTAGCCTCGATTGTGAACATCTTTCTGGCTTCTTCGGCTGTCGCCTTTGCCATCTCGGTCATCGGCGTGCTGATCTTTGCTGGTCTGACCGCGTATGACACGCAGAACATCAAAACCACCTACCTGCAAATGGCCCATTCGGGCGATCAGGAATGGCTGGGTAAAGCCGCGATCATGGGCGCACTGAGCCTGTATCTGGACTTCATCAACATGTTCATGTTCCTGCTGCAGCTGTTCGGCAACCGGGAATAACGGCAAATCTTTGTTCGAAACAGAAGGCGGGTCACATCGGCCCGCCTTTTTTGTTGGCTCGCATCACAGGAAATGAAAAAGCCTTCACCAGCGTGGTGAAGGCTTTTGGATACGGTATCCGTTGGCTTGATCAGCTACAGTTCAAAGCCACGGAAAACCCCGAGCTGCGCGACGACGTCCCTTTGCGAAACACTTCACCAGCTGGCAAACACCCGGTGAACTGCTCGGCGTTTTGGCCGAAGGCCGCGCCGATATTGTTGTCCACGCGAGTGCTATTGTTTGCCGTCCGAAGCACGCCGAACAAAGTACCATTCACTTTGACGGTGCTGAGGTACAGGTTTACATCCGAGCCGCTCAGGACGACGGCATTGGTGTCGGTCTGCCCGCCATTGTCGATCGCGACCCGCGCAACTTTCTGCGGCTCGGTTTCTTCTGTGGCCACATTTACAGCGGGCAGAACGGCAAGCTCTGCCGGGATGTTTGTAGTCTGTGGCACAAACGCGACCGCGCCCGGAACGTCCGAGACAGTTCGCGGCTCACCATCAATGCCGGTAAACCCCACACCAGAGCGGTTATAGGGGTCCTCACAGGCCGCAAGGGCGAGCACGGTTATTGTGGATAACAAGATTTTTTTCATGGCGACCAACATTTTGGGACGGTTTGCTGAAGCGTATGGTCAAGGTGCTCTAAAAAGCAACCCGCCGCCCGGACGAATAGCAAAGGCGCTGATGCGCCACTGCAACGGCCAAGTTTTCGGGAACAACCAGGGCGCCACCTGGCAGCGGCCTCAAGTGAAACAAAAAAAGGGTTCCGCTGTTGCGGAACCCTTTTGAACTTGTCCGTGATGGACGGCAGATTACTTAATCTTGCCTTCCTTGTACTCGACATGCTTACGAACGACCGGGTCGTATTTACGAACGGTCATTTTCTCGGTCATTGTGCGAGCGTTCTTTTTGGTCACGTAGAAGTGGCCCGTGCCCGCGGTCGAGTTCAGACGGATCTTGATTGTCGTCGGCTTCGCCATGGTTATCTCCTGCGTCCGGAAAGGCAGGGGCCTTTCGGTTGAATTCCTATGAGCGTGCGCTTTTACGCCTTGCACGCCCCGTGTCAAGGGCTATCGGGCACATGGGTGACTGTTATGGGAACAGACTTGGGCCTACAGGGTTGGCGCGCCCATATACGCGTGTATCTGGTCGCGTTCGGCGTCCGATAGACCCAACGCAGTAGCCAGTTGCCTCAGGTAAGATGCCTCCCGCTGGTTATCCAGACGAATCGCTGCCAATGATGTCGCGTAAACTTGCGTTTTCAGCGGCGCACCGGAATCGGCAGCCAGCCCGATCACATCGATCGGGGCATTCAGTTGGTCCTGAACAAACGCGCGTTCCTCATCGCTGATATCGTCGCCCAACTCGCCGAGAATGGTTTCCTTTTCATGTTCATCCAGCTCTCCGTCCGCCTTGGCCGCCTGGATCATTGCGCGCAGCATCAGCTTGGCCTGCTCCTCCATCACGGCACCACCCGGAGTGCCCTTGAACACTGTTTCCATCATATCCACGGTTTGCTGGCTGCCGGTCTTTGCCGCGCCCTGCATGGCATTCAGCAATCCACCAAGACCAGCGGCTCCGGCCGGGTTCGCCATGCCGAGTTTTCCGATCATTTCCTGCAGTCCTGCTGCGCCGCCTGGCATGCCGAACTGTTCCGCCATCTTGCCAAGCTGATCCATGCCAAAGCCGCCTCCGGCGCCTTCCATCATGTCCTGCAGCCCGGCCATTCCGCCCATTTGTTTGTATTTCTCAATGCCTTTTGCGGCGGCAAATCCAACTGCGACCGAGGCCAATGCTTTCATGAAACTCATAATAATCCTCCCGGTTTTCAAAATGCGTTTCCGCAATTTAACAGATTTCTGTGACGTAATCATTCGCTGCCGCGACGGGCGGCCAATCAGATCACGCGAAAGCCCGCCTCGCGCGCTAATCTAAATTAGGCGATTTTGGCAGGTCGCGGCGTCAGCATGCTTCAATGATCTTACAACAGGCGTATTCCCGCACATGCCTGAACCTAATTTGTATGAAATTCGAATTTGTGATAGTTTCCGCCCTACAAAAAATCCCAAGAAGCCAATTTCGGGCTCGGTCATCGAGGCACCATGAACAGGCAAGCGACTGCGAAAGCAGAGTTTGCATGGTTGATATTGTTTTGGGGGGCATCATGACAGAGTGGACCATCAAGGGCGAAGAGCTGGCCAATTGCAATTGCAACTTTGGTTGCCCGTGCCAGTTCAGCGTACTTCCAACACACGGCAATTGCGAAGCCGTCGTCGTGTTCGACATCGAAAGCGGCCACTACGGAGACACCGATCTGGCCGGAGTGCGAGCTGCGGGAGTATACTACTGGCCGGGTCCGATCCATGAGGGCAAAGGCCAGATGCAACTGATCATCGACGAAAGCGCCAGCGCAGATCAGCGCGCGGCACTTCAGGCCATCATGACGGGCGAAGATACCGATGAGATGGCAACGATGTGGTACGTCTACAGCGCAATGGCGCCGACCAAACACGAAACGCTTTACGTTCCGATTGAGCTGAACTGGGATCGCGACGAGCGCACGGGTTTTGCCAAGGTAATGGGGATATTCGACGTCGAGGTCAGCCCGATTCCGCATATCGTGTCCGGCGCGGCGCACAGGGCTTCGATTCAACTGCCGAACGGGTTCGAGTACCGTCATGCCGAGGCCGCCTCTGGCTCAGCCAAAACACATGGCGGTGAAATCAGCCTGACCTTCGACGCGACCCATGCGCATCTGGCCCATCTGAACATCTCGGGCCATGGTGTCCTGGGCGCCTGATCCGAGGCACATCATGACATCGTACCCCACTCCGCCCCGCACAGGGACGGTCGAGCGGCTGATGCGACATGACCGGGCCATTGTACTTGGCGGCGTGTTCCTGATCGTTCTGGCCTCGGCATGGTACACCATCGCCGGGATCGGCATGAAAATGACAGCGGCCGAGATGACCAGGATGGCAGGTCCGATCGGAGAGCCCATGCTAATGGGCGGTCCACCCGTTTGGGATCTGCAATACGCGATCCTGATCTTTCTCATGTGGTGGGTCATGATGATCGCGATGATGACGCCCAGCGCTGCCCCGACGGTTCTACTGTACTCGGCGATAAAGAAGGTCGGGCGCGAGCGTGCAATGGCAGCGCGCTTCAGCTTTTGTTTCTTAGCGGGTTATCTGATCGCTTGGGCATTTTTCAGCCTTGTTGCAACCGGCTTGCAGTGGGGGTTGGAAAACGTCGGGCTTTCAGATGGTCCAATGATGACAATCCGGTCCAAGGCCTTTGCCGGGTGCGTGCTGATTGCCGCCGGGGCCTATCAGTTGTCTGACCTCAAAGCCGCGTGCCTGAAGCACTGCCAGAGCCCTGCCCGGTTCATCGCAGATCACCACCGGCCCGGAGCCTATGGCGCGTTCCGGACCGGAGCCCATCACGGGTTGTACTGCCTGGGCTGCTGCTGGGCATTGATGGCGCTGCTGTTCGTGGGCGGGATCATGAACCTGTACTGGATCGCCGGTATTGCCGTGTACGTGGCGCTGGAAAAGCTACTGCCCGGTGCGCGCTGGCTGCCCGCACTGACGGGAATAGTGCTGATCGCAGCGGGTTTGTGGTTCGCTCTGGACGCAGTTCTGACTGGGTTCTGAGCAAAATTACAGGTCGTGGAGCCGGCCAATTTCATCGTTCCAAAAGCATTGATCCAAGGAGGAAAGATAATGCCTGTTTTCATCACATACGCGTCCTATTCGCAGGAAGGCATCAAAGGAATGTTGAAGAAACCCGCAGATCGCACGGCACCTGTAAAGCAGCTGTTGAAAAAGGTCGGCGGCAAGCTGCTGGCGTTTTACATGACCACCGGGGACAATGACGTTGTGGTCATAAGCGAGGCCCCGGATGGGACTGATGCAGTTGCAATTGGCATGGCCGTTGCCGCGTCCGGCGCTGTTTCAAAGATTGAAACGGTGCGTGCCTGGACGGCGAAAGATTTTGTCGCCGTCACCAAAAAAGCCGCGAAACTGACTGGTGCCTACACGCCGCCGGGCAACTGATCGAGAGATACGCGCGGAGGGCCTGTAAGCCGGATCTTGTTCCGGGGTTGCCCCCTTCGATGACCATTCCTCTAGGCCGCGCATTGCTGCACGGCTCAAGCTGCCAACCCGGTCCCTCTCGGCCAAGACGCGCTTAGCGGTGGTATCGGCTGACGCCGACCTGCCCGCGCGGGGACCCTATTTGGCATTGCTCCCGGTGGGGCTTGCCGTGCCGTCCCTGTTGCCAGAGACGCGGTGGGCTCTTACCCCACCGTTTCACCCTTACCACACGCATGTGGCGGTCTGATTTCTGTGGCGCTTTCCGTCGGGTTGCCCCGCCCGGGCGTTACCCGGCACCGTTGTCTTGTGGAGTCCGGACTTTCCTCTCGGGCTTTCGCCCCAGCGGCCATCCGGCCCTCCGCGCATTTGGGTGCGTATGCTTTGGGCCCGGCGGCGTCAAGGGTCGATGAGGGGGCGAAGAGGCCAACCCCTTCTTGGCCTGCGGCCAGTTCAACCCCGAGGTATTTTTGGCCAGGTGAAGCGCGGATTAGGTTTGTTTGCCCAACGGCGCGAGATCGGCAGGGCGCAACGGGCCTTTGCCCCAGGGTCGATAACGCAGGCGAACAGCGGACAACAGGGTTTCGTCGTCGACATCGGCGCTGAATCCGGCGGCCTTTGCCAAAGCGCGGAACTGATCCGCTGGAGCGTCTCGAGGCCCCTCACGGTTTCCGCGTCGCCCGGCCAGCGCGTTGCGTTCTAGCCGCAACCAGTCAAAGCGGGAGCCCGGATCAAATTTACGGCCTGGGGCCATGTCGGAATGCCCGATTACGCCATTTGGATGAATGTCCCAGCGGTGCATGATCTGGCGCAGCAGCCACTCCAGCACGTTCATTTGTGGCTCGGAGAACGGATGCGTGCCGGTGTTGTCCAGCTCGATGCCGATCGAGCGGGAGTTGATGTCATTCTGCCCATGCCACTCTCCGGCCCCGGCGTGCCAGGCGCGGTCCTCTTCCCGAACCATCTGCCAAAGCGTTCCGTCACCGCCAATCAGGTAATGTGCCGAGACTTCGTGAATCGGGTCGCATAGCCGGTCCAGCGCATCCTGCGCGCTATCCATGGCCGTGTAATGCAGAACGATCAGCGACGGCGTCAGCCCGTCCCTGCGCGGCCCAAAGTTGGGTGATGGATGCCAGATCGGCGTGAGTTGGTCAGTTATTGACGGCACTGCGGAATGCACTGGGATCCCAGCCGCAGGCGTAGCCATCGCCATCAGGGTCCAGCCCATTGCGATCCCGCTGCGGGCCGCCATTGGCCAGAAACTCGATCTGAGCTTGGTCAGGAGATGGGAACTTGGCGCAGTTGCGCTGAGCCTTGGCGTCGAGGTTGAAACCGGCACGGCTGTAGATCTGTGTTCCAACAGGGTTCGAAGTACTCAGAGCATATTGCACGATATTCGGTTGCCCATCCGTGCCGCGCTGCGGAACAGCGGTCGGCGTGACGACCTCGTAGGTCTGGCGATTCTGCTGAATCAGCGCCGCGTCGGATTCAATTGTGCGGCGGCCGGATACGACCTCAAAATCCTGCTCATCGGAGATCGCGTTGCTGCTGGTCGCAGAAAGCGGGGCCTGAGTGACCGTGCTCTGACCCGATGTGCTGGCCAAAGCGGCAGCTGTTGCCGAGGCGATATCCGCGTTTTCGCCTGTCGGAATTGTACCGGGCGCGCCCAGTTGCTGTTCTGACACTTCAGCCGGGCCAACCAAAGGGTTTCCGGTATACCCCTGCCCCGCCAGTTCAGCTTCGCGCTGTGCCTGGTATTGAGGCGTATTGAAACCTGTACCCTGGACCGGGGCCACCGTGTTGCAGGCGGCCACAAGCCCGATTGCGGGGATCAGAAGCGTAAAGCGCATTCAGCTGCTCCGTCTTAGCTGGTCTTGCCTGATCCGAGGATTACCACCATTTCCCCGGCTTGGCCACAAACCCGGCGGCGCTTTCCAGCGCATAGGCTGTGTTCAGCAGATCGCCTTCTTCCCAAGGACGGCCAATTAGCTGCAGACCAAGCGGCAGACCTTGTTTGTCCAGACCAGCCGGGACCGCGATACCGGGCAGACCGGCCAGGTTTACCGTCACAGTAAAGACGTCGTTCAAATACATCTGAACCGGATCCGCTTCGGTCATTTCACCCAGACCAAAGGCTGCCGATGGAGTCGCCGGGGTCAGGATGGCGTCGACTCCGGCCGCGAACACGTCTTCGAAGTCTTTCTTGATCAATGTACGAACACGGCGCGCGCGGTTGTAATAGGCGTCGTAGAAACCGGCCGACAGCACGTAGGTGCCCACCATGACACGGCGCTGAACCTCGTGGCCGAAGCCTTCTGCGCGGGTTTTCTCGTACATCTCGGTGATGCCGTCGCCCTGCGCCAGCGTAGCGCGGCGGCCATAGCGAACACCGTCATAGCGCGCGAGGTTCGAGGATGCCTCGGCCGGGGCAATCACGTAATACGCGGGCAACGCGTATTTGGTGTGCGGCAGCGAGATATCGTCGATCTCGGCGCCCGCAGCCTTCAGCATCTCGGCCCCTTCGGCCCAGAGCTTTTCAATCTCGGCAGGCATACCCTCCATACGGTATTCCTTGGGGATACCGATTTTCTTGCCCTTGATATCGCCGGTCAGCATCGCCTCGAAATTCGGAACGGCCAGTTCGGCACTCGTCGAATCCTTGGGGTCGTGACCGCACATCGCCTCCAGCATGATGGCCGCGTCGCGCACGTCTTTGGTCATCGGCCCGGCCTGATCCAGCGAGGATGCAAAAGCCACGATACCCCAGCGCGAGCACCGGCCATAGGTCGGCTTGATGCCGGTGATGCCGGTGAAGGCGGCGGGCTGACGGATCGAACCGCCGGTGTCGGTGCCGGTGGCCGCAAGACACAGGTCAGCGGACACGGCCGAGGCCGATCCACCAGACGAACCACCTGGTGTCAATTGCGCATCATCATTGCCACGACGCCATGGGCTGACCGCGTTGCCGTAGACGGAGGTTTCGTTGGACGAGCCCATCGCGAATTCGTCCATGTTCAGCTTGCCCAGCATCACAGCGCCAGCATCGGCCAGTTGCTGGGACACGGTGGATTCGTATTCGGGTTTGAAGCCTTCCAGAATTTTCGAGGCGGCTTGCGAGGGTACGCCTTTGGTGCAGAACAAATCCTTGATGCCGATCGGCAGGCCGCACATCGACGGGGCGTCGCCAGCCTTGATCCGCTCATCCGCAGCCTTGGCGCGTTCTAGCGCGATCTCGGGTGTCTTATGGACAAAAGCGTTCAGCGCGTCGGCCTCATCAATAGCCTTCAGGCAAGATTCGGTCAGTTCAACCGAAGTCACTTCACCCTTACGCAGCGCGTCGCGGGCTTCGGCCAGGCCCAGTTTGTTCAGATCGCTCATGTCTTACTCCACAACTTTGGGAACAGCGAAGAACCCTTCGCGCGCATCAGGGGCGTTGGCCAGAACCTTGTCCTGCTGATTGCCATCGGTGACCACGTCCTCACGACGCTTCAGGCGCATCGGTTCGACCGAGACCATCGGCTCGACGCCTTCGACATCCACTTCGTTGAGTTGCTCGATGAACCCAAGGATGGTGTTGAACTCGGATGCCAGCGCCGGCAGCGCGTCATCCTCGACCTTGATCCGGGCCAGTTTGGCCACCTTGGCGGCATTGCTTTGGTCAATCGACATCGGATATCCTCATATGCGTTAGGGGGCATTTACCTGTCTGGTCGTCGGGTCGCAAGACCGCCGAGGCCCCGATCCTGCCTTGGATCTGTCGCGAAGGTCCACAAAATCCGATCCGGCCATTCAATTCTGCATACCCCCTATGCAAAAAAGTAAACCGATTAGTTCATTTTGCCCCTTGAAAAACTGAACTGAACTGTTCACTTCATATGGCATGGCACAGCCTAGAAATCGGAGAAAAGCGATGAAAACGTTCATGACCGCCTTTGTATTGGCCACCACAGTTCTTGCAGCGCAGGCCCAGGCAGGCGCTTTTGGCCCAACCATGGACACCCTGACCCGTAGCCTGATGTTCCCCGATCAGGTTTCCGAGCCCGTCACTCAGGATCAGACCAAGCCGGGCAAGTGACATGACCCGCGGCCGGGTCGGTGAAACTGTCGCCGACCCGGCAATTGCTTGCTGCACCCCGCACGGCAAACCGTTACGATGGCACGAAATGACCACCGGACTGCGCTGCAGATCCGACAAGCCAACGGAGCGGAAGATGAACGCGCGCAAGCAAGCTGTTCTGGACGCAATTGATGCGGCCAACTCACATGACCCCAAGTTAGAAGACGGCCAGCCAGCCGAGCTATTGTATGGTCAGCGCATGAGCGCCGAGTTGGACCGATTGTTCCCGGATGCATCCGACCCACTGCAGATCGCCGCGCGGGGTCAGCACGTGGAGCGTTGGAAACTGGCGCGTAGCGAGTATCCCGAAGGTCGCGCCGGATACCTTGCCTGGCGCAAGGCGCAGGGCGTCCATCACGCTGACGTCGTAACGGGCTTGATGGAACAGAACGGCTACGACGCCGACGACATCGAAGCCGCCGATCGTATGCTGCGCAAACAGGGCATCAAGCGCGACGATGAGGTTCAGGCGCTTGAAGACGTGATCTGTTTTGTTTTCCTTAAATGGTATTTCGCTCCGTTCGCCGAAAAGCACTCAGCCGAGAAAATCCAGAGCATCGTCGAAAAGACTGCCCGCAAAATGTCAGCCGACGGCCGGGCGCGGGTTTTGTCCGAATTCGACCTGCCCGACCATCTGGCCATCGCGTTTCAAGACTGAGACGCGCGGGCCATATGCCGCCGATAGACCTCGATCATCCAGCCCAGCATGACGGCGTTCAGGATATGCCACATGAAATGCGTGCCCAATGGGATTTGTCCGCAAATCGGTTCGTCCAGCGCGCGAAAGGTGATCGAGGCGATCAGGATCACCGCTCCGATGGCCAGACCACGGGCGGTGTCCGGCACCCGGTGGCGCAGCAAAAACGCATAGATCAGGATCAGCAGCGGTACCGGCGCATAGGCCGCTGATCCACCCAGACCGGGCACAAATTCAAACAGGGGCACCGTCGCTGCGGCATAGGGAATGAACAGCGCCGCCACGAACCCGGCCGTCAGCGGCCGCATGTGCCAGACGTCCCGGTTGATCGCGAAGATATAGACCAGAATGTACAGCAGGATCGGCAGAACGTCCGCCATCGCCGCCCAGGCCTGCGCGTGGGTATGGAACAGGTAACTGCCGACCCCGATGGCGGCGAGAATGAATACCAGCAGCATCGCCAAAGGCATCCCATGCCCGCGCACACGCCGCCACATGACAAAAGCCGCGATCAGAAACGCGGCGTTTGTCACTGCATTTATCGGCTCGGCCCAATAGGCGGGCGACAAGCGCTCGCAATAGCCATCAATTTCCTGAAACCAGTCCATGAACTTTTACATATCCGATGTTAGGTTAAAGCCAACACTTTGTTCGGGAGGACTATTTCATGGATATCATTTGGCTGGGTCACGGCAGCTTTCGCATCGAAACCGGAGGCCAGGTTCTGCTGATCGACCCCTGGCTGACAGGCAACCCAGTCTTGTCCGAGGACCAGCACGATGCCGCCCTTGAAGGCGCGACACATATTCTGTTGACACATACGCATTTCGATCATGTCGCAGATGTCGTCTCGCTGGCCAAACATCTGAACGTTCCGGTGGTCGGTCAATACGACCTGATGGGGTATTGGAGCGAGGCCGAGGGGCTAGAAACCATCGGTTATAACAAAGGCGGAACCGTGAACCTGAACGGGATCAAAGTGTCGATGGTCCCGGCCTCGCACAGCTCGACCTTTTCCACGCCGGACGGGCTGCGCACCGGCGGCAGCGAAGTCGGGTTCATGATCGCCTCGGAAGGGCACATGCTCTATGTCTCGGGCGATACCGACATCATGGCTGATATGGATTGGATGGGGGACTACTACAAACCCGATATCGGCATCCTGTCTGCCGGCGGGCACTTCACGATGGACATGAAAGGCGCGGCGTATGCGGCCAAGCGGTACTTCAACTTCAAGACCGTGATTCCCTGCCACTACAAGACCTTTCCGGTTCTGGAACAATCGGCTCAGGCCCTGATTGACGGTTTGCCGGGTGTGGAGGTCATTGAGCCGGCAGTGATGACGCCGATACGGCTATAAGATATAGTCAAAGTCGTATTTCGAACCAAAATCTTCAAAGAATGGATGATCGCATTGCCACATCTCCGGAATTGGAGGCCATAGTACAAAGGTGGGTCTCGGCATTTGGCGCGCGTGATACAGATGTCGTCGTCAATCTGTTTTCAAAGTCCAGTGCTCTGACATATCTGGGATCAGCGGACGACGAGTTCTGGATCGGAGACGCGCTTCGGACCGGGTACAAAGCCTATATCGAGGACGTCCCGAAATTCGTTATCAACGAGTCCAGCATCGTCGCGCATGAAATTGGCTCGGTCGGATGGGCTGTCTGGCGCGCCAAGGTCTACGCGCCGGAAACAGACAAGGCGGTGAATTTTCGTATTTCCTTTGTATTCATTCTTGAAGACGCCGTGTGGCGCATTGTTCAGATCCACAATTCCAATCCCGTTTCGAATATTGAAGCGATGGGGTTCGAATCCAAAAGCTTCGACGACCTGTTGCTGGGCGTGGATCAGGAAGAACTGCAGCAAAGCCCTTCGGGCATAGCGTCGATCATGTTCACCGACATCGCCGACAGCTCGGCCATCGCACAGGCGATCGGTGATCAACTCTGGAACCGGGCCGTCAGGTGTCACTTGGAAAAAGTCGAAGCGCAGATCGATCAAACAGGTGGGAAAATGATAAAATCGCTGGGCGACGGGACAATGTCCGTGTTCCCAACTGCCCGTAGTGCGCTTGAGGCAGCCCAGTCGATCCAGCAAAAATTGCATTCCGACAAAATCGAACCGCGCCTTCGGGCCAGAATCGGCATTCACACAGGCGATGTTCTGGAGACCGACGGGGACTATTTTGGAACGGTGGTAAACAAAGCGGCGCGGATCGCATCTCTGTGCGCCCCGGATGAGATTCGTGTGTCTGACGCCACCAGGATAATGGTTGGAAGCGGAAAACAGTTCTCGTTTTCCGATGCCGCAACGGTCCCGCTGAAAGGCCTGAAGGGAGACCACAAGATCTACAGGCTTGACTGGCAGAAGTGACACCGCTGCACGGCGCCAAGTTCAGGTCGCCCGCCGCTCGGCAAAGAAAGATTTCAGCAGGTTTTCGGATTCCGTTGCCGAGAGTCCGTCGTAAACCTCGGGCACATGATGGGCTTGCGGATGCGAAAACACGCGCGCGCCATGAGCAACGCCACCGGATTTTGGATCGGAGGCCCCGTAATAGATGCGACGGATACGTGCCGCCGCCAATGCCGCCGCACACATCGCGCAGGGTTCCAACGTCACATAGAGATCGTGATCAGGCAGACGCTCGGACCCGACTTCGGCGCAGGCCGCTCGCAGTGCCAGAATCTCGGCATGGGCGGTGGGATCATTCAGCTCTCGCGTACGATTACCGTCGGCAGAGACGACCCTGCCGTCGGTCGAAACGATGACCGCACCCACCGGAACTTCGCCGCGATCTGCTGCCGCGCGCGCCTGTTCCAGCGCGAGTTTCATATGAGATCTGAACTCCATGCCCCTCACTGCCTCAGAAACCTGTCTTTCGCAAGCGGGCGGGATGCGCTATGGCCAGCGGATGAGCAACACCCCTCCCCCCGGCGACCGGATCGCCAAAGTCCTTGCCCGCGCAGGCATTGCCTCGCGCCGCGAAGCCGAGCGCATGATCGAAGCCGGTCGTGTCAGCGTGAATGGCAAGACCATCGACAGCCCCGCGCTGAACGTCACCGCCAAAGACAAAATCAACGTCGACGGCAAACCGGTGTCAGAACCGGAACCCTCGCGCTTGTGGCTGTATCACAAACCGCCCGGTCTGGTTACAACGACCCGAGACGAAAAGGGGCGCGCGACGATCTTCGACAATCTGCCCGAGGATATGCCCCGCGTCATGAGCGTTGGCCGGTTGGACCTGAACTCGGAGGGATTGCTGCTGCTGACCAACGACGGAGGCATCAAGCGCAAGCTTGAACTGCCCGCGACAGGCTGGCTGCGGAAGTACCGCGTGCGAGTGAATGGCCGCCCCAAGGACGAGGATTTCGAACCCTTGCGCAAGGGACTGGTGATTGAGGGCGAACGCTTTCAGCCGATGACCGTCACGCTGGACCGCCAGCAAGGAGCAAACGCCTGGCTTACTATCGGTCTGCGCGAAGGCAAGAACCGCGAAATCCGCCGCGCAATGGAAGACATCGGCTTTGCCGTGAACCGTCTTTTGCGCGTGTCCTATGGCCCCTTTCAGTTGGGAAATCTAAAGCCCGGAGAGGTCGAGGAAATTCGCCGCAGGGTCATGCGGGATCAATTAGGGCTGGACGCCGAACCCGACGCCCCGACCAAACGGCCCGCCCGCCCCCAGAGAAAACGGCCTCCGATCGGCAAGAAACCTCGCAAGTGACGCAGGTTAGGCAACCTTCCCCCTAGCGCCATGGCCTCTCATGGCCTAGATTTCCACAAGGGGCATACTTGGGGGGCGCCATGTCCGGGACCGGAGTGCAAAAATTAGCCTATGTCGTGCTGTTGGCACTAATGCTTGGCGTGTGCACTGGCCTGTTAGGGGGCTTGTGAGCGCATGACCAAACGGTATGGCGGAAAATACAGCCCTCAAGGCGACTCGGCACAGCCGGACCAAAACCCGCGTGGTCAGTTTGACGGGGCTCGTGTCGAACCCGCCGGTGCCCGCGCCAACTTTTTGTTTCTACCAGCTATACCTCTGGTGTTTCTGTCCCTGAACGACGGCGCAGTGGGCATGACGATCGGACTGATTGCGGCCGGTGTTCTGACCGCAGCCGCCTTCCTGCTGCGCGAGGGGTTGCGGGCCGAGTCCGCCTATCACGCCCGACGCACAGCTCGACGTCCGGCTTTTCCCAGAAAGATATTCTCCAGCCTGTTGACCGGGCTTGGAATCGGCCTGGCCGCCTATCGCACCGAGTTTCTGGACGCTGCGACAGCGTCCGAGGCCAGTCTGATCGCCCCGATCCTGTTTGGAGTGGTGGCAAGCGTCCTGCACTCCGTCTCCTTCGGAATTGACCCGATGAAAGACAAGGGCATGGAAGGTATCGACACCTTTCAGCAAGACCGCGTCGCCCGTGTGGTCGAGGACGCCGAAACCCATTTGTCCGAAATGACGGATGCCGTAAAACGTGCCGGCGACCGCAGGATCGAAGCGCGTGTGGAACGGTTTCAGGATACCGCACGCGACCTTTTCCGCACGGTCGAAGAAGATCCGCGTGACTTGGCAGGAGCACGAAAGTACCTGACGGTTTACCTTCAGGGTGCACGTGACGCGACAATCAAGTTCGCAGATGTTTATTCCCGCACCCGCGATGCACAGGCTCTGGCAGACTTCTCGTCTTTGCTGGATGACCTTGAACAGAATTTCGCGGCACGTACCCGCAAAATGCTTTTGGATGACCGCAGCGATCTGACGGTCGAGATTGATGTGTTGCGCGAAAGACTGCAACGCGAAGGCGTCCGGTTGGACTGACCGGCCATCATTTGAGAGAGGATTATCCCCATGTCCGATGACATCAAGAACAAGGCGGTCGAAGCTGAAACGCTGGTGCAGGAGGTAACGGCCGTTGCCCTGCCAGACCCCACGGCCGAGGTCGTCTCGCTTGAGGAAGCCGACGAACCTGTTGGCGCTGAAATCCGTAAGCGGATGGCAGAGATCGACATGGAGAACACCAACTCCATCGTTTCCTTTGGGTCCTCTGCACAGGCAGAGCTGCAGGAAATCAGTCAAGCCATGCTGGCGGACGTGCGCAACAAGGATGTGGGCCCCGCCGGTGACAGCTTGCGCAACATCGTGACCACGATCCGCGGGTTTTCGGTCAGCGAACTGGATGTCCGGCGCGAGCGCAGCTGGTGGGAGAAACTGATCGGCAAAGCGGCGCCTTTTGCCAAGTTCACCGCGCAATATGAAGAGGTTCAGGGTCAGATCGACCGGATCACCGACGACCTGTTGTCACACGAACATACGCTGCTGAAAGACATTAAGTCTTTGGATTTGCTCTACGAAAAGACGCTGGGTTTCTATGATGAACTCGCGCTGTACATCGCTGCAGGCGAGGAAAAGCTGACCGAACTGGACAGCCATGATATCCCCGAAAAAGAGGCCGAAGTTCAGGCCGCGCCTGAGGATGAGCAAGTCATGAAAGCGCAGGAACTGCGCGACCTGCGCGCTGCGCGCGATGATCTGGAGCGTCGGGTGCATGACCTGAAACTGACCCGCCAGGTGACGATGCAGTCGCTGCCCTCGATCCGGCTGGTGCAGGAAAATGATAAGTCGCTGGTGACCAAGATCAACTCGACACTCGTCAACACAGTGCCTCTGTGGGAGACGCAGTTGGCACAGGCGGTCACCATTCAGCGCAGTGCCGAGGCAGCCTCTGCCGTACGTGACGCAAATGACCTGACGAATGAGTTGCTTACGTCCAACGCTGCCAATCTGCGTCAGTCGAACAAGATGATCCGCGAAGAAATGGAACGCGGCGTCTTTGATATCGAAGCGGTCAAACAGGCCAACGCCGACCTCATCGGAACGATCAACGAAAGTCTGGCGATTGCTGACGAAGGCAAGGCCAAGCGCGCTGCCGCCGAGCAAGAGCTGCAGAAGATGGAAGCCGAACTGCGCGACACGCTGGCCGCTGCCAAGGCCCGCAAGGACGGGGTCGGCGACAACGCTGGAACTGCGGTTTCGAGCTAAAGGCAGGCTGGGCGTGCGATTTTCGAGTGCACTTAAACCCGCGTTGGCGCTTGTATCGCTGCTGGCTTTGGCCAATTGCGATGAGGCACTGACGTCATCCGTTGTTCCGGAACAGCGTCCTGTCGCACCTGCGCCTGAGCCAAACGCTTATGTCCCGCCGTCAGCCGCCAGTCAGGATTTGACGCGGTTTTATGAACGGGTCGAACGTGACTTGCTGACAAGAGGACTGTTACGCACAGACGGAGGTGGTCCGGACACCCCCTACGACGCAGACGATCTGGCCCGAAATTTTGAGGCGATTGCCTTTTACAGCGAATACCCCGACCATGCGGTGGCCGTTGCGTCCCGCCAAACGGACGGGCAGCTGAGCCGTTGGGCGGGGCCTGTGCGGGTCCAAACCGAATTTGGCCCTTCTGTCCTGCCGGCCACCCGCACGCAGGACGTGGCCGAGGTGGAATCGTATTCCGCAAGACTGGCCAGAGTGACAGGGCACCCGATTTCGGTGGTCAGCCGACGGGCTAATTTTTATGTCTTCTTTGCGGGCAAGGACGATAGCGTCTACGTGGTTAGCCGGTTGAAACAGTTGATCCCGAATATCAGCCAGGATTCTCTGGATCTTGTGGCAAACCCGCGCTCCGACATCGATTGCTTTGTTTTTGCTCTGGGCAACAGCTCGGCCCCAAATAAATACGTTCGGGCCGTGACCCTGATCCGGTCTGAACTGCCAGATCTGCTGCGTCGCAGTTGCATTCACGAGGAGATAGCTCAGGGGTTGGGGCTGTCCAACGACAGCCCGGCTGCACGTCCGTCGATCTTCAACGACGATGACGAGTTTGCGCTGCTGACCAGCCATGACGAAAAACTACTGACAATGTTGTACGATCCGCGCTTGGAAACCGGTGTTTCGGTCGACAACGCCCGCCCCGTGGTGCGGATCATTGCACGTGAACTGACGGGCCAGCCGCTCTGAGCCCCGGAAGAGGAGAACCCCAATGGGCATTTTCGATTTTCTGACCGGAGAATTCATCGACGTCATCCACTGGGTCGACGACACCCGCGATACCATGGTCTGGCGCTTCGAACGTGAGGGCCACGCGATCAAATACGGCGCCAAGCTGACTGTGCGCGAAGGTCAGGCTGCGGTCTTTGTCCATGAAGGGCAACTGGCGGACGTTTTCACGCCGGGTCTCTATATGCTTGAGACCAACAACATGCCGATCCTGACGACGCTGCAGCACTGGGACCACGGGTTTCAGTCGCCGTTCAAATCCGAGATCTATTTCGTCAACACGACCCGTTTCAACGATCTGAAATGGGGCACCAAGAACCCGATCATGCTGCGGGACCCCGAATTTGGGCCTACTCGCATCCGCGCCTTCGGCACCTATACGGTCAGGGTCAAGGATCCCGCGAAGTTCCTGATCGAAATCGTCGGCACAGATGGCGAATTCACCATGGATGAGATCAGCTTTCAGATCCGCAACATCATCGTGCAGGAGTTCAGCCGCGTAATCGCAGGTTCTGGTATCCCGGTTCTGGACATGGCGGCCAACACCGCCGATCTGGGCAAGCTGATCGCCGCCGAAGTCTCGCCAGTGCTGGAAGGCTATGGGCTGGAGATGCCCGAGTTCTATATCGAGAATATCTCTCTGCCGCCCGCCGTCGAGGCCGCGCTGGACAAGCGCACCTCAATGGGGCTGGCTGGCGATCTGGGCAAGTTCACGCAATATTCCGCAGCCGAAGCGATGACCGCTGCTGCCAATAACCCCGGTCAGGGGGGTGGCATGGGTGCCGGACTTGGCATGGGTATGGGCATGGCGATGGCGCAGCAGATGTCGAACATGGCAGCGGGTCAACCGAGCGGCCCGTGGGGAGCGCCCGCCCCCGCTGCCCCGCAACCACCAGCGCATGCGGCACCGCCTCCCCCTCCCCCGGTCGAGCATGTCTGGCATATCGCGGTGGATGGACAAACCAGCGGCCCGTTCTCGAAGGCAAAGATGGGGCGCATGGCGACCGAGGGCGAGATCACGCGCGATACCCATGTCTGGACCGCCGGTCAGGATGGCTGGAAGAAGGCCGGGGACGTGCGGGAACTGGCCCAACTGTTCACGATCCTGCCTCCGCCTCCGCCGGGTGCCTGATTTTGGCATAAATGGATGACCAAGGCTCAGCAATGACCGACGAACACCGCTTTCCCTGCGATCAATGCGGCGCGGATTACCGGTTCAACCCCGGCGATGGCACGCTGACCTGCGACCATTGCGGGCATTCGGAAACTATCGGTACCAGCCCATGGGGCGGCGCCAGTTTGAAAGAGCTGGATTTCAATGCAGCGCTGCAAGACAAGCTGCCCGAAGGTGAAATTGAAGAAACCCGCGTTCTGTCCTGTCCGAACTGCGCGGCTCAGGTAGAATTCGACCCAAACACCCACGCGGCGGAATGCCCGTTCTGCGCTACGCCCGTTGTCACTGAAACTGGCGTTAATCGGCATATAAAACCCAAGGGCGTTCTGCCCTTTGCATTGGACGAGCGTTCGGCCCACAAGGCGATGTCGGATTGGCTTGGCAAGCTTTGGTTCGCGCCGAACGGTTTGAAGGAATATGCCCGCAAGGGCCGCAAGATGCAGGGGATATATGTCCCCTACTGGACCTTCGATGCGGATACGCAGTCCAGCTATCAGGGCGAACGTGGCACGGTTTATTACGAAACCCGAACGGTCATGCGCGACGGCAAGCCAATGCAGCAGCGTGTGGCCAAAGTGCGGTGGTCCCCAAAATCCGGCCGGGTTGCGCGGTTTTTTGATGATGTGCTGGTGCTGGCATCTCGGTCCTTACCCAAAAGCTATACGGACGCGTTGGAGCCGTGGGATTTGGCTGCGCTGGAACCATATCAGCCCGAATACCTGGCAGGGTTCCGGGCTGAGGCTTACACAGTTGAGTTGCAGGACGGATACGCCGAGGCCCGTGGGCACATGGCTCGCGTGATCGAACGGGACGTGCGGTTTGATATCGGTGGTGACAGGCAACGTATTCATGCGATCGACACAGATGTGCGGAACGTGACTTTCAAGCATGTCTTGTTGCCTGTCTGGATGGCTGCATACAAATATCGCGGCGCAACTTATCGTTTTGTTGTGAATGGCAGAACAGGTCGAGTTCAGGGTGAGCGCCCGTGGTCCGCAATCAAAATCACCATCGCAGTGGTTCTTGGACTGTTGGTCGCGGCGGGTGTTGGCTATCTTATGGCTACCGGTCAGCAGTAAACACTGTTTCCGTTTAAACGCTTGAACATCCCGGAACCTCACGTCATCCTCCGCCTCGTCAACACGAAGGGGAGGACAGCATGACGCCATCAGATCTGGATCGATTGCTGACCGAGCGGCATTCCTGTCGCGCTTTTCGCCCTGACCCCGTGCCGAAGGCCCAGATCGAGCAGATTTTGACCTGCGCATCGCGTGCGCCAAGCTGGTGCAATGCGCAGCCTTGGAACATCGTGATTACCAGTGGTAGCGAGACCGACGTGTTCCGAAAGGCATTGCAGAATGAGGTCGCGATCGGCGCTCCAGAACCGGACTTGCCGTTCCCGACTGCGTATAATGGCGTCTATCAGGCGCGTCGACGCGAATGCGGCTGGGCGCTGTATGAGGCCGTTGGCGTCGAACGCGGCGACCGGACAGGCTCAACCAGGCAAATGCTTGAAAACTTCAACCTTTTCGGCGCCCCCCATTGCGCAATCGTCTCAAGCCCTAAAGACCTCGGGTCTTATGGTGCAATGGATTGCGGTGGGTTTGTCATGGCCTTCACGCTGGCAGCACAAGCCTTGGGCATTGCCACGATCCCTCAGGCCGCTGTGGCCAGCTATGGCAAATTCCTGCACCGGTATTTCGGCATTCCAGACGACCGTTTGATATTGTGCGCAATATCTTTCGGTTACTCAGATGCAGACCATCCGGCGAATGGGTTTCGGACCAGCCGCGCTGATCTGGGCGAGATTGCCAGCTGGCTGGGTTAATCATGTCATCAAACGGAGAACAAATTTGCGCGCAGTTTTACAAAGGGTGTCTCGGGCCAACGTCTCGGTCGGCGGAAACCAGATCGGGCAAACTGGCCCAGGCTTGATGATCCTGGTCTGCGCCATGCAGGGTGACGACGAACACAAGGCCGACCAACTTGCGGCCAAGGTCTCAAAACTGCGAATTTTCAAGGATGATGCCGGAAAGATGAACCTATCTGTCGTAGATGTCGGCGGCTCGGCTTTGGTGATCAGTCAGTTTACACTCGCCGCCGATACCTCTCGCGGGAACAGACCCGGCTTTTCCGAAGCAGCCCCCCCGGATCAGGGCAAGCACCTTTACGAGGTGTTTTCGCAGCGGCTGCAGGACAAAGGCGTACCGGTCGAAACCGGTGAGTTCGGGGCTGATATGGCAGTGGAATTGGTCAATGACGGGCCGGTTACGATTTGGGTGGAAAGTTGATGGATCAAAGGCAACAGGCAATCCGCATCTGGCAAGCCGGGGTAAACGCGGTTGACGGACAGAGGGCCACGAAGGCTGTTCTGGACGACATCCCGGCACCGGACCAAATCCTGGCAGTCGGTAAAGCGGCAGCAGCCATGGCCCGCGCGGCATTGGAACATTTTGGGCCACGCCCGACACTGGTCGTGACCAAGGACGATCATGGCCGCGACTTGCCGGAAAACGTGGAAGTGATCGAAGCCTCCCACCCTGTGCCCGACGTGCGCAGCCTCGACGGTGGCCGCGCCCTGCGCGAGACGATTGAGGCCATGCCACCCGGTTCGCACGTTTTGCTGCTGGTGTCGGGCGGTGCATCCTCGCTGGCTGAGGATTTGCTTCCGGAAAAAACTCTGGCCGATCTGGAACATTTGAACAAACGGCTTCTGGCCGAGGGTCTGGACATCACTGCGATGAATGCGGAACGCCGCAAGCTGTCGCGGATCAAGGGCGGCGGGCTTCTGTCACATTTTGGGGGGGCAAAAGCGACCGTTCTGGCGATTTCAGACGTTCCGGGTGATGATCTGAATGTCATCGGGTCCGGCATTGGTGCTCTACCTGAAACACATGAGTTTGAGGCGACGACCCAGATCGTCGCGTCCAACGCTCATGCGCGCTCTGCCGCGGTCGATCTTGCACGCGCCCAAGGTTTTCAGGTGCTGGCTGATGAAGAGTGCTTGCACGATGATGTCAAGCGGGTCGCCACGGCGCTGGGGCAACGGCTACGAGACATGGAACCCGGCGCCATGGTTTTCGGCGGTGAACCAACAGTGGTCCTGCCGGACAACCCGGGTCGCGGTGGACGCAACCAAGCACTTGCGCTGGCGCTGGCCCGTGAAATCGCCGGAGTTTCGGAGCTGACCGTGGTCGTCGGTGGAACTGATGGTACCGATGGCCCGACCAATGCAGCCGGAGCGGTGGTTGACGGTGCGACCTGGGGCGATGGAGCCGAGCGTGCCCTGCAACGTGCTGACAGCGGTAGTTTTCTGGACGCTGCTGGCGCATTGTTGGTTACAGGACCCACCGGAACGAATGTGATGGACCTTGTTGTCGCATTAAGGCGTTGATTTGACGATTTTCACGCATACCAAAGCGAAAAAGACCGAGACACTCTTAGAATGACGCGCTCGCCCAATTCGCTATGCGATATCGAAGATTTACCGGATGTCGGCATAGTGATGCCGGATGGGTGTCAACTTTCAGCACGCGTCTGGCGCCCGGTTGACGCCGACGAAAATCCCGTTCCGGCCATTCTTGAGTTCCTCCCCTACCGCAAACGTGACGGCACGGCGCCGCGCGATGCTCTGACCCATCCCTGGTTTGCCAAACGCGGCTATGCCTGCATTCGCGTAGACATGCGCGGTAATGGCGACAGCGAAGGGATGATGGAGGATGAATATACCCAGCAAGAGCTGGATGATGCCGTGTCGACAATTCGATGGCTGGCCGAACAGACGTGGTGTTCCGGGGCGGTTGGCATGATGGGAATCAGTTGGGGTGGTTTCAACGCCCTACAGGTTGCGGCCCTGCAACCAGCCCCCTTGAAAGCAATCATCACACTGTGTTCAACGGCTGACCGGTATGCGGACGACATCCACTATAAGGGCGGTTGCCTGCTAAACGAAAATCTGGGCTGGGGCGCGACCATGTGGTCCTATTCGTCCCGAGCCCCCGATCCGGCGCTGCGCCAGAACTGGCGTGAGCTGTGGCTTGAGCGTCTTGAAAACGAACCCTTCCTGCCGTCGGTCTGGCTGCGCCATCAGACACGGGATGCCTATTGGTGTCATGGCTCGGTCTGCGAAGATTTCAACGCGATCCGCGCGGCGACCCTTGCTGTTGGCGGTTGGGGCGATGCGTATAAGAATACTGTGCCGTTGTTGGTTGAACAGCTTGATGCCCCGGTGAAGGGTATCGTCGGCCCGTGGGTACATAAGTATCCGCACTTTGCAGTGCCCGAGCCACGAATCGGTTTCTTGCAAGAAGCGCTGCGCTGGTGGGATCACTGGCTGAAAGGTTTGGACACGGGCGTTGAGAACGATCCCGACTATCGAGCCTATCTGATGGACGGGGTCCGCCCGCAGCGGTGGTATGCAGAAAGACCCGGGCGCTGGATTGCCGAACAGACTGGGGCGACGTCACATCTGCCTGACCTAAAACTGGCCCTGTCGGATGACAGGCTTGGCCGGGATGGATCACTGAACAGGCGCGTACGCTCCCCCCAGACCTGCGGCATGGACGGAGGGGAGTATTGCGCCATTTGGCTGGGTCCTGACATGCCGGGGGATCAGCGCGCAGACGATGCGTTGTCCGCTTGTTTCGATGGTTCGCCTTTGTCCGAAGATCTGGACATCGTTGGCGCACCACGCATTCGGTTGAAGGTCAGCGCTGACCGGCCACAGGCGCAGATCGCGGTGCGGCTGAACCACGTCCACCCGGACGGTGCATCGACCCGGATTACCTATGGCGTCTTGAACCTGTCGCATCGTGACGGTCACGCGAATCCAACTCCGCTGGAGCCCGGAAAACCTTATGAAGTTACACTGGATCTGGACCACATCGCCTATCGCGTTCCCAAAGGGCATCGTCTGCGCGTTGCTGTTTCCAGCGCGTATTGGCCACTGATCTGGCCGTCACCTGAACCTGTCGAGATACATTTGACCGGCGGTGAGATTTCGATCCCGAACCGGGCGACACCGGGCGGAGACGAGCATGTGTTCCAACCGCCCGAATCCGAAACCCCGCGCGAGGCCACGACATTGCGCGACAGCAGCAATTCGCGGCGTGTGGAAACCGATATGAACTCGGGTAAAACCAGTCTTGTCATCGAAGACGACTTTGGTCTTGTCACTGACGACCACCACGGTTTGACCCATGGCGGGACTGCATTTGAACGCTGGACCATTCATCCGGATGACCCGCTATCCGCCCGAGGGTATTGCCACTGGACGCAGGAACTCAGCCGGGACGGAATTGACCTGCACACCGAAACGTCCTGTGAAATGTGGTCCGACCGGGACAACTTTTATTTGCAGGCGAAAATAAGTGCCTTTGAAAACGGAACTTTGGTATTTTCCAAGCAAACGGAGGACACCGTTCAACGCAACCAGATGTGATATTTTGGTTGGCAAAGGTCAGACATTTGTCCTTGCTCGGCAGACCGAAATGCGCCTACCTTGACTCATGCGTCAATAAAAAAGTCCGACAAGGGCTGTAATCCAATCAACTGGGAGACCAATAAATGAACGAACAACTCACTCACATGGCCGGTCAGGTCACAGCGGGCAAACTCACCCGTCGCGAATTCATGGGGAAAGCTGCGGCTCTGGGTGTGTCGGCAGCGATGGCCAGCACCATGTTTGCCGATGCAGCGCGTGCGGCTGGCCCCAAAAAGGGCGGCGACCTGAAGTTCGGCTTGCAGGGTGGTGAATCGACCAACTCGCTGGACCCGGCAACTTACGCAAGCTCGGTTCCTTTCCAGAACGGTAAACAGTTCGGGGACCAGCTTGTGGAGGTTGCACCCGACGGGTCGATCGAGCCGCGCCTCGCGGAAGCCGTCGAAGGCAGCGCGGACGCCAAGGTCTGGACATTCAAGCTGCGTCAGGGCGTCGAGTTCCACAACGGCAAGACCATGACCAGCGAAGACGTGCTGAAGACCATGCAACGCCACTCGAACGAAGACTCCAAGTCAGGTGCCCTGGGCATCATGAAGGGCATTGAGTCGATGAAGGCCGATGGCGACAACTTCCAGGTCACTCTGACCGAGCCGAACGCTGACCTTCCCTATCTGATGGCCGATTACCACCTGATCATTCAACCGGACGGCGGCATGGACGATCCGGGTGCAGGTATCGGCACAGGACCATACAAGGTAGAAGTGAACGAGCCCGGTGTACGTCACCTCTACACAAAGTTTGAAAACCACTGGAACCCCGATTTCGGCAACTTCGACAGTGTCGAAGTGATCGTCATCAACGATGCGACCGCGCGTACCGCCGCACTGCAATCTGGTCAGGTTCACGCGATCAACCGCGTTGAACCAAAGGTTGCCGATCTGCTGGGCCGCGCACCGAACCTGACTGTGCACTCGACTGCAGGTCGCGGGCACTACGTGTTCATCATGCACTGCGACACTGCGCCATTCGACAACAACGAACTGCGTCTGGCGCTGAAACACGCAATCAACCGTCAGGACTTGGTCGACAAGGTTCTGCGCGGGTACGGCACGATTGGCAACGACATGCCAATCAATGCGGCATACCCGCTATTTGACGGCTCAATCCCGCAGCGCGAGTTCAGCCTTGAAAAAGCGGCGGAGCATTACCAGAAGTCGGGTCATGACGGGTCGCCGATCATCCTGCGTGTGGCAGATGGTGCCTTCCCAGGTGCTGTGGATGCCGCAGCTCTGTTCCAGCAAAGCGCCGCTCAGGCCGGTATCCCGCTGGAGATCAAACGTGAGCCCAACGACGGTTACTGGTCCGAAGTCTGGAACGTTCAGCCATTCTGCGCCTCCTATTGGGGCGGCCGTCCGGTGCAAGACCAGATGTACGCGACCGCGTACCTGTCGACTGCCGACTGGAACGACACCCGCTTCAAGATTCCGGAATTCGACGAAATGCTGTTCGCGGCACGCGCCGAACTGGACAACGACAAACGTAAGGACATCTACAGCAAGATGGGCATGATGGTCCGCGATCAGGGTGGTCTGATCTGCCCGATGTTCAACGACTTTGTCGAGGGCGTCACCAATCAGCTCGAAGGTTGGGAGAGCGACCCGACCCAAGAGATGATGAATGGCAACATGTCCCGCAAAATGTGGTTCTCCTGATAGGGCCCACAGTTAATGCATCCAATCATCAAACTGGTTTCCCAGCGCCTTGCGCTGGGACTCCTTCTTCTCTTCGGTGCATCGGCTCTGATTTTCGGCCTCACTGAAGCCCTGCCCGGGGACGCTGCGCAAGCGGTCCTGGGTCAAGCTGCAACCCCCGAGGCGCTGGCAAACCTGCGCGAGGAAATGGGCCTCAACCGTCCCGCTTTGACCCGCTATTTCGAATGGCTGGGCGGCATTCTGCAGGGCGATCTGGGTCAGTCACTGACCAACAAACTGGATATTGCAGACTCGATCGGCAATCGTCTGGGCAACACTCTGTTTCTGGCGTTCTGGGCCGCTGTCGTATCGGTTCCGCTTGCCATCTTTCTCGGCCTTCTGGCCGTCCGCTATCGCAATCGCTGGCCGGACAAGCTGATTTCAGCTGTTACCCTGACCACGATTTCCATACCCGAATTCCTGATCGGTTACGTTCTGGTCTATTTCATTGCCGTTAAGCTGGGCATGTTCTCGCCTCTTGCGATGATCAACGACAGCATGTCCTTCGGGCAAAAGCTGAACTCGATCGCTTTGCCGGTCATCGTGCTGACGCTGGTCGTTCTGGCGCATATGATGCGCATGACCCGCGCCGCAATTCTGAACGTGATGCAGTCGGCCTATGTGGAAACGGCCGAACTGAAAGGTCTGAGCAATTTTCAGGTCATTTACCGCCATGCTTTCCCCAACGCGGTCGCGCCCATCGTTAACGTAGTGATGCTGAACCTGGCCTATCTGGTCGTTGGCGTCGTCGTGGTTGAGGTGGTGTTCGTCTATCCCGGCATGGGGCAGTATCTGGTTGATCACGTGACCAAACGTGACGTGCCGGTGGTGCTGGCTTGCGGCGTGATCTTCGCCGCCATCTATATCGGACTGAACATGATTGCGGACATCGTTGCCATTCTGGCCAACCCAAGGCTGAGGCATCCGAAATGAAGAATATCCCAATCTCTGCAATGATCGGGCTGGCATTCACAGCCCTGTACTTCATCATCGCGATTTTTGCGCCTCTGCTGGCCCCATACGGCATGGCCGAAGTCGTTGGCGATGTGTGGGAGCCGTCCAGCTCGCAATTTTGGCTGGGCACTGACAACATTGGCCGCGACCTTCTCAGCCGCATGATCTATGGCGGGCGCACGACGATCTTTATTGCCACTGCTGCCACCATCCTTAGCTTTGTAACAGGTTCGATCCTTGGGTTTCTGGCCGCCGTTCTTGGCGGATGGGCGGATCAGGTCATGTCCCGTGCGGTGGACCTTATCATGTCGATCCCGACGCTGATCTTCGCGCTGGTCGTTCTGGCTATGGTGCCTGTCACCGTGCCCGTCCTGATCATCGTCATGGGTTTGCTGGACTCAACTCGCGTTTATCGTCTGGCTCGTGCTGTGGCCGTGGATATCGCCGTGATGGACTATGTCGAAGCCGCAAAGCTGCGTGGCGAAGGACAATCGTGGATCATCTTCCGGGAAATCCTGCCCAACGCATTGTCGCCGCTGGTCGCTGAACTTGGCCTGCGGTTCATCTTCATGGTTCTGTTTGTCTCAACTCTGTCGTTCTTGGGTCTGGGCGTTCAGCCGCCGCTGGCGGACTGGGGCGGCATCGTGAAGGAAAACAAGGACGGTATCGTTTATGGGATCGGCGCGGCTCTGTACCCCGCAGTGGCCATCGCGACGCTGGCCATCTCGGTCAATCTTGTGGCTGACTGGGTTCTGAACCGTACCACATCGCTGAAAGGAGGCCGGGGATGAGTGATACCCTTCTCAAGGTCCGCGACCTCAAAATCGGCGCGACCGTCTACCCGCCAGGTGAAAAACCCCATGACATCGAAATCGTGCACGGGGTCAGCTTTGACCTCGAGCGCGGCAAGGTGCTGGGTTTGATCGGTGAATCCGGTGCAGGCAAGTCTACCATCGGTCTGGCTTCGATGGCTTATGGCCGAGGTGGTGTGAAAATCACCGGCGGCGAGGTTTGGGTCAATGGGCGCGATATCCTCAAGACGTCGCACAGAGATATCCGAAAACTGCGCGGAGGTGAGGTTACGTACGTGTCTCAATCCGCTGCTGCGTCTTTCAACCCGGCCAAGAAGATCATGGATCAGGTGATCGAGGCTGCGGTTGAACAGAAGAAGTTCAGCCGCAAAGAGGCCGAGGGGCGCGCACGCGAACTGTTCGCCAAGCTGGGTCTGCCCGATCCGGACAATATCGGTGATCGCTATCCGCACCAGGTCTCGGGTGGGCAGCTGCAGCGCTGCATGACCGCGCTGGCGCTATGTCCGGAACCCGATCTGGTGGTGTTCGACGAACCCACCACGGCGCTGGACGTGACCACCCAGATCGACGTTCTGATGGCGATCAAAGAGGCCATTGCCGATACCGGCGTTGCAGCGCTCTACATCACGCACGACCTTGCTGTTGTGGCTCAGGTGAGCGACGACATCATGGTTCTTCGGATGGGGAACACGGTCGAATACGGTCACACCGATCAGATCATCAACAACCCGCAAGAAGAGTACACGCAAGCGCTGGTCTCGGTCCGCTCGATCGAACACGAAGAAAAGAAGCCCACACCAGAACCGGTGCTCAGCGTGGACGGCATCACCGCACGCTACAAGGGACTGAATTTCGACGTGCTTCACAACGTCAATGTCGAGCTTCATCCGGGGCAGACGCTGGCGGTTGTGGGCGAATCCGGCTCGGGCAAATCGACGCTGGCGCGTGTGATCACCGGTCTGCTGCCGCCGCGCGATGGTGAGATTACCTTCGCCGGGCGCAAGCTCAGTGGTGATCTGAAAGGCCGATCCCGCGAAGACCTGCGAGAGTTGCAGATGATTTACCAGATGGCTGACGTGGCGATGAACCCGCGTCAGACCGTTGGTACGATCATAGGGCGACCGCTGGAGTTCTACTTCAACATGCGTGGTGCTGAGAAGCGCAAGCGGATCATTGAGCTGCTGGATGAGATCGAGTTGGGCGAAAAGTTCATCGACCGCTATCCGGCCGAACTGTCCGGTGGTCAGAAACAGCGTGTCTGCATCGCCCGGTCTCTGGCGGCCAAGCCCAAGATGATCATCTGCGATGAGGTCACCTCGGCGCTTGATCCATTGGTTGCGGACGGCATCCTGAAGCTGCTGCTGGACCTGCAAAAGATCGAGGACGTGGCCTATCTGTTCATCACCCACGATCTAGCGACGGTCCGCGCGATCAGCGACAGCATCGCGGTGATGTATCAGGGCCGCGTGGTTCGCTATGGTTCGAAAAGCGAGGTGCTGAGCCCGCCGTTCGACGACTATACCGACCTGCTGCTCAGCTCGGTTCCCGAAATGCATCTGGGCTGGCTGGAAGAGGTCGTCGCCCATCGCAAAATGGAGAGCGCGGGCAACTGATCGCTTCGTGACAGTTCGATGAAGAATCAAAATCCCGGCACCTTGTTCGATGACAGGTGTCGGGATTTTGCTATTGGGGGCGCGAACGGGCAGACCCCTGATCGCGAATCCCCTAGGGTCGCCAGAAATATCTAGTCAAAAGGCCAATGACATGGACCGCAAACTACTCCTCATCATCCTGGATGGTGTTCCGTGGCGCAATTTTCGGCGCCTGTTTGGCAATCTCGAAGGCTGGGTTGACAGCGGCGAAGCGCGGGTCTGGAAACTGCGCGCTGTTCTGCCGTCTACATCGGCCAGTTGCTATGCCTCGATCCACACCGGCGTCACTCCCCAGGAGCACGGCTGTACCGGCAACGGCAACGTCTTTCGACTGAGCCACAAGGACGTCTTCAGCCAAGTGCGTGAAGCTGGTGGTGTTACTGGCGCGGTAACGCACAGCTATTGGTCGCAATTCTTCAACCGCCATCCTTTCGACTACGTCCGCGACATTGAATATGACGAGCCCGACAGCGCGACCATCAACCACGGTCGGTTCCACAGCATGACCGGCTACGGCAAGGCCAATCAGATGACCCCTTCAGACGTCGACCTGTTCGGCACGCTGACCAACCTGTGTCTACGTTTTGGGCTGGATTACGGTATTCTGCACACGTGCACGCTGGACAGTATGGGGCACCGGTTCTTCCATGATTGCGAAGAGATGGACCATGCCTGTTTCGTCGCAGACGAGATGCTGGCCCCCTTCATTCCGCGCTGGCGGCAGTTAGGCTATGAAGTCATCGTGACCGCCGACCACGGGCAGGACGAGCGCGGCCACCACGGCGGACGCGGCCCGCTGCAACAGGAAACGGCGCTGTATTACTTCGGAGATGCAGTAGGTCCCGAGGTCGACACAGTGATCGACCAGCTACAGCTTGCGCCTACAATCTTGAACCGCATGGGCGCACCCATTGCCGAGACCATGAAAGCCGCGCCTTTCCTGAAATGACGGGTTAGTCGTAGGGCCAGATCTGCTGGCCTAACGCCTCAATGGCGACTGAGATCCGCTCAAAACTGTCTGCCGCGCGTTTCACAGAAATACGCGCGCGCAGATAACCGTGGACGAGGCCTGGTTCGTTGATCCAATGCGCCTGCCCGCCCGCAGCGGCGATGTGGTCGCAATAGCTGGATCCGTCATCACGCAGCGGGTCGCAATCGGCGGTGACGACTACGGTCGGCGGAAGCCCCGAGAAGTCGACGTCGTGCAGCGGTGCAAAGGTCGGGTCGTCTTTCGGAACATTGCCGCCGCATCGCACTTTTTCGTAGAAAAGGATCTCATCCAGCGTCAAAAGCGGTGCGTGTGCGTGTTCGATATACGAACCCTTCGTGCTGTCGCCACCCAAACCGGGGTAAATCAGAACCTGCCCCAGCACGTTTTTTAGTTGTCCTCGGCCATGATGCGCCACGGCGGCGGCTAGATTGCCCCCAGCGCTGTCGCCTGCAAGGACGATTGGATCGCCGAATTCCTCGACCACCCACTTCGTCGCAGTCCAACTGTCCTGAAACTGCGCGGGATGGACATGTTCCGGACACAGGCGGTAATCCACGGCGACGACCCGATACCCGGTCTGCGCGCAGATCTCTGCGCAGACGTCATCGTGGCTGTTCAGACCGCCAACAACAAATCCACCACCGTGGAAATAGATGACGGTTCGCGTTGGCTGGCCCGCGATGTAGACGCGGACAGGCACGCCATTTGCCTGCCTGTCCTCAGTTTCTACCCTTTGTGGGCGGGGCTGGCGAAAGTCCGCACACATTGTGTCATACACACGACGCTGATCCTCGATAGACAGATCGACCGCATCATCCGGATAGCTTTCAGCCGTTCGTTTTATGAACGCCCAAGTTTCTTCATCAATCAGACGTTCATAATCCATGTTCCCTCCCGGTCAGGCAGCCCACTCCCATGGCCGGATGAACGATCCCAGCACCTTGCTGACATCGTCCTCCGAGGAACCCTTCGCGTCAAGCTGTGCAACAAGCCCGCGCTTCTTATCGTCGATAACCAGCACCACCCGCGCGTCAAGACCCGCCTCTTCCAGCGCGCCATTGTAGATGCGCGTGATCGCCTGTTTGCGAAGCTCTGGCTTAAAGACCTTACCGACGGCGGTCTTGGGCAGCTCGTCTAGAATGGTCATATGCTTGGGTTGCGCCGCTCGTTCGTGAACATGCACGCCGCAATAGTCCATCAGTTCCTTCTCGGTCACCGAAGCGCCCTCGACCAGTTCGACAAAGGCGCAAGGCACCTCGCCCGAATAGGCGTCCGGCTGGCCGATGGCACCTGCAAAGGCAACGGCATCGTGCCCCAGCAAGGCCTCTTCGATTTCGGCCGGGTCAATGTTGTGACCTCCCCGAATGATCAGGTCTTTGGCACGGCCCGTGATCCACAGATAACCGTCCTCGTCAAAACGCCCCAGATCGCCCGTGCGCAGGTACTTGTCGAAGTGGTACAGATCGACGTTCTTATCCGCTTCGGTATAGGTATTGCCCGCGTAGACGCCGGGGTTCGAGATGCAGATCTCACCGATCTCATCCGCGGCGCATTCTTTTGGACCGTCCGGGCCATCCTGCAGAATTTTCACGTCCGTATAGGGGAACGGAATACCGATCGAGCCGATCTTCTTTTCCCCGTCCACCGGGTTGCAGGACACCAGACAGGTGGCTTCGGTCAGGCCATAGCCTTCCACGATGGTCACGCCTGTTGCTTCTTCAAACCGCCGGAACAATTCGACCGGTAAAGGCGCCGAGCCGGAGAATGCCGTCTTCACGCTTGAGATATCCGCATCCACCGGGCGCTGCATCTTGGCCGCAATCGCCGTGGGAACGGTGATGATGAAAGTCACCTTCCAGCGTTCGATCAGCTTCCAGAAATTGTCGAACACGCCGTCGCCGCGATATCCCGCCGGTGTCGGGAAGACCACATGTGCGCCGGACGACACCGCGGCCATCATGATCACATGCACCGCAAACACGTGGAACATGGGCAGCGGGCACATGATCACGTCTTCTTCCGAGAACAGCAGCGTGTGGCCGAGCCAGCCATTGTAGATCAGGCCCGAGTATTTGTGCTGCGCAACCTTCGGCATGCCGGTCGTGCCGCCAGTGTGGAAATAGCAGGCAACGCGATCTTCCTTGCTGTCCTCAAACGTCAAAGTCGTCGGCTGCTTGGCCAATTCCTTGTTGAAGTTCTTGTAGTCCGCATGCGCCAGATGTTCCTTGTCGCCCATCTTGGGACGCAGGAACGGCACCAGCCAGGATTTTGGCGGCGTCAGATAGCGGTTGAGGTCAATCTCGAGGATGGTTTTGACATTTGGCGCATGGCGAACCGCCTCTTCGACCTTTTGCGCCACATCCGTTTTGGGGAACGACTTGAGCGTAACGACCACTTTGGCGCCGGTTTCGCGCAGAATTGCGGCGATCTGTTCAGGTTCCAGCAGCGGGTTGATCGGGTTCACGATGCCAGCAACCGCACCACCCATCAAAGTAACCAGCGTCTCGTTACAGTTGGGCAGCACATAGGCCACCACATCCTTTTCACCGATGCCCAATGACCGGAACAGGTTCGCGGCCTGATTGACCTTGCCCAACAGTTGCGACCAAGTCAGAGTTTCGGCCTTGTCCGTTGGGCCCGACAACAATTGAAAGCTGACCGCATTACTGTTCGGAAACTTGCTGGCCGTACGCGACAGCAACTGATGGAAGGTGACCGGAACATCCCGATCCTCCCACGACATTTCCTGCTCAATTCTTGCCTTGTCTTCCAAACCCACAAAGGCCATGTGGCTCCTCCCTTTTATTCTCCCACGTCTTGCGCGGTTTTTTCCATGACAAGATGGAAGCAAAACCCCGCAACTGCAAGCGACGGGTTAGAGGGGCCACGCCCAAAATTGTAGAATTACGCAGCGGCGTGAAACTGACTTCCGCGACGTCAGGCTATTCAGCTGCGACGCCATCGGTGAATTGCAGGCGCGCCAGGCGGGCATACAGACCATCCTGAACAACCAGATCCTCATGGGTGCCCTGCGCCACGATCTGACCGGCCTCCATCACCACGATCCGATCCGCCTTTTTGACGGTCGCCAGACGGTGCGCCACGATCAGCGTGGTCCGACCGGCGCGCATCTGATCGACGGCGCCCTGCACCGCGCGTTCGCTTTCGGCGTCCAGAGCCGAAGTCGCCTCATCCAGCAACAGAACCGGCGCGTCGCGCAGGATCGCGCGGGCAATGGCAATACGTTGTTTCTGACCGCCTGACAGCATCACGCCGCGCTCACCGACAAAACTGTCGTACCCTTCGGGCAGTTTCGAGATGAACTCGTCAGCAGCAGCCGCACGGGCCGCGGCTTCGACTTCGGCGTCTGTTGCATCCAATCGACCAAACCGGATGTTTTCACGGGCCGAGGCCGCAAAGATGATCGGGTCCTGCGGCACCAGCGCCATGTGCTGCCGGAAATCCGAACGATCGAGGTCGCGCAGATCGACACCATCGAGGCTGACATGACCTGAATCCGGATCATAGAAGCGCTGGATCATCTGGATGACTGTGGTTTTGCCAGCCCCAGACGGCCCGACAAAAGCCACGGTCTCACCGGGTTTGATCGCCAGAGACATATGATCCAGCGCTACAACATCCGGCCGCGCCGGATAGCGGAAAGTGACGTCGTCAAAGCGAATCTCGCCACATACCGGCGTCGGCAAAGATTTTGCCTTGGCCGGATCAGTCACGGTGTCTTGCGCGTTCAGCAACTCCACCAACCGCTCGGTCGCGCCTGCGGCGCGTTGCAACTCGCTCCAGATCTCGGACAGGGCGGCGACAGAGCCGGCCATGATAATCGAATAGATCACGAACTGAATCAGAACACCTTCGGTCATCACGCCGTTGCGGACGTCATTCGCACCCATCCACAGAACGCCGACAATGCCCGAAAACACCAGGAAAATGACGATGACCGTCATCACCGCGCGCGTCTGAATGCGCCGCAGCGAGACTCCATATGAGGTTTCTGTCATGTCTCCGAATTGCTTGCGGCTGGCCTGTTCGTGCGTAAAGGCCTGAACCGTCTGCACCGCGCCGAGCGCTTCGCCCGCGTTGCCGGACGAGGCCGCGATCCAGTCCTGATTTTCGCGGCTGAGTACCCGCAGGCGACGCCCCATCACAAGGATTGGCACCACGACAACAGGAATCAGCAGCAGCACCATGCCCGTCAGCTTGGCCGACGTCAGCAGCATCAGGACCAACCCGCCCGCGAACAAAAGCATATTTCGTAGAGCAATGGAAACCGACGATCCCAGCACGGATTGAATCAGCGTCGTGTCCGTAGTGATACGGCTAAGAACCTCTCCGGTCATGATCCGTTCGTAGAACTCGGGGCTCATCCCGATGACGCGGTCAAACACGGCCTTGCGGATATCCGCCACAACACGCTCACCCAGCCGGGTCACCAACGCATAGCGGATACCCGTCCCCACTGCCAGAACCGCAGCGATGACCAAGGCCGCCAGAAAGTACCAGTCCAACAATTCACCATCTTCGATGCGGAAATTGTCGACCACCCTTCGCACTGCAAGCGGCAGCGTCAGCGTCATGCTGGCTGTCAGAACCAAGGCAAATGTCGCGCCCATCATCAGCAAACGGTAGGGCTTCATAAACGGCCAGAGTGAAGACAAAACGCCTATTTTCCGCGAGCCCGCGCGCTCTTCGGTGGCGCCGGGTGCGGGTTTGCCCTTGGGATTGGCTGAGGCGGAGTTTGCCATATTCGGCCCTTACGTCATGTTCGCACTAAAGTGTAGGCTTCTTGGCGACCGCTGCAGCCGGGGTCAAGAAGCACCAGGTAAAATGGCTGCCCAAAAGGGCCATTTGACGCAGAATTTTGAGGCTGACTTGGAGCGGGCGGCGGGAATCGAACCCGCTTCATCAGCTTGGAAGGCTGAGGTAATAGCCAGTATACGACGCCCGCTCAGCGTTGGTTGGTTTATGCGATGCGTCAGATGCCGTCAAGCGCAGTTCGGACGCAGATTTCAATTTCGTCGCGAACAATAACTTTGCCCTGGCACATACGCGTCCGGGGGTGCCATTTCGCCCGCCTGCGGTGGCCTCAGCCCTGATCCGGCAACCAGTCGCACCCGTCGAAACTTGCTGCTATTCGGATCATTGAACCGTATTCCAAAGCTGCTGGCCGGGCCAACCCGATCAGATGCGCCGGATAGCTGGTGGCCGCAATCAATGCGTCCTGTACCGGTACGCCGACTTTGTTGACGAGTACGCCCACAGCAGTTGTCAGGTCGAGATCCGCACCCGCCAATGTCCCATCCGCCAAGGTCAGCCTGCCATCGGTGCGCGTGATTCTGCGGCCCTCCAAATCGAATTCGCTCTGATCAGTACCCGCGACGGCCATCGCGTCGCTGACCAGGAAAATTCGGCCCGGGGCGGTTTTTCCTACCCAGGCCGCTCGCATGGCGGCAGGGTGTACATGGATGCCGTCCGCGATCAGCCCTGCGGACAGGCCCCCATTGGCCAGTGCAGCACCGACCAAGCCCGGCTCGCGATTGCCCAGTTGGCTCATCGCATTGAACAAATGCGTCACGCACCGGGCACCGGCCGCGGCATACCGCTGGCATGTTTCGAAATCCGCATCGGTATGCCCCAAAGATACGAGAATACCTGCTTCGCTCATCGTCCGGACCTGCTGTTCCGAGACACTTTCAGGGGCCACGGTGACCTTCAGGCGGGGAAGCGCGTCAGAGGCGGCGATCAACGCTTTCATGTCCGCCGCGTCCATCGGGCGGATCAGATCGGCGTCGTGGGCTCCTTTGCGAGCCACTGACAGATGTGGCCCTTCCAGATGCAGTCCGACGACCCCTGGAACCTGTTCCCGAATAGCCTGAATTGCGGCATCTATAGCCGCCCGGGTTTTGTCGGCGCTGTCGGTAATCAATGTGGGCAGCAAGGATGCCACACCCAGCCGCCGGTGAGCACTGGCGATTCTGCGGATCGTTTCAACCGAAGGATCACCATTGAACATGATCCCATCGCCACCGTTAACCTGAAGATCAACGTATCCGGGGCTTAGAATATCGCCGTTTAGATCGATCGTATCGCCTTTTTCGAACAACTCGCCCTCGGGCAGCAGCTGACCTGCCTGCCCTTCACGGAAAACAATCGCGTGGTCGTGCAGCAACCGGTCCCCATCGAAGATCGGCCCATTGCGAATGATCGTGCTGCGCTCTGTCATACCGTCTCTGTCACTTTCTTAAGGTGCCGCGGCGCATCCGGGTCGATCCCGCGCGCGCCAGCGACGGCCTCGACCATACTGTAAAACGACGTAATGGCAGTGATCGGGTCGGTAATCCAGTGATCCGTGCGAACCACCGGCAGGGCCACAGCGCGCGTTACCTTGTCTGTTGTAGCAAAGGCCGCCGCCCCCTTTTCCGCGAGCGCGTCGGCGGCTTCGGCCGTTGCCTGTTCGGCGGCATCCCCAGCAGCAAACGAGATCACCGGGAATCCATCTTCGACAATTGAGACCGGACCATGCAACACTTCGGCAGACGAATAGCTTTCGGCATGGATTTGGCAGGTTTCCTTGATCTTCAGCGCAGCTTCGCCGGAAATTGAGAAAGACGGGCCCCGGCCAAGCGTAAACAGGGAGCGCCCGGTGATCGTGTCAGCCGCAGCTGACCAGTCACATTGTGTCGCCTGCGCCAGGTATTCAGGCAAGGTGTGGATTGCGCCCGTCATTTCGGCATCGCCTTTGATCTCGGCTAAAAGCCATAGCCCGGACACCAGTGATGTCACAAAGGTCTTTGTCGCGGCCACGCTCAGCTCTGGCCCCGCGTGCAGGGGCAGAACTGCGTCTGCCACCTCGGCCAGTCTCGAGCCGGTATTGTTGGTCACCGCAATGGTGGTTGCTCCAGTGTCACGCAACGACCGGGTCAGGCCCACGATATCCGGGCTTTGACCAGACTGGGATACCGACAGGCAAACTGCCCCTTTTGCGCGCAACTCGGCGCCATAGAGCGAACTGACAGACGGCCCGACCGAAGCAACGGGCAGCCCCAACAACAGCTCGCTGGCATATTTGAGGTACGTACAGGCGTGATCAGATGATCCGCGCGCAACCGAGATTAGAAAGCGTGGATCCGCATCCCGCACGCTCTGCGCGGCTTTCTGGATATTGGCGGCACCTTGGCTTAGCAATCTGTCGACGGCATCCGGGATCTCCAGAATTTCCTGACGCATTTTCGATGTTTTCTCGGACATGTGATCCCGGTCCTTCCGGTTATAGGCGCAATTCGGCGACAAAATCGTAGGCGTCGCCGCGATAGAGCGAACGTGTCAATTCCGCGACCCGCCCGTTTTTCAGAAATGAGATGCGCTCGATGTTCAGACCTGCTGCACCTTCAGGGACTTCCAGCAACTCCGCTTCTCGCGCCGCGAGGTTCAGCGCCGAGATCTTTTGCACCGCACGCACCGGGCGATGCCCCAGAGCTTCGAGCACTTCGTAAAGTGATGTCGTCACTTCGATCGGGTTCGGCAGAATATCCAGCGGCAACGCGGCGCGCTCCAGCGCCAGCGGACGCCCGTCCGCTTCGCGCAGTCGATAGATGCGGGATATCTGTTCCCCTTCCGCCAAATTCAGCGCGGTGACCTCTTCGGTTGTTGGCGCAAATACCCCGCGTTCCAGCCATTTTGAGGTGGTCTGCATCCCGCGGCTCGACATGTCTTCGGTAAACGACGTCAGGTGCTTCAGCGATTGTTCGACGCGTGGCACACGTTCCCGGATGAACGAGCCTGACCCCTGTCGCTGTTCAATCACGCCTTCCTGCACCAGCTCCTGAATCGCCTTACGAACGGTCACGCGGGACAATTCCGTGATCTCAACGAGCTCCCGCTCGGACGGAAGCGACGAGTTTGGCGCAAGTACGCCTGTGTCGATGCCTTCCTGCAATCTGCGGCGCAACTGCACGTATCGAGGGCCATTTTCCGGGGTCAACCATAAGTCAGAACGAAGAAAATCAGCGATGCTCATTTTGGACCTCCTTCGCCAGCGCCAGCGCTCCGGCAAGTGGTTCACCCAATGGGCGTTGAAGTGCAGACTGCATGTCAGCCGGCAGATACTCTGCAAAATGAGGCGCGATGCCGCCGGTAAGACAGATTGCCATCTGGTGCCGCCACCCAAGGCGATGGGCCATCTCAGTGACATATGCGGCGCCTGCGTGCATGACGCGTCTGGCAACAACGTCTCCGGAAACCGCTGCAGAGGTCACCTTTGGGGCCAAAGCGCCGAACTCCGTCGGCGCGGCGCCCCCGGCGAAATCAACAATCCCGGCCGCACCGCCGAATTCCGCCATCAACTCTTGCGTCAGAGCGGAAGAAGCCTGAACGTCGTCGACCGCATTCAATGTTTCCGCCAGCGCACGCCGCCCGACCCACTGCGCCGATGCCTCATCCCCCAGAACTGGCCCCCAACCACCGGCAAAACGCATCACGCTGTCTTTCTGCGATGCGATGAAGGATCCAGTGCCGCAATGCACAATCAGACCGTCCTGCTCGCCCAGCGCGCCACGCAGTGCAGCTGGTCGGTCATCCTGAACGCGCGCGCGGACAAGACCCAGAGCCTCCTCTACTCGGCCGGCAATTCGGTCGTCGGTGACCCCGGCCAGGCCAACAAAGGAGGGCAATCGCACAAGGTCCTGCTGCCCAACACCCAGCATTTGCGCCATCTGCGCAAACCCCGCCTGGATCTGCCGGATTGACGCATCGAAATCGGTTGAGACGTTCGCAGCCCCAGTTTCCACAGATTGGATAATACCACTGACTTCGCAAGCAACACGACATCGGGTTCCACCCCCGTCCACGGCAAGCACAGCGCTGTTCAGAGACTCAGTCATGACAATACCATTATAATACCTATTTCGAATTAGAAAGGACGAAGTTAGAGAAATCGGGTCCCATTCTGGCTATTTTCAATTAAACCCTTAAAAATATATGAGGAAAATAAAAATATGGACAAGTGGTATTCAATAGGTATTGTAAACGAAACGCAAAGGAGGGGATTCTTTTGTCGCTGCCGTCGACCGAACAACTGCATCCGGACGCAATCAAGCTGGTCTCGCGGGATCCGCTTGCATCAGCCAAAGCGCTGGCTGAAGGGCAGATCGTCGCCGCAACCGCAGTGCGGAATGCGCTTGAGGCGATCGCGCAAGGAAGCTCAGCCATGGCGCAGACGATCAGTACTGGCGGTACGCTGCACTACGTGGCGGCGGGTTCATCCGGCCTGATGGCCGCCGCCGATGCGCAAGAGTTGGGCGGCACCTTCTCGATCCCCGCGAGCCAACTTCGCATTCACATGGCTGGTGGCCTGCCGACAGGGGTCGAAATGCCCGGAGGCGCAGAAGACGTGGCCGACGGGTTGGAAAGCGCGCTGACTCAGCTGCAGTCAAATGACACTGTGATTGCAGTGTCTGCCAGCGGGTCAACCCCCTACACCCTGACGGCCTGCAACATCGCCCGGGCGCGTGGCGCGACCGTTGTCGGGATTGCCAATAACGCAGGAAGCCCTTTGCTGGAGCATGCCGATATTCCCATTCTGCTGGCGACGCCTCCGGAACTGATCTCAGGTTCGACACGGATGGGCGCGGGAACGGCCCAGAAGATCGCACTCAACATGTTGTCGTCTCTTATGGCGCTGCAATTGGGCCATGTTCACGACGGAATGATGGTCAACCTGCGCGCTGACAATGACAAGCTGCGCGCGCGGGCAACTGGCATCGTCGCCCGGATCGCAAATGTCGACACGGAAACCGCCCGGAACGCGCTGGCTGTGGCCGATGGCGATGTGAAACCTGCGGTGCTGATTGCAGCGCGAGGCATGACGCTGACGGATGCCAAGGCGGCTTTGCGTGCAAACGGAGGCGTCCTCCGGTCCGCGCTGGACCAAGACAACTGACTGCTAACCAACTGGGAGAACAACAATGAAACGCAATAGCCTGAAACTGGCCTTATTGGGTACGACCCTGATGGCGTCAAACGCCTATGCCGAGGACGTGACGCTGACCATCGAAAGCTGGCGCAATGACGATCTGACACTTTGGCAGGAACAGATCATTCCGGCGTTCGAAGCCAAACATCCCGGGATCAAACTGGTTTTCTCTCCATTTGCTCCAACGGAATACGACGCAGCTCTGAACGCCAAGCTCGAAGCAGGTTCCGCCGGGGATATCATAACGTGCCGCCCGTTTGACCGGTCTTTGGGCTTGTACGATGCAGGGCACTTGGCCGATCTATCCGGATTGGATGCAATGTCGAACTTTTCGGACGTGGCCAAATCCGCTTGGCAGACAGATGACGGCGCGGCCACATTCTGCGTTCCGATGGCGTCAGTGATTCATGGCTTTATCTTCAACAAAGACGCGTTCGACGAATTGGGCGTCGAGGTCCCAACGACTGAAGACGAGTTTTTTGCCGCCCTCAAGACATTCAAGCAAGACGGCACCTACATTCCTATGGCCATGGGCACTACTGACCAATGGGAAGCTGCCACGATGGGCTATAACAACATCGGCCCGAATTACTGGAAAGGCGAAGAAGGTCGTCTGGCATTGATCGAAGGGTCGCAAAAACTGACTGACCCACAATGGGTCGCGCCTTACGAGACCCTGGCGAAGTGGAAAGACTACCTTGGGGACGGGTATGAAGCGCAGACCTACCCCGACAGTCAAAACCTGTTCACGCTTGGCCGGGCCGCCATCTATCCAGCCGGCAGCTGGGAGATTTCGGGCTTCAACGCCCAGGCCGATTTTGAGATGGGCGCGTTCAAACCGCCGGTCCGCAACGCGGGTGACACCTGCTACATCTCGGACCACACAGATATCGGGATCGGCATGAACGCCGCCACAGAAAACCGCGAAGCGGCAGAGACGTTCCTGGCGTGGGTCGCAAGCCCAGAATTTGCCGAAATTTTCGGCAACGCCCTGCCCGGATTCTTCCCTCTGTCGAATGCGCCGGTCGACTTGCAAGACCCTTTGGCCAAGGAATTCGTCGGTTGGCGGGATGAGTGTGAATCGACGATCCGCTCGACCTATCAAATTCTGTCGCGCGGCGAGCCCAACCTTGAGCTTGAGACGTGGAACGCATCGGCCAACGTCGTTCGGGGCGCGGAAAGCCCTGCTGACGCCGGTCAGCGCCTGCAAGACGGGCTAGCTAACTGGTATGCTCCGCATCAGTAAATCTTGGCATACCCGGGCGGCGACGATCGCCCGGGTAATCCCGACACCCCTTTGAAAGCGATCCCATGAACCGCCCCCGCTTCCGCTGGCATATCGTCGTGTTTCTTGCACCGGCCGTTTTGATCTACACGGCAGTGATGATCTTTCCGCTGTTCAACACACTGCGTCTGGCACTTTACACCGAGATTGATCAGAACCGCGTCTTCGTTGGATTGCAGAATTTTCAGACGCTGTTTTTCGACCCCATCTGGTCTGAACAGTTTTGGAACGCCCTTGGAAACAACTTCTGGTTCTTCCTGATTCACATGCTGGTTCAGAACCCCATCGGAATCGCTCTGGCCGCCCTGCTCAGCCACCCGCGCCTGCGGTTTGCAGCGCTGTATAGGTCGGCGATCTTCATCCCCACCATCCTGAGTTTTGTGATCGTCGGCTTCGCATGGAAACTGATCCTCTCCCCGATCTGGGGCATCGCCCCGTCGATGCTGGATGCAATTGGGCTCAAGTCGCTATACGCGCCATGGCTGGGGAAAGAGGAATATGCGCTGACCACGCTGGCGCTGATCTCTGTCTGGCAGTTCGTGGGTATCCCGATGATGCTGATCTATGCCGCCCTGCTGACCATCCCGGAAGAAATCCTTGAGGCCGGAGAGATTGACGGCATCACCGGTGCTGCTGCCTTCTGGAAGATCAAACTACCGCTGATCCTACCGTCGATCGGGATCATCTCGATCCTGACTTTCGTTGGCAATTTCAACGCGTTTGACCTGATCTACGCGGCCCAAGGCGCGCTGGCTGGCCCCGATTTCTCGACGGACATTCTGGGCACATTCATGTATCGCACATTCTTCGGCTTCCAGTTGCAACTGGGCGATCCGCATATGGGATCCGCAATCGCCGGGGCGATGTTCGCCATCATCCTCGTCGGTGTGTGTATCTACCTGTTCGGCATCCAGACCCGGATGCGCCGGTATCAACTGTGAGGGTCAAGCGATGAATAAGGCACGTCATAACCCCCTCAACATGTTCGCAATGCACGGCGCGCTGATCCTGTACACACTGATCGCCCTGTTCCCGGTCTTTGTGATCCTGATCAACAGCTTCAAATCCCGCCGAGCGATCTTTCGAGAGCCACTGGCCCTGCCTAATGCAGATAGTTTCTCGATGATTGGCTATGAGACGGTTATGAAGCAAGGCGACTTCTTCCTCTACTTCCAGAACTCGATGATCGTCACCGTCGCGTCTCTGTTTTTTATTTTGCTGTTCGGCGCAATGGCGGCTTATGCGCTGTCTGAGTATCAGTTCAAAGGCAATCTGATCATGGGCCTGTATCTGGCTCTGGGGATCATGATTCCGATCCGGATCGGCACCGTGGCTATCCTTGAGATGATGGTGGCAACCGGGTTGGTGAACTCGCTCTGGGCGCTGATACTGGTGTACACAGCGCAAGGATTACCGCTGGCCGTCTTCATTCTGTCTGAGTTCATGAGGCAGGTGAGCGACGACCTAAAGAATGCCGGGCGTATCGACGGACTGTCGGAATACACGATCTTCTTCAGACTGGTTCTGCCCCTTGTCCGCCCCGCAATGGCAACGGTGGCGGTGTTCAACATGATCCCGATCTGGAACGACCTTTGGTTCCCGTTGATCCTCGCACCTGCCGAGGAGACCAAGACGCTGACGCTGGGCAGCCAGGTCTTCATCGGGCAGTTCGTGACGGACTGGAACGCAGTCCTGTCGGCCCTGTCGATGGCAATCCTGCCGGTGTTGATCCTCTATGTCATCTTCTCTCGCCAGCTGATCCGCGGCATTACATCTGGAGCTGTCAAATGACCCGCGTTCTGATTGCAGGCCTCGGCAATATGGGATTGAGCCACGCGCTGGCTTACAATCACCACCCCGAGGCGCAGATCGTTGGATTGGTGAACCGGTCCGGTCGTGTGGATCACCCAGAACTTGCAGGCTATCCGGTACACTCGGATTTCGCAGCGGCGCTGGTCGAAACGAAACCCGATCTGGTCGTGGTCGCCACCTATTCTGATAGCCATGCAAATTACGCTTGTACCGCCATGGAAGCTGGCGCGCATGTGTTCGTAGAAAAACCGCTTGCGACCAATGTGGCGGACGCCCGGCGCGTGGTCGAGACAGCTACGCGACTGAACCGCAAACTGGTGGTTGGCTATATTCTGCGCCATCACCCCTCGTGGATGCGGTTGATCGAAGAAGCGCGCAATTTGGGTGGACCTTATGTGTTCCGCCTGAACCTGAACCAGCAATCGTCAGGAGCAGAATGGGAGACGCATAAGGCGCTGATGCAGACCACGTCGCCTATCGTCGATTGCGGAGTGCACTACGTCGACGTGATGTGCCAGATCACCGATGCGCAACCCGTCCGGGTGCATGGCATGGGCCTGCGCCTGTCCGATGAGATCGCTGAAGACATGTACAATTACGGACAGTTTCAGGTGGTCTTCCACGACGGCTCGGTCGGCTGGTACGAGGCCGGATGGGGCCCGATGATGTCCGAAACCGCGTTCTTTGTGAAAGACATCGTGTCACCCAACGGATCTGTTTCGATCACCGATGGAAACAAGGGCGCGTCCGCCGACATCGACGGCCATACCAAGGTCGGCGGCCTGCTAATCCATACGCCACAGGGCGACCACTATATCGATATGCCGGACGAACCCGGCCATCAAGAACTCTGCGATGCTGAACAGGCTTACATGCTGCGCGCCATCGCCGACGACATCGACCTGACGCGCCATATGAATGACGCCGTCCAATCCCTCGCCATTTGTCTGGCCGCGGATGAGAGCATCCGCACTGGCCAACCCGTTTCCCTTGAGGAGTCCGCAACATGACTGCCCTGACGCTGAACAACGTGAACAAATCCTTCGGCAATGTGCACGTCCTCAAAGATATCACGCTGGAAGTAGAAGAAGGCGAATTCGTTGTCTTTGTCGGCCCCTCGGGCTGCGGAAAATCCACGCTTCTGCGCGTGATTGCGGGGCTGGAAGACGCATCCTCGGGCGAGATCACCATCGACGGGCAGCAGGTCAATCTGGTGCCACCGTCCAAGCGCGGCATCGCGATGGTGTTTCAAAGCTATGCGCTCTACCCCCATCTCAGCGTGCGTGGAAACATGACCCTTGCGTTGAAGCAAGAGAAGCAGTCAAAGGCGGTAATCGAGGAACGCGTGGCCAATGCCAGCCGCATGCTGAATCTTGAACCCTATTTAGACCGGTACCCGTCGGAGCTTTCCGGCGGTCAGCGTCAGCGCGTCGCCATCGGGCGCGCAATTGTCCGCGAACCGAAATTGTTCCTGTTTGATGAGCCGCTGTCCAATCTGGACGCCGCCTTGCGGATGAACACGCGCATCGAGATCGCCAATCTGCACCGCGCACTGGACGCGTCGATGATCTACGTCACGCATGACCAGACCGAGGCGATGACGCTCGCCGACAAGATCGTCGTGCTACGTGATGGTCGGGTCGAACAGATTGGCAGCCCGATGGAGCTGTACAACAATCCCGCCAACCAATTCGTCGCAGGATTCCTTGGCTCGCCTTCCATGAATTTCCTTCCCGAGGCACTGCTGGAAATAAGCGGAGACAACACAATCGGAATCCGCCCCGAGGACCTGTTTCTGTCGGACGACGGCCCGCTGACTGCGCAGGTCAGCCATGTAGAAAAACTGGGCGGCGACACAAACGTCATTGCCAAAGTGCAAGATCATGATGTGACCGCGCGCCTGTTCGGGCAACACGCGATCTCGGAAGGTCAGGAATTGCGGTTTGCCTACTCTTCAGACAAAGCGTACCGGTTTGACCCGATGGGACAGCGACTGCGTTAGGCAATTGCAATTCGTAGTTACGCTTGGAAATGATTGCGACCATTTTCCAAGAATTACGCTTTGATTTCTCGGATGGGACCTCTGGCCGGGCAAATTGTCCGCATTGACCCCCAACACTAATCTTAAACTTCTCCACAGACCGTCCTAAATCATTCATACAGTCGTTACGAACCTGTCACAAAGGGCCCCTAAAGCGCGTCCATCCACTTTGTTAAGACAGCCAGGAGCTATCCATGAAAGACGTTGATTCGACCAACCTGTCCGCCGACGATTGGGACGAGCTGCATTTCCCGCGCCCCGAAGAAAACGACTTTGACCGCGTTGTTGAAAGCGCCATTTCACGCCGGGGATTTCTGGCTGGAGTGGTCGCCTTTGGCTCTGGCGCCGCTGCCATGGGCACTGGCTTGCTGGGTTCAACTTCGGCTCAGGCTGTCGAAGCCTCGCGTTTCGCTTTCACTCCGATCGCCGCACAGACTGATGGCACCGTCCATGTGCCCGAAGGGTATGAGTGGAAGGTCATGACGCGCTGGGGTGACCCACTGTTCTCGGACGCCGACGGCTATGACATCACCGATGGAGGTCCGGTCGAGAAATCGGATCGTATCTTCGGTGAAAACACCGACGGGATGGAAACTTTCTCGTTCCAGGGTCACGAATTGATCGCGATCAACCACGAATACCCGAACCGCAAGATCAACCTGCCCGCCGCGCAAGATGGCGTTCCGGCCAGCGCCGACGATGTTCTGAAGCTGCAGAACATTCAGGGTGTCACCGTGATGGAAATCACCGAAGGCCCCGACGGCTGGTCCGTCGTCAAAGACAGCCCTTTCAACCGTCGTATCCACCACAACACGCCGATGAAAATAGTGGGTCCCGCCGCTGGTCACGACCTTCTGAAAACCGAAGCCGACCCGACCGGCACCGCGTCTCTGGGCACCATGAACAACTGTGGCGCGGGTAAAACGCCGTGGGGCACATATCTGACATGCGAAGAGAACTTTAACGGCTACTTCGGCTCCAGCGACGAGAACGCCAGCTACGACCAGAAGGTCGCGGACGGTTTCAAGCGTTATGGCGTCAAAGCCGAAAGCTGGAACGGATATGAGCTGTTCGACCCGCGTTTCGACACCTCGAAAAATCCAAACGAACCACACCGCGCGGGCTGGATCGTTGAGATTGACCCGAGCAAGCCGAACAGCACGCCGGTCAAGCACACCGGTCTGGGCCGTTTCAAACACGAAAACGCCGAGGTCACTCTAGCTGCAGATGGCCGCGTGGTTGTCTATATGGGCGACGACGAGCGGGGCGAGTACCTTTATAAGTTCGTCTCGAACGGCACCTACCAGCCAGGAGGCGAGACCGAGAGCCTGCTGAATGACGGAACCCTTTTTGTCGCCAAGTTCAACGACGACATGAAGGGCGAATGGCTGGCTCTGACGTCGGAAACCACCGGCATGGATTCGGCAGAGATTGCGATCTTCACCCGTATGGCAGCCTCAAAAGCTGGCGGCACCACCATGGACCGTCCCGAATGGGTGGCGTCGAGTCCTGTTGCGGTCGAGGCGTATTGCTGCCTGACCAACAACAAGAACCGCGGCGTGAAGCCGAACGCCGGAGGGGATGATACCTCAGTCAACGCCCCCAACCCGCGCGAGGCCAACAAGTACGGTCAGATCGTGCGCTGGCGTCCGGCGAATGATGACCATGCGGCCGAAGGGTTCGATTGGGACCTGTACGTCATGGCAGGCAACCCGACCGTTCATTCGGACGACCGCGCGGGTTCGGAGAACGTGAACGAGGGTAACCTGTTCAACTCGCCGGACGGCATGGTCATCGACTCAACCGGACTGATCTGGATCCAGACAGACGGCAACGACGACAACGAGGGTGACTTTGCAGGGAACGGCAACAACCAGATGCTGGTTGGCGATCCCGTTACCGGCGAAATCGCGCGTTTCATGACCGGCCCGAACGGCTGTGAAGTCACCGGTCTGGCATGGTCCAGCGATCGGCGCACCATGTTCGTCGGCATCCAGCACCCCGGCAGCAACTGGCCGAATGGTGGTACGCCGCGGTCGTCGGTGATAACAATCAAGCGTACGGATAACGGTCTGGTCGGATAAACCGCTGAGAGTCGAAACGCCCCCGACCTTGCGGTTTCGGGGGCGTTTTTTTAGATGTCCTCACCTGGTATGGCAAGTGGCCCACCCGGAGCCATGAGATGCCGTTCAGAAAGCCACGGATTCAGCTCCAACGCCTGAGCCAAAGCCTCGCGCGCTTCATCGATGCGCTGAAGCCCCAGCAAGGTCAGTGCGCGACCGCTGATCGCGGCAACATGGTTCGGCGACAGTTCGATGGCCTTGTCCAGATCGGGCAAAGCGGATTGAAAGTCCTGCCGTAAATAGTGGGCAAATGCGCGTTGGTTATACCCTTCGGCGTAAGATGGGCAGTAAGCGATCAACCTGTCGAAGTCTTCAATTGCGCCCAGCAAGTCCCACGCATTTCGACGCGTCATTCCCCGATCAAGCACCGCCTGCGCACTTTCGTCAGGTGCATCCGTCCAAAACTCCCAGAGCTGGTTCGACAAGACGCGCGCGGCTCGTTCGTCTTCGGCATCCTGAATCTGCGCGATAATCGCCGATACGTCGGCGGAATGGTCCGGCGCGACCGGGCAATCTTGGGCGTTGGCCGCAACTGACAGCGCAACGTACAACAAACAAGCTGAAGCAAACTGTTTCATGCAGCAATGGTGACGCGTGTGTGGCTTACGTCAACCCACCCCGTCCAAGGCTCCGGACACTCCGGTCTCTTTCACCGCCTCCATCGCCACGAAAGTCGAGGTGTTTGCAACGTGCGGCAGAGACGAGATTTTCTCGGCCAGAACCGCGCGGTATTCCGACATCGAGCCGGTCCGGATTTTCAACAAATAGTCGAAATTCGAAGCAATCATATGGGCTTGCTCGATTTCGGGCACCTTCCGAACTGCCGCATTGAACTCGGCCAGTGCCTTCTCGCGGGTGTCGGTCAACCGGACTTCGACAAAGGCAACGTGGTCTAGGCCAAGGCGGATCGGGTCAAGCAAAGCGCGGTATCCCGTGATGATCCCTTCGGCTTCAAGTCTCTTCACACGTGCTTGAGTGGGCGACTTGGACAGCCCGATGCGGCGCGCAAGGTCGGCAACGGGTATCCGGCCGTCCTCGGCCAGAATCGCAAGGATTGACCTGTCGAACCGGTCCAGCCCAGGAAAGTCTTTTTGCATCGTAGATGACCTCAAAAACAGGCCTTTCGCCCATCAGTTTCGGAAAATAAGGCAATCGTCCTGATTTTTCGACACTATATTACACAAAAGACCGGAGGACCCATGTCACACAGCCTGCGCACCCTGATTGATGGCCAGACTTACGCCAATCAATCTGACATTCTTGACGCGTTGATCGCCAATGCCGACCTGAGCGAAACCGACCGCACCGCGATCTGCGCGGCTGCGGCACAGTTGGTGCGTGACATCCGGTCCAGCACCTCGCCTGGCATGATGGAGGTGTTTCTTGCCGAATACGGCCTGTCCACGGACGAAGGTGTTGCGCTCATGTGTCTGGCCGAGGCTTTGCTGCGCGTGCCCGACGCCGACACGATCGACGCGCTGATCGAAGACAAGATTGCGCCATCCGACTGGGGCAAGCATCTGGGTCAATCGTCCTCTTCGCTGGTCAATGCATCCACCTGGGCACTGATGCTGACCGGCAAGGTACTGGACGAAGACAAGACGTCTCCGGTTGGTGCGTTGCGCGGAGCGATCAAACGTCTGGGTGAGCCGGTGATCCGTACAGCCGTCGGACGAGCGATGAAGGAAATGGGCCGCCAGTTCGTGCTGGGCGAAACCATTCAATCCGCCATGAACCGGGCCAAAGGGATGGAGGGCAAGGGCTACACCTATTCCTACGACATGCTCGGTGAAGCCGCCCGGACCGAGGCCGACGCCGCCCGCTATCACTTGTCCTACTCGCGCGCGATCGCGGCAATCGCCGAAGCTTGCATCCACGATGACATCCGCGCCAATCCGGGCATATCGGTCAAACTGTCGGCCCTGCATCCGCGCTATGAACTGGCACAGGAACAGCGCGTGATGGACGAACTTGTGCCACGGCTGCGGGCGTTGTGTCTGCTGGCCAAAGCGGCCGGTATGGGTCTGAATATCGATGCCGAAGAAGCGGACCGCCTGTCCCTGTCCCTGCAAGTGATCGAAGCCGTGATGGCCGAACCCGCCCTTGCTGGGTGGGACGGTTTGGGCATTGTGGTACAGGCGTACGGACCTCGGGCCGGGATCGTTCTGGATACACTGTTTGGCATGGCCGAACGCCACGATCGCAAACTGATGGTTCGGCTTGTGAAGGGTGCCTATTGGGACACCGAGATCAAACGCGCCCAGGTCGAAGGTGTCGACGGATTCCCCGTGTTCACCCGCAAGGCAGCAACAGATATTTCGTACATCGCCAACGCGCGCAAGCTGCTGGGTATGACCGACCGGATCTATCCGCAATTCGCCACGCATAATGCCCACACGGTCAGCGCAATCCTTCATATGGCCGACGGCCAGCCTTTCGAATTCCAACGCCTGCACGGAATGGGCGAGACGCTGCACCAAATCGTCAAGGACCAGAGCAATACACGCTGCAGGATTTACGCCCCAGTCGGAGCGCATCGCGATCTGCTGGCTTATCTCGTGCGGCGGTTGCTTGAGAACGGCGCAAACTCTTCCTTCGTAAACCAAATCGTGGATGAGACGGTTCCGCCTGAACACGTCGCAGCCGATCCGTTCCTGTCTATTCAGGATCAGGTGCCATCTTTGCCAACCGGTCCGAAACTGTTTCAACCGGAACGCCCGAATTCAAAAGGGTTCGACCTGCATCATACACCAACGCTGGACAGGATCGACGCCGCGCGCGATGCATATCGGGCGCACCATTGGTATGCGCAACCGCTTCTGTCCGGGGACGCAAACCCTGAGGAAGACCAGCCGATCACAAACCCGGCTCAACCACAGGACAGGCCGGGTGCCGTCGCCGCTGCCAGCGCGCAGGATGTCGAGCTGGCTCTGGCGACAGCCTCACCGTGGCAGGATCCGCCCGCAGACCGTGCACGCGCCCTCAATGTGGCAGCAGACCTGTACGAAGCGCATTTCGGCGAACTGTTCGCCCTGCTCGCGCGCGAGGCCGGAAAGTCAGTACCCGACGCGGTGGCTGAGCTACGTGAGGCGGTCGATTTCCTGCGCTATTACGCTGCGAACATCCCCCACGCTGAACCCGCAGGCATCTTTACCTGTATCAGCCCTTGGAACTTCCCATTGGCCATTTTCACCGGCCAGATCTCGGCTGCGCTGGCGACGGGAAACGCCGTTTTGGCCAAGCCCGCACCTCAGACACCTCTGATCGCGCATCGAGCGGTTCAGTTGCTGCACGAAGCCGGTGTGCCGCGTGACGCGTTGCAATTGTTGCCCGGTGGGCCAGCTGTTGGCGCAGCGCTGACCTCTGACCCGCGCGTTTCCGGCGTGGCCTTCACAGGGTCGACGGCGACGGCGCTGAGAATTCGGGAGGCAATGGCCGAAAACCTCCACCCGGGCACGCCGCTCATCGCTGAGACGGGTGGACTGAACGCGATGATCGTCGACAGCACCGCCCTGCCCGAACAGGCGGTACAATCCATCATCGAAAGCGCGTTTCAATCTGCGGGCCAAAGGTGTTCCGCGCTGCGCTGCCTCTATGTGCAGGAGGATATCGCAGACGACTTGCTGACAATGCTGACCGGTGCAATGGCGGCTTTGCAGATCGGCGAACCATGGCAGATCTCAACCGATTGCGGTCCGGTCATTGACGACGCCGCGCGGCAGGGCATCGCGGATCACGTATCCAAGGCGCGTGCCGAAGGGCGCGTCCTCAAGGAACTGGCCGTACCCCCCGAAGGCACGTTCATCGCACCAACATTGATCGAGATACCCGGCATTTCTGCGCTGGAGCGCGAAATTTTTGGTCCTGTTCTTCATGTCGCGCGCTTTAAGGCTTCGGAAATCGATCAGGTCATCGCCGCAATCAACGCAACTGGATACGGGCTGACCTTTGGGCTGCACACCCGCATCGACGATCGGGTCCAGCACATCACCGAGGCTGTTCATGCCGGAAATATCTACGTTAACCGCAACCAGATCGGCGCCATTGTGGGATCGCAACCTTTCGGCGGCGAGGGGCTTTCAGGTACAGGGCCGAAGGCCGGCGGGCCGAACTACATGGCCCGGTTCTGCGCGCCAGACCGGCAGCAGTCCAAAGCGCAGTGGGGAAGCACAATGAGCGAGCTGCCAGTTGCTCAGGGCCAACCTACGCCGGTGCAGACCAAATCTTTGCCCGGTCCGACTGGCGAGTCTAACCGGCTGAGTGAATTCCCGCGAACGCCATTGCTGTGCATGGGACCGGGTGCTGAGGCAGCGCAAGCGCAGGCCGAAGCGGTAGAAGCACTGGGCGGCACCGCCATTCGGTCGACAGGCGCACTGGATCTGCACCGGCTGGAAAACGTGACTGGCCTCTCGGGCGTTCTGTGGTGGGGCGACGAAGATACCGCACGCGAGATCGAACGTCATCTCGCCCGCCGCGATGGTCCGATCGTGCCGCTGATCCCCGGCTTGCCGGACCGGGCACGGGTCTTGGGCGAACGCCACGTTTGCGTGGACACGACTGCCGCCGGCGGTAACGCAGCATTGTTGGGAGGTGCGGCGTAACCATACCTTGACGCTGGGCCGGGAAAAGCCCAGCGTCCCCCCCATGTTTCCGATCCGTGATCATAACCCCTCGGGGCGCACGCCATACGTCGTCTACCTGCTGATGGCGTCTAATATCCTGATATTCCTAAGTTATGTTGGAATCATGGATAATGCCCCGCTGATAAGCCGGCTCTATTTCGACTATGCCGTCATTCCGGCACGGATCACCGATGGTTTTGCCTTTGAAACTCTGTTGACCTCGATGTTCCTGCATGGTGGCTGGATGCACTTGGCCGGGAACATGCTGTTCCTCTGGATCTTTGGCGACAACCTCGAAGACGAGATGGGCCACGTGCCCTTTCTGCTGTTTTACCTTGTCGCCGGAATCGGCGCAGGCCTGATCCACGTCATAACCGCACCGGGCTCAGTGGTGCCGACCATCGGAGCCTCCGGTGCTATCGCTGGCGTTATGGGCGGCTATCTTCTGATGTTCCCAAAAGCACGCGTGGATATCCTGCTGATCCTGATCGTCTATGTCCGCATATTCACAATCCCCGCCTTCGTAATGCTCGGCGTCTGGCTGGGCATGCAGTTTCTGGGCAGCCTCGCCAGCAATCCGGACGAAGGTGGCGTCGCCTATTGGGCACATACGGGTGGGTTTTTTGTCGGCCTGATCCTGTGTGTTCCCCTTTGGCTAAAGCGTGGCGGGCCCGCGTTCTGGGGCCGCACACATGGGCACCCTCCCCACCCCGAACACGAATACAATCTATCGCAATCAAGGATCCCGCGCGTCCCACGCAAATAGGTGTGCGTCACGTATCTTGTGGTTGAGGAAACGCCCACCGATGACCTACGTGACCTCGTGCGCCGCGGCCAATATCGCCTTGCCAGTTACAGCCGCATACATCGGGGTTCGCGCGCCCGGAGAAAAGCCCAGGATAGGGTTCGTTTTTTCGACCTATTCGGAAACCGTTACTTCTCTCCCACCTGGTGAGCCTCTATCCCGACCATGCATTCTTGCCGCTCTTTAACGAACAAACAAATTAGTTTTTTTGAGCGTCGCTATGATGCGGTGCATTGTGGCTAATGAAGCCGGTCTGGCGTAACGCGCCACGCTCAAAGTAAAAAAGCGCGCCTAGGTCGGGGCGCGCTTGTTCAAAAGATATCCGAAATACCTAGCCTCGGATCACCTTCGCGAACTGGTCAAAGATAGGCTCATTCGAGCAGATCACTTCGCCATCGTCCAAAACGCTGCCTTCAGGGTTCAGCGCCTGAACAAATCCGCCAGCCTCTTTCACGATGATGATGCCGGCGGCAAGATCCCATGCGTTCAGGCGACGCTCCCAGAACCCTTCGTAGCGACCGGCGGCGACATAAGCCATGTCCAGCGCCGCGGCACCCCAGCGGCGCACACCTGCGCAAGCGGGCATCAGGCGGGCCAGATCCTGCAGGGTCGCAGGCAGGTCCGAACGGCCACCAAAGGGCAGACCGGTCGAGAAGATAGACTCGATCATTCGGTGGCGGCCCGAAACGCGGATACGCATGTCGTTCATCCACGCGCCTTCGCCCTTTTCGGCAAAGAACATCTCGTCCTTGGCGGCGTCATAGATCACACCGGCGACGATCTTGCCCTTGTGTTCCAGCGCGATGGAAATCGCCCAATGCGGCAGGCCGTGCAGGAAGTTCGTGGTGCCGTCCAGCGGGTCCACGATCCAGCGGCGGGTCGGGTCTTCACCGTCAATTGAGCCGCCCTCTTCGGCCAGCCAGCCATAGGTGGGGCGTGCGCCCAGCAGTTCCTCTTTCAGGATCGCCTCGGCGGCGATATCGGCTTTGGAGACAAAATCACCTGCGCCTTTCATCGACACCTGCAGGTTCTCGACTTCACGAAAATCCTTGACCAAAGAACGCCCCGCCTTGCGCGCGGCTTTGATCATGATGTTGAGATTTGCACTGCCAACCATTGTCCAAAGGCTCCTGTCCGGTCAAACCGCGCGTATACTGGGGCAATGCGCCCTTGCCAAGAGGAATGATGCGCATAACAGCCCCGCGTTTTTTGCCTATTGCTCTTGCAGCTTGCGCGCCTCGGTTCCGGCCAACTGAATCAGCTCTTGCACAAAGGGTTTTTCCAGGTCCTCGGTGCGCACCGCCGCATAAAGGCTACGGGTGATCCCGTCTTTGGTCAGGGGGCGGGTGACGTAGTCCGAATTGTACTTCACTTCGCGCACAACCCAGTCAGGCAACACCGAAATGCCGCGGTTCGACGCGACGAGCAAAAGGATCACCGCGGTCAGTTCCACCTGCCGGATCGTGGCCGGTTCAACCCGCGCCGGGATCAGCAACTGACTGAATACATCAAGGCGTGTTCGCTCCACCGGATATGTAATCAGGGTCTGTCCCCTGAAGTCCTCGGCCTCGATGTATTCTTTCTGCGCCAGAGGGTGCGACGACGCGGCGACAAAGACGGCGTCATAGTCGAATAGTTCGATGAATTCGATGCCTGGCAGGTCTTCGGGATCGGACGAAACGACCAGATCTACCTCTTCTTTCTGCAGGGCCGGCAGCGCGTCGAAGGCAAGGCCAGGCCGGATATCGACGTCCACATCACCCCAGGATTTCCGGAAAGATTCAAGCACTGGGAACAGCCATTCAAAACAAGCGTGGCATTCGATGGCGATGTGCATCCGCCCCGTTCGCCCGTCTCGCAACGATGAGAATTCTTGTTGCGTCGCCTCGACTTGTGGCAGAATCTGTTCCGCCAAGCGAAGCAATCGCAACCCAGCTGCCGACAGTTTCATCGGCTTCGAGCGGCGCAGGAACAATTCTACCCCGGCCTGATCTTCCAATCCTTTGATCTGATGGCTCAACGCGGATTGTGTGATGTTCAACTGATCCGCCGCGCGGGCAAGCCCACCGCATTCATGGATGGCCTTGATGGTTCGCAAATGGCGGAATTCGATGTGCATTGCAGTGATACTCATGTTGTTCTTGAATATTATGAGTTTGTCTCACAATGTCGAAGCTGGCACAAGGTCCTTGAACCAAACAAGTGAGGCCGAGATGACTAAGCCAGAAATTTCATTCGAGTTCTTCCCGCCCAAGACGCTCGAGGCCTCATTCCGCCTTTGGGACACCGTTCAGACACTTGCCCCGCTCGAACCGCGCTTTGTCTCGGTGACCTACGGCGCAGGCGGCACAACGCGGGAACTGACGCGCGACGCGGTGGCGACCCTGCACAAATCCTCGGGCCTGCCGGTTGCGGCGCATCTGACCTGCGTCGATGCATCCCGTCAGGAAACACTGGAGATTGCGGATACGTTCGCGCGGGCCGGCGTCCAGGACATCGTGGCCCTGCGCGGCGATCCACCCAGCGGTCAGGACCGTTTCGAGCCGCACCCTGACGGGTTTGCCAATTCGGTCGAGTTGATCTCTGCCCTGGCGGAGACTGAGATGTTCAGCATTCGCGTTGGCGCGTATCCCGATATTCACCCCGAGGCGCAAAATGCCCGCACGGATATCGACTGGCTCAAGGCCAAGCTGGATGCAGGCGCGGATGAGGCCCTGACTCAGTTCTTCTTCGAGGCCGAGACTTTCTTCCGGTTCCGTGATGCCTGCGAAAAAGCCGGCATTGATAAACCCATCGTGCCCGGCATTCTTCCAATCGAGAACTGGAAGGGCGCGCGCAACTTCGCCAAACGCTGTGGTACGCGCATTCCGGCATGGGTCGAACAGGCGTTTGAGAAAGCCATTCGCGACGATCGTGAGGATTTGCTGGCCACAGCGCTGTGCACCGAGTTGTGCTCGGACCTTATCGAGGGCGGTGTGGACAAGCTGCATTTCTATACTCTGAACCGGCCCGAGCTAACGCGCGATGTGTGTTTTGCCCTTGGCATCACGCCACGAGTCGATCTGCAGAATGTCGCCTGATCTGACAAAGGGCCAAAATCACGCCGTTTTTTCGCCTCAAGCTCCGAAAACAATACCTGCACACGAATGAAATTGTTCCTGTAGTTACTTCAATTTCATGTGGAATTTGACAAATTCACAACCCTCCTGAAACTGGGGTTGTGAAGTGTTTTAATGAGTTAGTTGGGTATGGAAACTGCCGAAAAGTTCAGGGCCCGTTCAGACGCGTTGTATGCTCTGGGGTTGGATCAAAGCGCCAGTTCAGATGACATCAGAAATGCGTGGCGGAATATTGCGTTCCACGGCCACCCTGATCAGGCAAACGGTGATAGCACTGGATTTACCCGCGCCAAAGAAGCCTATGACCTTCTGCGCAAGGAAGGGTTGGCGGGCAAAGGCGCAGGGGCGGGAAAACCGCGGCGCCCGAAATTGCGCAGACGCGTGATCACCCTTGAAACTGCGGATATCGACGCCTGCCGCGCACTGCTGAACAAAGCACTGCCAGACACAAGCGACGAAACCGAAACGTCGAAGCCAGATCAGTTGTGCAAATCCGATCACATTCCCGATGCGGTCGGTTTTTTCGGCCGCCACGTGACGTTTTTTGTTTCTACACCGGTCTACCAGGGGGCAAATCGCGTAGCTTTGCCGACATCAGTTCTGGCAGGGTCGCGCCGGACAGAAACCGAAGTGCTGAATTTCCAGTCAAATAACTCTGGCGGCGGCGAGGTTGTCGTTCCCGATGCTATAACGGCCCGGACATTCCCCGGCGCCAAAAGCGTTCGGATTCGTTTCGAAGCCGACCAGCAGATGCGCGACGAATTCTGGTTGGCGCATTAATCATCGCGAAGAAAAGCCCGACTGAGGTCCAGCCGGGCTTTGGTGTCGTGAGTGGCCACTTAGTTTGTGACAGGGCCTTCCGAAGTGAATTTCGGGATGACGCTGGTCGATGCGCCATCAGGTTCGATACCGGGCCAGTTGCCTTCGGCGATATTGATGTTGCCAGGAACGTCTTCTTCCCAAAAGCCGACAACAACATCGGTGATGTTCAAATACAGCTTGTCATCCACAATGCGCCACAGGTTCGGGTTTGCCGGAACCTTGCCGCCTTTCGACACGCCGTATGCGCAATGCCCGTCATATTGCGGGGCGTAATAGGCCGGGTTTTCCAGGAATTTCCCGCGGTTTTCTTCGGTCGAAAACGCCCAGGTGGCGCCATTATATTCTGCGGTGATGTTGGCATTGCCACGCACGCCTTCAGGCTGCGACTGACCGACAGGAACCTGAGCTAGGTCGCGATAAGCGACGACATCGTAACCGGATACGGCATAGCCGGTACCATCCACATACTGATCTCCGGCAAAGGCCGGAGCGGCAAAGGTCATCGCCGCAGCTACGGTCAGGGCAAAACGTTTCATAGTGGTCAATCCTTTTGTCCTCAGGGTTGTTGATTTGCCCGTATGAGCGGGTCTGAACAGACAATAGGTGATTTTGATTTGATGCGCAGTCCCGCTCGCGGCGCTGTGACGACGAATGAGAAAACGTGAGAAGTCGGATGTGGTTTGTTACAAAACGGCCCCTGCGTCGGGGGTTGGACTCGGCGCTTTGCAACATTAGCTGTTGTGACGGACGGACAATTCACCTGCACTTTGCTAAGAAAGGCAAGAAATGAGCGAGCAACCGACCTATACGCCCCCAAAGGTCTGGACATGGGACAGCCAGAGCGGCGGCAGATTCGCCAACATCAACCGCCCGATTGCCGGTGCTACCCACGACAAGGACCTACCGGTCGGACGTCATCCGCTGCAGCTTTATTCACTCGCCACCCCAAACGGCGTAAAAGTGACCGTAATGCTGGAAGAGCTGTTGGCGCTGGGGCACGAAGGCGCTGAGTACAATGCCTGGCTGATCAATATCGGCGAAGGCGATCAGTTCAGCTCGGGATTTGTTGAGGCAAACCCGAACTCAAAAATTCCCGCGCTGTGGGACCGGTCGAGTGATGAGCCGACGCGCGTGTTCGAAAGCGCCTCGATCCTGTTCCACCTGGCCGAGAAGTTCGACGCATTCCTGCCCAAATCGGGTCCGGAACGCACGGAAGTCATGAACTGGGTGTTCTGGCAAATGGGCAGCGCTCCTTATCTGGGCGGCGGCTTTGGCCATTTCTACGCCTATGCTCCGGAAAAATGGGAATACCCGATCAATCGGTTTGCCATGGAAGCCAAACGCCAGCTGGATGTTCTGGACCGTGAACTGGCGAACAAGACGTATATCGCAGGCGAAGACTACACGATCGCCGACATGGCAATCTGGCCGTGGTATGGCCAATTGGTTCTGGGCCGTCTTTACAGCGCGGCAGAATTCCTGGACGTCGAATCCTACAAGAACGTTATGCGTTGGGCCAAAGCCATTGATGCGCGCCCAGCGGTACAGCGTGGGCGGATGGTCAACCGCGCGTTCGGCGAGCCGCATACCCAGCTGCACGAGCGTCACGAGGCCTCAGACTTCGAAACCCGCACGCAGGACAAGCTGGAGGCGGCTGCGGAATAACAACGCAATCGCCCTGCGCTCTACCGGTCGCGGGGCGATTTGTTTTCCACATCCTATTTTAGAATAGGCGGTTTATCGGGATCGCTGCCGGGTATCGTTTGCGTGGCAACGCGCACCTCGGGCTGAGGCAGATCGAAACGCAATCCAACGCGCGCCAGTGACGCGGCAACCGGATCATGCGGAGGAAAAAACCCGACATCCATGGCCCCTGCCTCGATCCCGGAAAATGTCAGCGCCTCGGACGCCGCTTTGGCAAGCGCTGCCTCTGCACCATCGACCGCCCCAACAAAACCCAATAGATGACCAGACCCGCCATCCTCTGCTTTGGTCCCAACCAGATAGGCCGCGTCTGCCAATCCAACCGCCGTGGCAAGCTTTGCGTCCAGCGCGGTCAGCAGATCGTCAGGCAACCCGGCCGGAGCCAGAAACTCCGCGAACCGCTGTTGCACTTCTTCCGGTCCGTGCTGCAACGTCTCAGCCAACCAGCCCAGCGCCTCGGACGGGATCAGCATCGATGACGGGGCGACCTCGAGGTTCAGGCCCAACCCGATCCCCTGCCCCGTCAGCATGGACGACAGCGCCCGCCCGGACAGCGCCACATAGGGCACCGGGCGTCCGGCAAACCGCGCCAGCCGGTCTTCTCGGTCAAAGACCAGCACAAAGCGCCCGTCGGCGACGTCGAACAATTCGGGCGAGATATTCTCGCCCTTCGCCTCTTCGGTCAGCATCAGGAACAATTCGCTGTCAGCCAGCCGTTCGAAAAAACGCAGTCGCGCGGCATCGTCCTGCGGGTTAGCCTCCATCGCGGCGTGGGCGGCATCCAGAGCTGTGGCTTCAGTCATTCAGAACCTCTTGCACCCGGGCGCGCAAATCCGGCAGAAGGTCGGCTTGGAACCACGGGTTTTTCTTCATCCATGCCGTATTCCGCCACGACGGATGAGGCAAGGCAAAGACGCGCGGCGCATGGTCCCGCCAGTTGCGAACGGTTTCCGTGACCGAGGTGCGGGCTTTCAGATGGTATTTGTGAGCATGCCCGCCAACCACAATCGTCAAAGGTATATCCCCAAGCGTTTGCATCACCTTGTCATGCCACGTCTGCCCGCAGACCGGGGGTGGTGGTAAATCTGCTTTGCGCGCATTGTATCCCGGAAAACAGAATGCCATCGGCACGATGGAAACCAGCGAACGGTCGTAAAACACGGCCTCATTGATCCCAAGCCAGTCCCGCAAGCGATCCCCGGACGGATCGGTAAACGGCCGCCCCGATGCATGCACCCGCGCACCAGGCGCCTGGCCCGCAATCAAAATCGGAGTTCCGGACCGAAACCAGACCACCGGGCGCGGTTCGTGCGCAGTCTCTGTCGCGGCAAAGCGATCAACGCAGAGGCGACAGGATGAGATTTCTTTCTGAATTGAATTCATCGGATCGCAAGGATTAGTGCTTCAAACTGGTTGACGGTCAGAGTGAAAGATAGTCAGCGCAGGGCACAGGGCCAACACATGAAAAAGTCACATTGCCAACAGCCAGCTTTTGGATGCATTGATCATGCGCTTCGTTTTTCGACATAATGTGGCCTATATAAACGCGTAGGATAACCACTGATTTGTCGGTGCATTCGGCACAACACAGGTACAGGCAGCAGGCGCAAATGCTGGAGTTTGAGAATGTCAGTAAGTCCTTCTGGACCGGAACGCGCCGCAAGGTGATCCTGGACAATGTCTCGTTCCGGATCGAGTTGGGCCGCTCGATCGGCATTCTTGCGCCCAACGGAACCGGAAAAACCACACTGATCAACATGATGGCCGGGCTGGAAAAGCCGGACGAGGGCGTGATTCGAAAATCCTGCAAAGTCTCGTTCCCGATGGGCTTTTCCGGTGGCGTTGCGAGTAATCTGTCGGCACTGGAAAACGCGCGCTACATCGCCAAAATCTACGGCATGGACCCTGACTATGTCGAAGCCTACTGTAGCTGGCTCTGCAATTTGGGAGAATACTTCAACCAACCGCTTGCCACGTATTCGTCCGGTATGAAGGGGCGATTTACTTTCGCATTGATGCTGGCGTTGGATTTCGACATGTATCTGATTGACGAGGGTATGCCGGCCTCGACAGATGTCGATTTCAACAGAAAAGCCGGCGACGTCCTTAGGGAAAAGTTGCGCACGACGACTCTGGTGATCGTGTCACACAGCCCTGACGTTCTGGAAAAATTTGCACGACAGGCCGCTGTTCTTGTAGATGGGCAGCTTCACATGTTCGACACCTTGGAAGAGGCAAAGCAGCTATATGACTACCAAACCCAAGGCTAGAATTTACAACTGGCGCCGCAAGCGCCGCAGCGAAGGCACAGCTGAGGCGCGCGCCGACGCCATATCGCGCATTCGCAAGGCAACTCAGCCGCCTGCTGCGGCCAATGACCCGCAGCCCGGAACCGAGCTGGATGCAATCAAGCGCGAGGGCCTGACAGGACGGCAATTGCGCATGGCGCGCAGGCTGGCTCAGAAAAACGGTCTTGCAGCGACCTCGGACTACGATGCGGTGCGCCTGCTGCGCAAAAAAGGGATCGACCCGTTTCAGCGCACGAACTTGTTGGACCTGGCTACCGAAAAGAAACGCGCCGAGGATAAGTCTCAAGACAAAATCAAGATCCATTTGCCGCAAACGGTCAACGAGGGCGCCCAGACTTTACCGGGCCCCGAGTTGTCGCCAGCGCAACGACGCGAATTCGAAATTGACCAGATACGAAAAGACATCGCGCGACGTCGCCGTCGCAAACTTTTGGCGTTGTTTGCGCGACTGGCCGTTTTCGTGTTCCTGCCCACGCTGATCGTCGGGATTTACTTCTACCGTCTGGCGACACCCATGTATGCCAGTGATTCTGCTTTCTCGATCCTTCAGGCGGACGGCGCCGGCGCATCCTTCGGCGGATTTCTGGCAGGCACACAGTACGCGACCGCACAGGATTCTGTCGCAACGCAGGAATTTCTGGAATCCAAAGACGCGTTGCTGAGGCTCGAGCGCGATATGGGCTTTGCCGAAATCTTCAAACAGGAGTGGATTGATCCGATCCAGCGGCTCTCACCCGACGCGACACTGGAAGAAACGTACAAGCTGTATAAGCGGATGATTACAATCGGGTACGACCCAAGCGACGGCATCATCCGAATGGAGGTCGCGGCACCGGCGCCGGAAATCGCGGTTGCCATCTCGGACCGCCTTCTGTCTTACGCCGAAGAGAGGATCAACGGCCTGTCCGAAGTAAAGCGCGAAGATCAGATGCGCGAAGCTTTGGCCAGTTTCGAAATGGCACAAGAAGAACGAAAAAAAGCGCAGGAAGACCTTATTGAGCTTCAACTGCAAGGCGCTCTTTTGGACCCGGAAAACGTTATTGCCGGCCTTCGCGGCCGCATTAACGGCATTGAAACCCAGTTGCAGGACAAAGAGCTTCAACTTGCCGCGCTGCTGGACAACCTGCGCCCCAACCAGGCGAAGGTCGACGGTGCCCGCGCAGATATTTCACGCCTCGAAGCTGTGCTTGAAGAGCTCAACGCGGAAATGCTGGACGTATCCGCTGGCGAAAACTCGCTTGCCCGCCTGAGTGTGCGGATTCAAATGGCGCAGGCCGATCTTGCCGCACGGGACATGATGATGCAGACGGCAATGCAGCAAATGGAAACCACACGGACCGAGGCAAACCGCAAAGTGCGCTATCTGACCGTGTCGGTGAAGCCGGTGCCAAGCCAGGAACCCACCTATCCGCGCAAGTTCGAAAATACGATTTTGGCTTTTCTGTTGTTTGCTGGTATCTACCTGTTGATCTCGCTTACCGCGTCAGTCCTTCGTGAACAGGTATCCTCGTAAGACACATGAAACATGTAAAAATCTCCGATCTCACGGTCGGCAATGATCTGCCTCTGACGATCATCGCCGGCCCCTGCCAGCTTGAAACCGCAGATCATGCGCAGATGATCGCTGGAAAAATGAAAGAGGCGTGCGACGCCGCAGGTGCGCAGTATGTGTTCAAAGCCTCTTACGACAAAGCCAACCGTACATCTCTGTCCGGAAAGCGCGGAATGGGGATCGACGCCGGGCTGAAGGTTCTGGATGACATCCGCAAGACCATGGGCATTCCGGTGCTGACCGATGTCCACTCCGAAGCCCAATGCTCGATCGCAGCCGAGGCAGTGGATGTCTTGCAAATCCCGGCCTTCTTGTGCCGCCAGACTGACATGTTGCTGGCTGCTGGAAACACGGGTGCTGTTATCAACGTCAAAAAGGGTCAGTTCCTGGCACCTTGGGAAATGCCCAATATCGTGACCAAGATCGAAAGTACCGGGAATACGAATATCCTGCTGACCGAGCGGGGGTCTTCCTTCGGCTATAACACTCTGGTTGCCGATATGCGGTCCCTGCCTCAAATGGCACAGACAGGCTACCCGGTGGTGATGGACGCCACCCATTCCGTTCAGCAACCCGGCGGGCAAGGCGGTTCCTCGGGCGGGCAGAGAGAATTTGCGCCAGTCATGGCTCGGGCAGCCGTTGCTGTCGGCGCGGGTGCGGTCTTTATGGAAACGCATCAGGACCCGGATAACGCCCCATGCGACGGGCCAAACATGATTTACCTGGATCAGATGCCACACCTCGTTGACACATTGATGCGCTTTGATGCATTGGCCAAGGCCAATCCGATTGAGATTTAGTCAAGAGCAATAGTTATGAATAAACCAATCCCCGAGGTGACTCCGAACACCTGGAGCTTTCTGCGCGACCCCATGATCAAACCGACCGGGTTCCGCGAATATGACGCGCGCTGGAAGTACCCCGAAGAGATCAATCTGCCGGGCATGACTGCGCTTGGTTTGGGTTTGGGCACACAAATGCGCAAACGTGGGATCGAGCCGGTGATCGCAGTCGGCAACGACTATCGGGATTACTCGCTCGCGATCAAGAACGCGCTGATCCTCGGGCTGATGCAGGCCGGTATTCAGGTCAAGGATATTGGCCCCGCTCTCAGCCCCATGGCCTATTTTGCGCAGTTCCATCTGGACGTTCCAGCGGTGGCCATGGTCACGGCCAGCCACAATCCAAACGGTTGGACCGGGGTCAAGATGGGCTTTGACCGCCCTCTGACCCATGGCCCGGACGAGATGTCGGAACTGCGGGACATCGTTCTGAACGGTGAAGGCGCAGCCCATGACGGCGGATCGTATGAGTTCGTGGACGGTGTCAAAGAAGCCTACATCGACGATCTGGTCGGCGACTTCAAAATGTCCCGCCCTCTGAAGGTCGTGTGCGCCACCGGCAACGGGACAGCTTCGGCCTTTGCGCCCGAGATTTTCGAACGCATGGGCGTCGAAGTGGTGCCAAGCCATAACCGGCTGGATTACACTTTCCCCAATTACAACCCCAACCCCGAAGCCATGGAAATGCTGCATGACATGGCCGGCTCGGTAAAATTTAGCGGTGCCGATCTGGCTTTGGGGTTTGACGGTGACGGCGACCGTTGCGGTGTTGTGGATGACGAGGGTGAAGAGATTTTTGCCGACAAGGTCGGCGTGATCATGGCTCGCGATCTGGCCAAACTGTATCCCAACTCGACTTTTGTGGCGGACGTCAAATCGACCGGCCTGTTCGCCAGCGATCCCGAATTGCAGGTTCGCGGCGTCAAAGCGGATTACTGGAAAACCGGTCATAGCCACATGAAGCGCCGGGTCAAAGAGATCAACGCGCTGGCCGGGTTTGAGAAGTCGGGCCACTACTTCCTGGCCGAGCCTATCGGGCGCGGTTATGACTGCGGGATGCGCGTCGCGGTTGAGATCTGCAAGCTGATGGACCGCAATCCGGACAAAAGCATGTCGGACCTGCGAAAGGCTTTGCCGAAAACATGGTCGACACCAACGATGTCGCCCTATGCAGCCGATACCGAGAAATACGACATCCTCAAACGGCTGGTCGACAAGTTGGTGGCCAAGGCGGACGCCGGAGACACCTTCGCCGGTCGCGCGATCAAAGAGGTTGTCACCGTCAACGGTGCCCGCGTCATACTGGACAACGGCAGTTGGGGGCTGGTGCGCGCGTCATCGAACACGCCCAATCTTGTGGTGGTTTGCGAAAGCAGCGAAAGCGACGAAGAAATGCGCGCGATCTTTACCGATATCGATGCTGTCATACGCACCGAGCCGGGCGTCGGCGACTACGATCAAACCATCTAAGCGATACCGCGTTTCGGGGCATCTGCCCCGAAACGCCGATCCGGCAGCGCGATTCAGTTACCGCCGAACAGCTTCAACAGTCCCTTATTCACTTCTTCTTCCAGTTTGTTCTTGATGGCGTCTTCGATCTGATCGCTGTCAGTGATCGTCGTATCCAGTTCCTCGCCGACCTTTTCAAAGACCTTTTGCTTGGCTTCATCCTCAAGCTCTTTGGCCTTTCCTTCAGCCGCCGCTTCAATGACCTTGGTCAGGTCCGGCTTGATCGACGGGTTGCTCCACGGCCCAACGATCCGCACCGGCACCGAGATACCGTTGCCCGAATTCGCCCGCAGCGCGACCGGCGTAAACAGATAGTCGATATCGCGATTTCCGATTCCAACCTGACCGGCTCCGTCAGCCCGGAAGTTGTCCAGTGACATCAACAAGTCGTCGTTCCGTAGTATGCCTTGATCCATGGTAAAACTGGCGGTCACGCTGTTAAACACGGTCGTACCCCCTTCGCCCCCACCGCGCCCCATCAGACGGTCCAGATCAAACCCCGAGATCACGCCTTTGCCCACGTCCAGACGCCCCCTGCCGCTCAGCGAGCGCATGATCTGGTCTTCGGTCTGGCCAACCCCGAGGAATTCGAACGACCCCGATCCGGTTCCGGACAGGCGTTCGACACCACCCAAAGCGGAAAGGGCCTGTTGAACGTTGATATCTTCCGCCTTCAGATTCCCGCCGACTGACAGTCCGTTCCGATTGTTGGCGACCACCTGCCCGTTCAAATGCCCCGAGAACAGCGTGGCGGGATTCATCTGCAGTACCGCCCGTGACCGATCAAGGTTGAGCGTCAGGTCGCTCGGCCCCAGTTTAAGCCCCGGCACGGCAATGGAGTTGGCCTTTAGGCGAATTACACCGTTTGCCAAGGCCAGCGCAGACGCATCGATTGGGGTGGTCGACCAGCCTTGGTCAGGCGAAGGCGCCGTGGACGCCCCGCTACTGCCGGCGGCAGGCGCGTCATTAAACCTTGTGAGATCAAGATCCCCGCCATCTAATCGCGCTGTGATTTGCGGCGGGTCAGAAATCACGATATCCGCCTCACCGCTCAGTCGATTATGATCCAGCTTGGCCACCATGTCGCGCAGAGAGACCCGCCCGTCAGTGGTATAGGTCATCTGCGCGGACAAATCAGCCTCGCGCCCAAGTCCCAGCGGCGCCCCTACACCCGCCTGTCCAAAAGCAGCCAGCATGCGTTCCGTATTCGTCGTTTTGGCGTTCAACTTGCCATCCATTTCGCCGGCCAGATTGACGCGACCATCGAAGCTGAACTTTCCTCCGGGCGCAGTCAGGGTCAGCGCGAGCGGCGTTACAACCCCCGATGCATAAGCCGGTAAATCCTGGATTTTGAGATCCACATCAACGTCCCCGCCAGGCACTGCCAATTTCGCCTTCACCTCCAGCGGCGCTGAAACATCAGGCCAACTGGCCGCCAGATCGACATTGGAAAAGTCGAATTTCGTCACACCGTTTTCGATGTAGACCAGGCGCGCATTTGTTAGCTTCAGGTGATCCAGCGTCACTTCGCCCTGCTGCTCTTGCGGTGTCGCGCCTCCTGCAGAGCTTGGGGGAACGGCCGTCGATGCGGGCGCCGAGAGTTCCCAGTTCCCACGACCGTCAGAAAGCTCCAGCCGCAGAACAGGATTATCGGCGATCACCCGCTTGATGCGCAAGTTGCCTGAGATCAGCGCAGCGGCATCGACCCCGACAGCCAGGCTTTCGGCGCTCAGCATTGGTTCCGAGCCAGCCCAGGGCGCGTTTCCAAAGCTCACGGGACCCGTCTCCATGCCCAATACGGGCCAGAATGACAGATTCACATCTCCCGACAGCTTCAGATCACGGCCCGTCTGGGCGCGGACCTGTTCAGCCAGAATCGCGGCCAGCTTGTCGCCAGGCATCAGCAACAGGGCCCCCACGACCAAGCCGAAAACCGCCACCAACAGGAAAAGGATGCGCACTAGCCACTTCATTATCTGCTCTCCGCCTTTTTCATGCGTTTAAAAAATATCATCCAAAGCCTGCGTCGCATTTGCAAGGGGAAGCGTTCCCCACTATATGCCGCGCCATGACCACGAACCCGCCAAACCTCCGCCCCGACCTGGCGCCAGCCGCCCGGATGCCTGAGACGCCACGTTCGAACCAGCCGACAATCGGTATGGTCTCTTTGGGATGTCCCAAGGCCCTTGTCGACAGTGAGCGTATCCTGACCCGCCTTCGTGCCGAAGGGTACGGGATATCTCCGGACTATTCAGGTGCGGATGCCGTGATCGTGAATACTTGCGGGTTCCTCGACAGTGCCAAGGCGGAATCGCTGGACGCGATTGGCGAAGCGCTGGTGGAAAACGGCAAGGTCATCGTGACCGGCTGTCTGGGCGCGGAACCGGATTACATCCGCGAACATCACCCGCGCATCATGGCCGTGACCGGCCCTCATCAATATGAACAGGTGCTGGATGCGGTGCATTCGGCAGTGCCGCCCGATCCTGATCCATTTGTGGACCTGCTGCCCGCAGCAAGTGTTCAACTGACCCCGCGCCACTACAGTTATCTCAAGATTTCCGAGGGCTGTAACCACAAGTGCAAATTCTGCATCATCCCCGACATGCGCGGGAAACTGGCCAGCCGCCCTGCCCACGCCGTGCTGCGCGAAGCTGAAAAGCTGGTCGATAACGGTGTGCGCGAGTTGCTCGTGATCTCGCAGGATACCTCGGCCTATGGGCTGGACCGGAAATACGACGTGAACCCGTGGAAAGACCGCGAAGTCCGCAGCCACATCACCGATCTGGCGCGTGAGTTGGGGCAGTTGGATGCCTGGGTTCGACTGCACTACGTCTATCCCTACCCGCATGTGCGCGAGCTGATCCCTCTGATGGCAGACGCGGGATGCAACATCCTGCCCTATCTGGATATCCCGTTCCAACACGCCCACCCGGACGTATTGAAACGTATGGCCCGCCCCGCAGCTGCCGCCAAAACGCTGGATGAGATCGCTGCATGGCGCGCGACCTGTCCGGATATCACCCTGCGGTCGACCTTCATCGTGGGCTATCCGGGCGAGACGGAGGCCGAGTTTCAGACGCTGCTGGATTGGATGGATGAGGCACAGCTGGATCGCGTTGGCTGTTTTCAATACGAGAACGTCGACGGTGCGCGCTCGAACAACCTGCCTGATCACGTCCCGGCTGAGGTCAAACAGGACCGCTGGGACCGGTTCATGGAAAAGGCGCAGGCGATTTCCGAGGCCAAGCTGGCCGCAAAGGTCGGCCAGACCATCGATGTGATCGTCGACGAGGTCGACGACGAGGCCGCAACCTGCCGCACCAAGGCTGACGCGCCCGAAATCGACGGAAACCTGTTCATTGATGAAGGTTTCGAGGAGTTGAAACCGGGGGACGTACTAGCCGTTGAGGTCGAAGAAGCTGGAGAGTATGACTTGTGGGGCCGAACCTGCTCGCATTAGCAAACACTCTTCCATGGGATCCATAAAATTGGTCAAGTTTCAGAGGATTGACTTGGAGCCGTTCGTTTCTGAATGGGAACATCAAAGAAAGAATTCTAAACAGTACGAAAGCGGATATTGGCCATTGGTCAAATTTGGTGAAACCGTAAACACCGACGACGATCTCGTAGTTCTCGCTCATGCGGTTTATGGTTGGATGCCAAAAATTCTGGACCGATTCGAGTTTTCCCAATCCTCGTTACCCGGCTTGAGATCAGGGGATCTGCCAAGCGAACCCCTAGTAAACCGCTCATGGATCGGAACCTCAAAATTGCTGCACTTTCTTGCGCCAACGATTTGGCCGATCTGGGACAGTCGGGTGGCCAAGCATTTTGGACTCGTCTACTACGAACAACAAAATAGGCGAGAAATATACTCAAACTACGCCACGTTTTTGCGCGAAGAAGCACTTCGTTTCGATAACCCCACCGAGTACAGTAATCTCAGGTTTCTGGAGCTTTGCCTGTTTTCTCATAGGACATGACGATTGTGCCAACCGCAGTTTGCCCCTGCTCAGAACTTTCCAACCAGTATAACTACCCAGGCAAGCCCCGCCGCCACTGCCGTTAGCGCCACTGCCGCACTGGCTGCATCCTTTGCTTGACCGGCCAATTCGTGATGATCCGTCGAGGTATGATCCACCGCCCGCTCGATGGCGGTGTTGAACAGTTCAGCCACAAGTACCAGTATCCCCAGCACAAGGATCAGGGCGCGCTCTGCCGTGCCAAGTGGCAGCCAAAACGCCAGCGCGCCTGATATCAGGTTTGCCCAGATCCAGGCACGAAACGAATACTCGCCGCGCCAAGTTGAAGTCAGACCTTGCCAACTCCAACGTGAGCGGTCCTTAAGGTGGGTCAAGAGATTTTTCATCGGCCTTCGTCTTAGTTTTAAGTGGAACTGAAACCGAAACAGAACTTGGTAGGCAAGAAAAAACCGCCCCAAAAAGGCGGCTTAATCAGTCAAGATGTGCGGGCGGCTAAAGCTCAGCCGCCCGCGGAATTCTTATTGTTAGACCGGGTTACAGACGGTCTGACCCGCTTCGGTCGTGGCCAGCGCGGTACCTGCCGGGCAGCTCGGCGTGCCGAACTTGTCGTACTCAGGCGTGATGTAAACCGGCGCAGGCTCCTCCTGCTGCGAGCATGCAGCCAGAACTAGGGCAATTGCGCTAACGGCAGCAAATTTAAGTTTCATGTCCGTCAATCCTCTAAAAATTTTTCATATTGCCCTACTACCTGGGGCCAGTGTCAAAATACGACCTCATTGATATTATTGCAACAAAATCAATCACGGATTTGTGAGAGCGGCGAATCCATGCTGCCGGAACGAAATTCGAAGCGCGTCCTACACCTCGTGTATTATTGCCCTAAACTTAATCGTCGACGTTAGCCAACTGCGGAGTAGCCACATGTCCGACACACCAAATATCGCCCAAAAAGGTCCCTTTCCGGTCGATGTGACCGAGGGGAAAAGCTATTTCTGGTGCGCCTGCGGCAGATCCCAACGACAACCTTTTTGCGATGGCTCACATAAGGGATCAGGGTTCGAACCCGTAAAATATACCGCTGAGAGCAACAAGAAGGTGTTCTTTTGCGGCTGCAAGCAAACGGCAAATCCACCGCTGTGCGACGGATCACATTCCAAGCTCTGACTACCTTTTCAAAGCGTTTAATTTTTGTGCGTTTGCACAGAATTCCGGTGCCGATCTGACCTCGGACTGTTGTGCTGACAACCATAATTCGCACTGGCCGCTGCACCCTGCAGCACGGCATCGGGTCACGATTTCTGCGTATTCATCGGCGGAAAGTCGCCCTTCGGCCATCGCTTCACTAAACGACACGTTCATGCATCTGGCCACCGAGCGGGTGAGCCAGAAGTGTTTTTGAACGTCTCCCAGAATATCCCGGGTCATTGGGTTTTCCGACTGTCTTGCTGCTTGAGGTTCGCAAACCGTGTGCGGTTCGGGCAGGTTCGCGGGGCTTCATTGGCGGTTTCATTGTGTTCCAGCCAGTTCTCGCAGGCGCAGGCCCATTCACACCCCTGGCACCGCCGAACCATATCGGCCCAGTCCCGCTGACTTAGGCGACCCTGTTCGTGCCCTGTCACGACGTCTGATCCAACCACCTGCCCCATGCGTAGCACGAGACGGTGATGCTCCATGATCCGCCCTAGTCGTTGCATTCGCTATCCGATGCTGATGTGAGACGGTCAAACAGCTCTTTGTTTTTGCAATACTCCGGTGTTTTCCCATCGTGATCAGATTCTGCCAACAGGCTCTCGCAATGGTCCGGGTTCGAGCAGGCACTGCACCGAATTACGGCGTCAGAAATCTGGTCAATCGTGACCTTTCCGCCGATTGCAGCATCCTCCAGATCGACCCCAACACGGGTTGCCATTTTGTCGACCAGCTCGGCGTGCCGTTTCAGAGTATCTTTGCCGGACATAGCATCCTCTCCCTGTCGCGCAGTTTGAACAGGATAGCGCAGCGGCCCGGGCAGGCCTTTGACTCAGGTCAAGACTCCGCTCCGATATGATCCAGATAGGCGCGGGTGGCATCCTGCACTCGGCGAAAGCGGTCTCCGCCAAGTTTTTTGCCGCCGTACCAACGGGTGACGATGATGACATGCCCGTCCAAACTCGCCCGCTCGAGCATACGCAGGATCACCATTCCGGCGCCGCTTTCCCCGTCATCCGCCTTGAGCGCGCCCGTGGGTAGGACTGCCGCCCACGTGTTGTGCGTGGCTTTGGCATAGCTTTTGTCGGACTTCAGGTCCCGCAGTACCGCATCGACATCATCGCGCGTTTGTACCGGCGCACCCGATACCGCGTATTTCGAACCGCGATCCGTCAGGATCACGCCAAGCCGTATCAATGAGGTCATTGCGTCAGTCCAAGTTGCCGTGCGGTGTCCTGGACTATCTGAACGCGCTTCGCATTTGGCGGGTGTGTTCCAAGAAAGCTATCCCCGGGATCTTGAATCCGGTCGAAGTACTTTGCGCCGATCAACGGATTGTACCCTGCGCGGTAGGTAATGATTGTTCCCAACTGATCCGCTTCCAGTTCGAATTCCTTGATATAGACCTGTGCCCCAACTTTTGCACCCAGCTTCTGCGCCTCTTCAACGCCTGACCCGTCTGCCCCACCCAACCGGGCCAGTTCACCGAAGATCACGGCGCTGTCACGTGCGTTCTGGGACTGTCTGGGGATGTGCCGCAGTATGTGGTGAGCAGCCTCGTGCCCCATCACGAAAGCCAGCTCATCCGCGTTTTCAGCGGATTGGATCATCGAACGGGTGAAGATGATGACCGGCTGATCCTTGTTATCGAGCGTTTGAAACGCATTGGCCGGGGCATTGGGGTTCAGGTCCACCAAAATAGTAAAGTCGCAATTCGGAACATTGGACGCCCGCAGGCATTCCTTTCGCGCCTGTTCACCGACCTGGCGACTGACTTGCTGGAACGCTTCGGCCTCGACCCTGAACCCCTCAGAACCCTGCGTCCATTCTGTCGCGGGTTGAACGCGCAATGTGTTGGCACCGCAGGCCGCCAGAAGCAGGAGGAGAAACAGACAGATCAGACGGCGCATTCATATCCCTTTTGAAACGGTAAGCCCGTTTTTCAAATCATAGCGTGGTGCCACAAGGACCGCCACATCCCGATTGTGGCCGAACGGGTTGCATTGAGATCGCATGCCCTGCACTCTGCCATTATGTTTTCGATTGAGCATGAATTCGACTCGACAGTCATTACTCTGGTGGACGAAGGCCCCAAGCCTTTGCACGAGGATGTCGTCATCAACAGCTTCGCCGAATGTGTGACGCTTGAACAATTGGACCCGCGCACGGATCAGATCCAAAAGATCACCCTGTCCCCAGAACAGGTTCGTGATCTGGCCGCGGCATTGGACTTGCCGGAAGGCGTGTACCAGATCCGGGAAACACCGGGTCAGGGCACATAGACGAATACCTTTTCCCGCGATGTCTGGCCACGCTTTAAGGTTAGCGTGGATGGCGCCACACCCATGGCCGCAGCAAGTATGATGCGAACGGCCTCGTTTGCCTTTCCGTTTTCCGGCGGCGCGGTGACATTGATGCGAATAGCTCCGTTCCGTAAGTTGATTCCATCTATCGCCGCCTTCGGTGTGACTTTGACCTGAATCGCGTCGCCCGGCACGGCGCGCGTTTTCAGATCCGGCACATTGCGCAACTTTGGCTTGGCCATCTTACCCCTCTTTTTCCCAAACACACTTGCACGAATGTCCAGGGAGTGAAATTGATCCCCTGCATCCAGCCGCTTGCTCTTGAAACCCGCCAGATGTTCAACCACATACACAACCGCCCATGTAAAGGAAGTTAACATATGTCCTTGAAAAATCCGGCCGCCCTTGAGTTTCTGAAAACGCGCCGGTCCCGCCCCGCGAAAACGCTGGTAGACCCTGCGCCTACGCGGGAACAGTTGCTGCCCCTTCTGACAACCGCCGCGCGCAGCCCGGATCATGGCAAGCTGGAACCCTGGCGCTTTATCGTGCTGGAAAAAGGCGCGATGCCCCGTTTGGCCAGGTTGACTGAGGAGTGTGGTGCTGCATTGGGAAAGTCGGCGGAAGACATCGCCAAAGCCCGCAGTCAGTTCGACATGGGCCATCTGGCTGTCGCCGTGATCGAAGTGCAAAAACCGTCTGAAAAGGTACCTGGAATCGAGCAGACCTATTCTGCCGGAGCAGTTTGCCTTGCCCTTCTGAACGCCGCACTTGCCGCGGGTTGGGGCGCCAACTGGTTGTCGGGCTGGCAGACACATGACCGGGATTTCTGCCGCCATGCGTTCGGGCTGAAAGATAATGAACGTGTCGCCGGCTTGATCCATATTGCGACCGAGGGTTCAGCGCCTCCGGAACGCCCGCGCCCCGATGTGGCAGCGCTTACCGAATGGGCCTCGGAATGATGATACTGAATGCCTTTTTCGCTGCGCTGGGCCAGATCGGAGATCCAAAGTTCCGGGCTGTCCTGCTACGTGGCGTCGGGCTGACGATCGTGCTTCTGGTCGCTGCCTGCGCGGCGGCAATCTGGCTGATCAACAGGCTGTCGGGTGATGAGATATCCCTGCCCTTTGTCGGCGCGGTTCCCTGGCTGAACGACGTCCTTAATTACTCCGGCATCTTTGTTGTTCTGATTCTACCGGTGTTCCTAATGGTTCCGGTAGCATCCGCTATTACGTCGATGTTTCTTGAAGAGGTCGCGCAGGCCGTTGAGGACAAGCACTACCCCTCTTTGCCCGCTGTACCCGGTATTCCATTCAGCGAAAGCGTGCGCGATGGGCTTAGCTTCATGGGCGTTCTGGTCGTTGCCAACCTGTTCGCCCTGATCCTGTATGCGATCTTTACGCCTCTCGCCCCGTTCATCTTCTGGGGCTTGAACGGCTTCCTGCTGGGGCGCGAGTACTTCACACTTGCAGCGATGCGGCGCGTTGGCCGCGAAGGCGCGCGAAAACTGCGTGCCAAACATACCGCGACTATCTGGCTGGCGGGAACGTTGATGGCAATACCGCTGTCGGTTCCGCTGGTGAACCTCGTGATCCCGATCATAGGGGCCGCCACGTTCACGCATATTTACCACAAACTGTCAGGCTCAATGGCCTGACAGTTAACCTCGCGGCTCCAACTGGTTCAACCAATCGAAGTCGCGCACTGAAATCAAACCTGAAATGATGATCCCCGCGATAATGGCCCAGAGCACCACCGAGATACCGGTGGTGATCCACATCTTTTTCTTCATGTGATGCACTTCCGGCGCGCCCGAATGAGTGCCGGGTACGATGTCCCCCAGATCACCCTGCGTCTTGATGCGGATCGGCAGCACCACAAGCAGGGTCATGAACCAGATCACGGCAAACAGGACCGCAGCAGCAGTAATCGTCATTTCATCCCCTCCGGGGTTTGGTTAAACCTGTTCTAGCTCGACCAGGCAGCCGTTAAAGTCCTTGGGATGCAGGAACAGTACAGGCTTGCCGTGGGCACCGATCTTGGGCTCGCCCGAACCCAGCACGCGCGCGCCAGTTTCCTTCAGGTGATCACGTGCGGCGATGATATCCTCGACTTCGTAGCAGACATGGTGGATGCCGCCTGCGGGGTTCTTTTCCAGAAACCCGTTGATCGGGCTGTCATCGCCCAGCGGATAGAGCAGTTCGATCTTGGTGTTGGGCAGTTCGATGAACACCACGGTCACGCCATGATCGGGTTCGTCCTGCGGGGCACCGACTTTGGCGCCCAGCGCGCTGCGGTATTGCTCGGACGCGGCCTCAAGATCAGGAACGGCAATGGCGACGTGGTTCAGACGACCAATCATGGAACTCTCCTCTGTTCTGCGTTGCAGCGGTTATGGGGGCTGTTCGGGCAAAGGACAAGTGCGCCAAATTGCCGTTAACGCCGTGTTAGCCAGAAGTTCCTAGCGTGAGGCATTTGCTGATTAGGAGTTCTGCCATGGACGATTCGAGCCCCTTCGCCTCCCCCGCGCAGCCGACCGCCACGCGGCCCCTGCTGGGACAAACCATTCTGGTTGTGGAAGACAGTCGCTATGTCTGCGACGCCATCCGGTTGATGTGCCTGCACAGCGGCGCGCGCATCAGACGTGCGGATTGCCTGCAGTCGGCGCGGCGGCACCTGCAGATTTATCGCCCCTCGGTCATCCTTGTGGACATGGGACTGCCTGATGGGTCCGGCGCTGACCTCATTGCTGAGTTGTCCGAAGCCACACCCCGTATCGGGGCCATTCTTGGCATGTCCGGGGATGACCATACGGAACGAACTGCGCTCAGGGCCGGTGCGGACGGCTTTCTGGTCAAACCGCTCAAGTCGTTGGCGTATTTCCAGACATCCATTCTCGAACGCTTGCCCGAAGATCGCCGCCCCAGCAGCCTGCACGCCGTCCGGAACGAAATCATTCGGCCCGACCCAATGGCCTATCAGGACGACATGGCACACATCGCCGATGTTCTGGCCGGTCCAAATGACCAGCGCACACTGGACTACGCGGCGCAATTCCTACGAGGCGTCGCACGAGATGCCGAGGATACGGTTCTGGCCGAAGCTGCGCAAAGGCTCGCCGAGTCCCGCGCCGGGGGCACGCCTGTGACCGCCGTGGCGGCTCAGGTCGCCGGAATCGTACAGAACCGTCTGGAACAGCGCGAGGCGATCTGAGATGGTGACTGCATATTTTGTAACCGCCACGATCCTATGTTTGTGGGTCTACTGGCAAACTCGCGCAACGGCGAGGAATATTCGCACCAGTCGAAAGTCATTGGAAGACCCGTTCAAGTAGGCAACCCTTTCGCGGACTTGGCGCGCATTCAGGTAGGTCGTGGAAATCACCGCGCAGGACGGCTGGCGGACCAACAACCAATTGAAAAACCCGCTGCAGATATTGCAGCGGGTTTTCTTATGCTCAATCCTGAGGGATAATTCTCAGACCCAGTTCCATCAACTGATCCGAGGTCGGATCAGATGGCGCGTCCATCATCAGATCCTCGGCGCGCTGGTTCATCGGGAACATCATGACCTCGCGGATATTCGCCTCATCGGCCAGCAGCATCACGATACGGTCGATCCCCGCAGCACAACCACCGTGCGGCGGCGCGCCGTAGTGGAACGCGTTGAAGAGAGCGCCAAAGCGGCTTTTCACTTCATCTTCGCCGTAACCGGCCAGTTCGAAGGCCTTCAGCATGATCTCGGGTTTGTGGTTCCGGATCGCGCCCGAAACCAGCTCATAGCCGTTGCAGGCCAGATCATACTGATAGCCGCGCACGTCCAGCGGATTGCCGTTCAGAGCCTCCATACCACCTTGCGGCATCGAGAATGGGTTGTGCTCAAAGTCGATCGCGCCCGTTTCTTCATCCTGCTCATAGATCGGGAAATCCACGATCCAGGCAAAGGCAAAGCGGTCTTTTTCGGTCAGGTTCAGTTCCTCACCGATAACGTCACGGGCTTTACCTGCAACCTTTTCGAAGGCTTTGGGCTTACCGCCCAGGAAGAACGCCGCATCGCCAACGCCCAGACCCAGCTGCTGACGGATCGCCTCGGTTCGCTCAGGCCCGATGTTCTTGGCCAGCGGACCCGCGGCTTCCATGCCTTCGCCCTGATCACGCCAGAAGATATAGCCCATCCCGGGCAGACCTTCCTTCTGAGCAAAGGCGTTCATGCGGTCACAGAACTTGCGGCTGCCACCGGTCGGCGCAGGGATAGCGCGGATTTCGGTGCCTTCCTGCTCCAGCAGCTTCGCGAAAATCGCGAAGCCAGACCCGCGGAAGTGGTCGGAGACCACTTGCATTTTAATAGGGTTGCGGAGGTCAGGCTTGTCGGTGCCGTACCACAGAGCCGAGTCCTTATAGGAGATCTGCGGCCACTCCTGATCGACCTTGCGGCCACCGCCGAATTCTTCGAAGACACCTGTCAGCACGGGTTGGATGGTGTCGAATACGTCCTGCTGCTCGACAAACGACATCTCAAGGTCAAGCTGGTAGAAATCGGTGGGCGAGCGGTCGGCACGCGGGTCTTCGTCACGGAAGCACGGCGCGATCTGGAAATATTTGTCGAAGCCCGACACCATGATCAGCTGTTTGAACTGCTGCGGAGCCTGAGGCAGAGCGTAGAACTTGCCCGGATGCAGGCGCGACGGCACCAGGAAGTCACGTGCGCCTTCGGGCGAGGACGCGGTGATGATCGGCGTCTGGTACTCGCGGAAGCCCTGATCCCACATGCGTTTGCGCATCGAGGCCACAACGTCCGAGCGCAGGGTCATGTTCTGCTGCATCGCCTCGCGGCGCAGGTCCAGGTAGCGATAGCGCAGACGGGTTTCTTCAGGGTATTCCTGATCGCCGAACACCATCAGAGGCAGTTCGTCGGCAGCACCCAGCACTTCCAATTCGCGCACGTAAACTTCGATCTCGCCGGTGGGCAGCTTCGGGTTCACCAACTCGGGGTCGCGCGCTTTGACGGTGCCGTCGATGCGGATACACCATTCGGAGCGGACTTTCTCCAACTCAGCAAAGGCCGCGCTATCGCCGTCGCACAGAACCTGTGTCACGCCGAAATGGTCGCGCAGGTCGATGAACAGGACGCCACCGTGATCTCGTACCCGATGCACCCAACCGGACAGGCGGACGGTTTCACCAACATTGGCGGCGGTCAGAGCGGCGCAGGTGTGGCTGCGATAGGCGTGCATGGATCATATCCCTTCGGGCGCAGAATTCGTCGCGCCGATACACCCTGTCAGGCTTGGAAAGTCAAGGCAGGTCGCGCCGTCAAAACGGCCTTTGAACGTTGCCTGAATAGAAATAGATGCCCAGACCGGCGGCAAAGATGATGTTCCCGGCGATCGCGTGCAGCAGGACCGCATAGAAAAACGACCCGCGCTTGCGGTAGGCCCAGGTGAACAGCAACCCGCCGCCAAAGGTCATGATGGCGACGATCCAACTCCAGTACATGAGGTGAGCCATCGAAAACAGGGACGCGTTCAATAGGTAGGCCGCCCGTCCGTTCGGCAGGATCGCATGATAGCGGCGGAAGAACAGCGACCGAAACAGCAGCTCTTGCGGCAGAGCTGACAATAGCGGGTAGCCAATCCATATCACGGCCAGAAATTCCGGCCTGTAGAGAAGCATGCGAAATGCAGCATCCGGTCGCATCGTCATGACGACCAATGTGCAAAACGCGGTCATGGCAACACTGAAGATGGCGAGTTCGCGCCACGACCAGTTAAGCCAGTTGTATCGCAACTCGGCCCAGGCGAAGCCGGGCGTGAAATGCAGCAGGAGGATACCGATGGCCGTGAAGGTGAACAGCGACGGAAACATCCAGTTGGGGGGGAAGAAGACGGCGATCAGCACCGGCGCAACGATGAAGAACAACCCGAACTCCAACCTCAGCCGTAGGTTATGCGTCGTGGTGTCCGCCCAATCGCTTTGTTTGCTCACAATACCGCCAACTCCGCCCGGATCAGGCCACGCAAGGAATTCCCGACATAGAGTTTTTCCGCGTTTTGCAGATCGGTCAAGGACAAGACGCTTTCGGTAACCTGTTTATTATCAAGCAATTCTTCTCGCAGGATCCCCGGGAGCAAACCGCAGGTGAGCTTTGGGGTCAGACGGCTTCCGTCCGTCATGTGCACGAACAGGTTGGTGATTGTTCCTTCGCATAGTTCATCGCGCTCATTTAGAAACAGAAGCTCGTCTATGCCTTTGGGTAGTGATGCGCGGGCTGTATCATATATTACGCGTTTAGTTGTCTTGTGCCTCAGCCAAACATCTGCCGTCGACAGCCGCGTTTCAGCCACAACCAAACGCCAGACCGGAGGGTTATCAGCCAGAGGACCGGTTGTTACATCAATTTGACCCTCGACCGCCAATGTAAGACGACACCTGAGAGGTGATTGGCCAGTCACCCGTTCAAGCTTGGCTATCGCTTGCGCCGCGTCGAACGGCATATCAAAAGCTGCAGCCGATCGTGCCATACGCGCGAGATGCCGTTCCCCGCGAACAAAACCCTCCCCCGGCCGAAAGGCCAGAGTTTCTATCAGGCGGAAGTCAGGGTCAGCTGGTGGGCAAAGCGGGCTTTCCATAACGCTTCCTCGTATTCCGAAGGGGCTGTGCTGTCCCACACAACGCCCCCACCGACGTTCAGGGTGGCTGCGCCTTCTTCGACCATCAGCGTTCGGATCGCCACATTGAACTCCGATCGCCCGTCAGGCGCTGCCCAACCGATAGCGCCGCAATAAACATCGCGCGGCCAGGGCTCCAGATCCGCCAGAATTTCCATCGCCCGGATCTTGGGCGCGCCGGTGATCGAACCGCAGGGGAACAACGCCGTCAGAATGTCTGACAACTCTGCCCCCATATGCAACTGCGCCTGCACCAGTGAGATCATCTGATGCACCGTGGCATAGGTTTCGACCTTGAACAGCTCGGGCACCTTGACCGATCCGGGCAGCGCGACGCGGCTGATATCGTTGCGCAGCAGATCAACGATCATCAGGTTCTCGGCCCTGTTCTTTTCGTCGGTCGACAGGAACGCACGGCGGCGGGCATCCTCTGCCATGTCATCGCTGCGAGGTTGCGTGCCTTTCATCGGACGTGTCTCAATGCGCCGATCCGCATCGGTGCGAAAGAAAAGCTCGGGCGACCGGCTTAGCAGATCCGGCAAATCTTCCTGCTGAACAAGCGCGCCGTGACCCACAGGCTGTCCCTGCGCAAGCGCAGCGTAGAGCGCGGCACTGTTCCCTTCCACGGTCATATCGATCGGAAAGGTCAGGTTGGCCTGATAAATGTCCCCTGCCTCGATGGCGTCATGCACATGCCGAAAGGCGCGCGTGTACCTCGCTTCGTCCCAGCGCGGTTCAAAAAGGGTAACACCACCGGCTACGGCGGGAAGCTCGCGTTGCGCAGGGTGGTCATAAACCCCAAAGCACAACAAAGGCAGTCTGCGTCCGGTTGGCATTCGGTCGGAAAGACGAGGTTCAAGGGCATAGCCCAACTCATAACTGGCATAGCCCGCCAGCCACGCACCGTCAGCGCGCACCTCATCCAGCGCCGCCATCGCCTGGGGCACGTCCTCCGCATTGTCGGCGCGGATCACCTTGACTGGCCGGTCAAAACTGGTTCCTGGCCCGGCCGGCCCCTGATCGAAACGAATACGCACGTGCATCCTCATTTGCCGTGCAGCGCGATATAGAGGATACGGCGGCAAGGGGAAGAGGGGAAAGCGGCAATTTCGTCCTCGTTTCCGATACCTCTTGAACCTTTTCGCGCGGTCCCTATAACGCAGGACAATTTGGGCGCTTGGGGTGCGCCCTGACTCGCGGACAATCGAAGGAACCAGGCCATGCCGAGAAGAACCGACATCCAGTCGATCATGATCATCGGGGCGGGCCCCATTGTTATCGGTCAGGCTTGCGAGTTCGACTATTCCGGCGCTCAGGCCTGCAAGGCGCTGCGGGAAGAAGGATACCGGGTCATACTGGTGAACTCAAACCCTGCAACCATCATGACCGACCCCGGGCTGGCAGACGCGACTTACATCGAACCGATCACGCCCGAAGTTGTCGCCAAGATCATCGAGAAAGAACGCCCTGACGCCCTGTTGCCCACAATGGGCGGCCAGACCGGTCTGAACACCTCGCTGGCGCTGGAAGAGATGGGTGTGCTGGACAAGTTCAATGTCGAAATGATTGGTGCCAAGCGCGACGCCATCGAAATGGCCGAAGACCGCGCCCTGTTCCGCGAGGCGATGGATCGCTTGGGTATCGAAAACCCCAAGGCCGAAATCGTGACTGCGCCCAAGGACGGCACCGGCAAAAAAGACTTGGACGCGGGCGTGGCGCTGGCGCTGGAGACACTTGAAACAGTTGGTCTGCCAGCCATTATCCGTCCTGCCTTCACACTGGGCGGCACTGGCGGCGGCGTGGCGTACAACCGCGAAGATTATATACATATTTGCCGCTCGGGCATGGATGCCTCGCCCGTGGGTCAGATCCTGATCGATGAAAGCCTGCTTGGTTGGAAAGAATACGAGATGGAGGTGGTGCGCGACACCGCTGACAACGCCATTATCGTGTGTTCGATCGAGAATATTGACCCGATGGGCGTGCATACGGGTGACTCGATCACTGTTGCCCCTGCCCTGACTCTCACTGACAAAGAATACCAGATCATGCGCAATCACTCGATTGCCGTGCTGCGCGAAATTGGTGTCGAAACTGGCGGTTCGAACGTGCAGTGGGCGATCAACCCGGTTGATGGCCGGATGGTCGTGATCGAGATGAACCCGCGCGTGTCACGGTCTTCGGCGCTGGCCTCAAAAGCGACCGGTTTCCCGATTGCCAAGATCGCGGCCAAGCTTGCCGTGGGCTACACACTGGACGAGTTGGACAACGACATCACCAAGGTCACACCGGCCTCGTTCGAACCGACCATCGATTACGTTGTCACCAAGATCCCGAAATTCGCTTTCGAAAAGTTCCCCGGCTCGGAACCCTACCTGACCACCGCGATGAAATCGGTGGGTGAGGCCATGTCGATCGGCCGCACGATCCACGAATCAATGCAAAAGGCACTGGCCTCGATGGAATCGGGCCTGACCGGATTTGATGAGGTCGAAATCCCCGGCCTGAATGTCGGCCTCTGGGACGAAGCCGACGACAAGGCTGCAGTGATCAAGGCAATCAGTCAACAAACGCCTGACCGTCTGCGCACCATAGCGCAAGCCATGCGCCACGGTCTGACCGATGACGAGATATTTGGCGTCACCAAGTTCGACCCGTGGTTCCTGGCCCGCATCCGCGAGATCATCGACGCGGAACGTCAGGTCCGCAAAGACGGCCTGCCCGTCACCGAGGAAGGCATCCGCAAACTGAAGATGCTGGGCTTCACTGACGCGCGTCTGGGCAACCTGACTGGCCGCGACGAGGATAACGTACGCCGCGCCCGTCGAAACCTTGGCGTCACCGCGGTGTTCAAACGCATCGATACCTGCGCGGCCGAGTTCGAGGCGCAGACTCCCTACATGTACTCGACCTATGAGGCCCCTATGATGGGTGAGGTTGAGTGCGAGGCACGCCCGTCTGACCGTAAAAAGGTTGTCATCCTTGGCGGCGGCCCGAACCGGATCGGTCAAGGCATCGAGTTCGATTATTGCTGCTGTCATGCCTGCTTCGCGCTGACCGAAGCGGGTTATGAAACCATCATGATCAACTGCAACCCCGAGACCGTGTCGACCGACTATGACACCTCGGACCGCCTGTATTTCGAGCCGCTGACCTTCGAACACGTCATGGAAATCCTGACGAAGGAACAGGAAAACGGCACGCTGCACGGCGTCATCGTTCAATTCGGCGGCCAGACCCCGCTGAAACTTGCAAACGCGCTGGAAGAAGAAGGTATTCCGATCCTCGGCACCACGCCGGACGCGATCGATTTGGCCGAAGACCGTGAACGCTTCCAGGCGCTGGTTAACGAGTTGGGCCTGAAACAGCCGAAGAACGGCATCGCTTCGACCGATGAGCAGGCGCTGGAAATTGCCGAAGAGATCGGCTTCCCGCTGGTGATCCGCCCCTCCTACGTTCTGGGTGGTCGCGCAATGGAAATTGTCCGCGACATGGATCAGCTCCGGCGCTACATCAACGAGGCCGTGGTGGTTTCCGGTGACAGCCCCGTTCTACTGGACAGCTATCTGGCTGGCGCGGTAGAGCTTGACGTGGATGCGCTGTGCGACGGCACTGACGTACACGTTGCGGGCATCATGCAGCACATCGAAGAGGCCGGTGTTCACTCGGGCGACTCTGCCTGTTCGCTGCCGCCCTATTCGCTTTCGAAAGAGATCATCGAGCAGATCAAGGATCAGGCGTTCAAACTGGCCAAGGCGCTGAACGTCGTGGGTCTGATGAACGTCCAGTTCGCGATCAAGGATGATGAGATCTACCTGATCGAGGTGAACCCGCGCGCCTCGCGTACCGTGCCGTTTGTCGCGAAAGCCACCGACAGTGCGATTGCATCGATCGCCGCGCGCGTCATGGCCGGTGAGAAACTCTCGAATTTCCCGCAGCGCCCAGCCTACAAAGAAGGTCAGGACACCAAGATCGCCGACCAGATGACTCTGGCCGACCCGGATATGCCGTGGTTCTCGGTGAAAGAGGCCGTGCTGCCATTCGCCCGTTTTCCCGGCGTCGATACGATCCTCGGCCCCGAGATGCGTTCTACAGGCGAAGTCATGGGCTGGGACCGCGACTTCCCGCGCGCCTTCCTGAAGGCGCAAATGGGCGCAGGTATGGTTCTGCCTTCGTCGGGCCGTGCCTTCATCTCGATCAAGGACGCCGACAAAGGTTCGGCCATGCTCGAGGCCGCGAAGGTTCTGACCGAGCAGGGCTTCTCGCTTGTCGCGACACGTGGCACGCAAAGCTGGCTTGAGGAACAGGGCGTTACCTGTGAGGTCGTCAACAAGGTCTATGAGGGCCGTCCGGACGTGGTCGACATGTTGAAAGACGGTCAGGTACAGCTGCTGATGAACACCACCGAAGGTGCGCAGGCGGTCGAGGACAGCAAGGCCATCCGGTCCATCGCTCTGTACGACAAGATCCCCTACTACACGACTGCCGCTGCAAGCCATGCCGCTGCTTTGGCGATCAAGGCGCAGGCCGAAGGAGATGTCGAGGTGAAATCGCTGCAGGGCTGATCGGCCTGAACTTGCTTGCAGACCTGAACGTTTCGCGCGCCCGTTGACCTTATGTCTTCGGGCGCGCATCTTTTCTGCAAACGAGCAGAAGGAAAGAACAAATGCGTAGATTTATGGTATTGGCCGCCCTGATGACGCTTGCAGCGTGTGATGTCCCTTTGATCCCATTGATCTGAGACAGACTTTCTAACCGTTTTCGCTTTGCCTCGCCGCTGAATAGGCACATGGTTCTGCCCCAAGCCAAGCGGAGGAACCGTGCGCCTTTACACCACCTATGGAACCAACGACCTGCCACGGGCCATTCGGTTTTACGACGCGATATTCTCTGTTCTGGAACAGCCGCGCCTTCCGGGATGGACCAAGAACCGCGCAGGCTGGGGCACCGATCCGGACGCTGGAACAGGGTTTTGGGTCTGCACGCCTTTTGACGGCCAGCCCGCCAATGTGGGCAACGGGACGATGATCGCGTTCCCTGTCCAAAGCGCCGCCAAAGTCAGGCAGTTTCACACCGCAGGACTGAAACATGGTGGTACGGATGCGGGCGCGCCGGGAACAAGGGACTATTACGCACCTGATTTCTATGTCACTTATCTGCGCGACCCCGACGGGAACAAGCTTTCGTGTTTTTTCTATCATTATGACCCGGTAAAGAATTCGGGTGACTAAACAAGCCGTCGCAAGCCACGCCGCTGCGCCGGCGATCTAGGCGCAAGGCGATGTGAATTCGCCGCAGGATTAAAGGCAACGACATTGACCGAGCAGAGCCATCCCGTTCTTGCCTCCAGTAGCCTGACGGAACTCGGGCTGCGGCGCGAGATGAAGCCGGGCCATACCGGCCCGGACTATACTGAACACGTCTACGACTATGACACATTCTGGTATGACGCATTCTGGGACAAAGGCCGCCTGACGATCATCTGCCCCAAACTGTTTGGCCTGTATGACGTTATCCGCGAAGGTCGGTTTCTTCTGGATGGCAAAAAGGTCAGAAAAGTCCGCCTGAAACCGCATGAATTCTACGATGCCCTGATAATCAGCGAACCTCAAAAACCTAAAACACTGGCGTTCGAATGGGGTGGGTCACGGGTTGAATCTCTGGTGAATTCGGCCCGGCAAGATTCGGCCCCTTTCACGGGCAAAAATGTGGCCGTCACCCTTTCACGTGACAACAATCTGATCTGGATCGAGGATTTCGCTCGGTACCATTGCCAGGAACATGGGCTGGAGCAGATGTTGTTCTTCGACAATGCCTCGTCCCAGTATGGTCTGGATGACATCCGCGAGGCGCTAAGGCGGGGCGGTATCAGCAACCCCATCGTTCTGTCTGCCCCGTTTCGGTACGGTGTTGTTTCACAAGACAGGAAAGGCAAGACGCGCTTCAACACGATGTTTTTGCAGACCTCGCTGCTGAACATAGCACGCTTGCGGTTCCTCTCGGGCGCGCGCGCTGTTCTGCAATGCGACATTGATGAACTGGTCTGGTGCAATAACGGTAGAATCTTTGACCTGGCCCAAAAGCGGCCAACCGGTTTCGTGCGTCTGGGCGTGGAATGGCGATACCCGGATGCAGGCCGAACCGAAAGCTTCCGGCACTCTGATCATATCCGCAAATTACCCGGAGACGGGCTGTGCAGGGCCAAGTATTGTATCGCGCCTTCGGGGCCGCTTTGGTTCACATCGTGGCATGTCCACACGATCGGGTTGCTAAGGTCGCGTGGCAGCCTCATCACTCCAAAAGACAGCGGTATCTGGCACTGCAAGGCGATCACGTCGAGCGCCTGGCGGAACTATGACGCCAATGCGTTATCCAACTACGAACTGGCACCCGAAACGCGGGCGGCATTTGACCGTGTCGACTGGTCACTTAACCCGACCGGATAAGTCACCGGCCGGGTTTGAACGGTTTTGGGGTTTTGCTTAGGCCGCTGCGGCTTTCAGTTCACGTTTCTCGTCCCGCGCGAAGAAAATCAAGTAGAAAACAGGTGCCGCGACCATCGTCAGGATCGTTGCGAAGGCCAGACCACCCATGATCGTCACCGCCATGGACTTGAAAAACGCATCTGTCAGCAGCGGCGCCATACCCAGAATGGTGGTGATCGCCGCCAACATGACCGGACGCAGACGCGAGACCGAAGCTTCGATGATCGACTCACGCAAACCTTTGCCGGTCTCGCGAACCAGATCGATTTCCTCGACAAGAACGATACCATTCTTGATCAGCATCCCTGACAGGCTGAGCAAGCCCAGCAGCGCCGTGAACGTGAACGGCAGACCGGTGCCCAGCAAGCCGATGACGACACCGTTGACAGACATCGGCACCAGCAGCCAGATGATGATCGGCTGACGGACCGCGTTGAAGATCAACACCGAAATCAACACCATAATCAGCAGGCTTACTGGCAACTGACGGCCCAGACTTTCGTTTGCCTCACCAGCGTTTTCGAACTCGCCACCCCATTCCATGCGGTAACCCGCAGGCAGCTCCATCTCTTCGATGGCAGCGCGTACTTCCGAATGAACCTGAGCCGCCGTCATTCCCACCGGGATTTCAGCCCCAACAGTGATGGTCAGCACCCGGTCACGGCGGTGAACCAGCGTGTTGAGGGATTGGTATTCGAACCCGTCGACCATTTGTTCGATTGGCACAAACTTTTCTGACTGGTCCGAATACACCACCTGATCGACGATCGAGTAATCCCCGTCCGCTGGCCGGCGGATAATGATCGGGATCAGGCGATCGCGTTCACGGAAAACACCCGCTCTGACCCCGTCGGTGGAAAACTGCAGCGTTCCGGCGATATCTTCACGGGTCACGCCAGCAGTTTGCGCGCGTTCGGTCGCATAGATGGGCTGAACCGCCAGCTCTTTCTCACGCCAGTCCTGATAGACATGCAAAACATTATCTGAGGCGCCGCGCATCCGCAGGATAGCCTCGTCCGCAAGCTGCCTAAGTACAGCCGGATCACTACCCGAGAACCGGGCCTGAATGGGATCGCCGCCACCGGGGCCAAAGATCAGACGTTTGGTTCGAAACTCGCCTTCAGGGAATTGCGCCGATCCGAACGCCTCGAGATCAGCCTGCAGCGCCGGGATGTCGTCCAGAGTTTCCGTGCGGATGATCATGTGTCCATAACTCGGGTTCGGTTTCTCCGCCGAATAGGTCAGCAGGAACCGAGTTGCGCCCTGCCCAACGAACGTAGTTACGGCGACAACATCATCGCGCTTGTTCAACCATTCCTCAAACACGGCCATGTCTTCGGAGGTACGCGCTATGGGCGTGCCTTGCGGCAGTTTGTAGTGCACGAAGAACAGAGGCGTGTTCGAATCCGGGAAGAACTGCTGTTTCACCAGACCGAACCCGGCAAAACACGCGACCGTGATGCCGACCAGACCGGCAACGACCAGCCAGCGGAACCGAAGCGCCCATTGCAGGATGCTCCCGTAGATACGGAACATGATCCCGCCATATGCGTCCACTGCCCCTTCCTTGCCCTGCTTGAAAAAATAGTGGCCAAGCAGCGGCGTTACTGTCAGGGCCAGAACCCAGCTCAGCAACAGTGAGATTGCGATTACGGCAAACAACGAGAACAGGAACTCACCTGTCGCGTCCGGGCTGAGACCAATGCCTGCAAAGGCCATGATCCCGATGACCGTGGCGCCCAGCAGCGGGATTTGCGTTTTGGACGCGGCCTCATCCGCGGCATCCCGCGAGTTCTTGCCGCGCATCATGGCGATCTGCATCCCTTCGGCGACAACGATAGCGTTGTCCACCAGCATACCCATCGCAATGATCAAGGCGCCTAGCGAGATCCGCTCCATCTCGATCGAGAAAATCGACATGAAAAGAAGTGTCCCAACCACGGTCAACAACAGGGTCGAGCCAACGACAACAGCCGCGCGCCAGCCCATGAACAGCGCCAGCACGACGACCACGATGGTCACGGACATCGCAAGGTTCACCAGGAAGTCGTTCGAGGCCTGCTCGACCACCACGTGCTGTTGGTAGATGGGCAGGATTTCCACACCAAACGGGATTTGCGAGTCCAACTCGGTGAATTTTTCATCCGCGCGTTTACCCACCTCGACAATGTTCTCGGTAGAGAGGCCCGCAATGCCCAGCGTGAAAGCTTCGGCACCATTGAACCGGATCATCACCTCCGGGTCTGTCTGACGACCGCGATAGACGTCGGACATGTCGAACAGGTTTATCACCTGCCCTTGCGAGCCAACCGACAGGCCCGCAATCGCCGAAACACTGTCCGACCCTTCCGCAGTCAGGATGGTCGTACGGTCATTTTCCGACCGGACCGAGCCCGATGCATTCACGGAATCCGCATTTGCAATGGCTTCGTTGATCGCCTGCAGCGGCACGTTCTGGTTCACCGAGATAGCCAGATCGGGCTCGACGAAGATCGCCTCTTGCGGCAAGCCCATCACCTCGACATCTGCCACTCCTTCGACGGTCAGCAACTCACGCCGCAGGAAGGTCGACAACTCGTGCTTTTCGGCGTCTGAAAATCCATCGGCGGTCACGGCATAAAACAGTCCAAACACGTCTCCGAACCGGTCGTTGACCAACGGCTGCTGCACACCAGAAGGCAGGCCGCGCGCCGTATCACGCACCTTGGCGCGCAGTTTGGTCCAGATCTCCGGCAGTTCGGTGCCATCATAGGTCGATTTGATCTCAACCTCGATCAGAGACAAGCCAGGCTGGTTCACGGATGTGATCGTATCGACCTCACCCATTTGCTGGATGGCGGATTCCAATGGCTCCGACACTTCCAGCGCCACCTGCTCGGCTGTTGCCCCGGGATACTGGGTCGCGATGACCGCGTTCTTGATGGTGAAGGCCGGGTCTTCAAGACGCCCGAGCGAAAGGAAACCCCAGATACCGCCAAACAAGGCGATCAGGATGATTAGCCACGTATAGATCGGGCGATCAATGGATGCGCGCGCAATGTTCATCGATCCGCCCTTCAGTTTGCAAAGCCGGCAAAACGGCGCGCGGCTTGACCGTCGGTCAACGCCCCGCCGCCTGCAACGACGATCTCATCGCCGTCCTTCAAGCCGGTCAGAACCCGGACCTCGCCTGTCTGTGTCGGTTCGATGGTCACCGGCACTAGGCGCACCGTCCCTTCGTCGGCTCCTACTGGCGAAAACACCATGACACCCAGGTCACCGTTTGCGTCGGAAACGATCGCGGTGGCCGGAACAACGATTCCGGTCCGGCTGTCCTGAACCTGAACGTTCACGGTTACCGACGATCCCGGCAAAATCTGCAGCCCCTCGGGCGGGGTCAGGCCGAACTGAATGCGGAACGTTTGCCCCACGCTGGACGATTCCGCGTCAAACTCGCGGATTTGCAGCGGAAAGACTTCGTCGCTGACCGGAAATTTCGCGGTGATCGAGATATCGTCTTCCTGCCCAGAGCGCTGAAACAGAATTTCCGGAACGTCCACTTCGATCCGAAGTTCGGACATATCGTGGATACGCACGATCGGAGCGCCTGCGGAAACGGTGGTGAAGGATTCGACCGTGCGGCGCGAGACCAGAGCGTCAAAAGGCGCCGTCAGCGTAGCATGTTTCAGGTCGTATTCAGCGTCGCGAACAGCAATATCCGCCAGCTGTGCCTCGGTTTCCGCGTCATCCACGGCCACCTGACTGGCGGTTGTGCCGCGCAAGCGCGACAGGCGGGCGACGGTGCGATCCGCCTGATCCTTTTGCAGCACAGCCCGGTCATAACGGCGCTGAAACGGTTCCTGATCCAGTTGTGCGATCAATTCGCCCTTGGGGATCACAAAGCCTTCGGTCACCGGCATTTCGACAATCTGCCCGGCAACCTGAAACGCCAGGTCGACCGTCTGCCGCGCAGCGACGCGGCCAAAGAACTGGCGCGAGAAACCTGGTGAGGTTTCCTCGACTACCATCAATTTCACGGGTTTTGCCGTATCCTGCGCCATCGCAGAGGTGGCAAATACGGTCAGAGCAACGCTCAGAACAGAGAAGAGTTTCATTTCTTCAATCCCTCAGGAATTCCTGTTTTCATTATGTTTTCCCGGATCTTCCGGGCCAGTCGTGCGAACTCGGCAGTCTCGTCAGCGTCCAGACCCGAGGCACGGCGGAACAAGTCCCCCGCTTCTGCCAGCAACATCTGCCGCATCTCATGACCTTTATCGGTCAGAACCAGCAACCAGGCGCGACGGTCTTCGGGGTCGCGCTGTCGTGCCAGATACCCAGCCTCTTCCAGCGCATCAGCGGTCGACGTGATGGTCGATGGCACCGTCAACATGTCCGCGGCCAGAACGCCCATACGCTTGGGTTGATCCAACTTTACCATCATGTGACATTCCTGATGGCTCAGCTCGACCTCAAGAGCGTCAAAGCTTTCTTCCAGCTTCCAATAGAGTGCGTAGACGCCCATCATTGCCTGCACTTCGGGGCTGAGACGTCTGACCAAAGCGCTGTCGTCGTATGTCATGGGCGAATCCGTTTGCCATTTCGGCTTCGCATATACTTCGGAAAATGAACTATTCAAGAACTGAAGCTGATTTAATCGGAATCTTTAATATTCCCTTGGGTCAACCTCTCTTGAACAAACCCTTCTATGGCTGCATTTTGAGCAAATCCGAAACATTCAGGTTCTATCATGTACACGCCCGCGATCACCGGCTCCGGTGTTTTCACCCCCGAAAACGTCATCACCAACGCCGAACTTGTCAAAGCATTCAACGCCTATGCCGACAAGATGAACGACCAAAACGCGGAGGCGATTGCGGCGGGTGAGATCGAGCCGATGCAGCATTCTTCGGAGGAATTCATCGTCAAGGCGTCGGGCATCGAAAAACGGTACGTGATGGACAAGGACGGTGTTCTGGACCCTGACGTGATGCACCCCTTGCTGCGTCAACGCAGCGACGATGAACCGGGCATCATGACCGAGATGGCGGTCGACGCCTGCAAAAAGGCACTGGCACAGGCCGGGCGCAGCGCCGTAGACGTCGATCTGGTGATCTGCGCCGCCTCAAACCACGAACGCGCTTATCCTGCCGTCGCCATTGAGATTCAGCAGGCCCTTGGAATCAACGGATTCGGTTTTGACATGAATGTCGCCTGTTCTTCGGCCACTTTCGGGATTCAGGCAGCTGCGGACATGGTTCGCTCTGGCTCGGTCCGCGCTGCATTGGTGGTGAACCCCGAGATTTGTTCCGGCCATCTGGAATGGCGCGACCGCGATTGCCATTTCATCTTTGGTGATGTGGCAACAGCCACTCTGATCGAACGGGTCGAAGACGCGAAAGGCCCGCATTTCGAGATCCTGTCGACACGTTGCGCCACCGAGTTTTCAAACAATATCCGTAACAACAACGGCTTCTTGCGCCGTTCGCGCCCAGACGGCGTGGTTGACCGCCGTGACATGCAGTTCATGCAAAACGGCCGCAAGGTGTTCAAGGAAGTGTTACCGATGGTCAGCAAGCACATCTCGGACCACATGGAAGCAGAGGGTGTCGAAAGCGGCGATCTGAAACGCCTGTGGCTGCATCAGGCCAACAAGACGATGAACGACTTCATCGGCAAAAAGGTCCTGGGCCGCGAGCCCGCAGTCGGTGAACAACCCAACATCCTGCAGGACTATGCCAATACGTCTTCGGCCGGATCGATCATCGCGTTTTCCAAGTACTCCGAAGACCTGACGGACGGGGATGTCGGCCTGATCTGCTCGTTTGGCGCGGGGTATTCGGTGGGCTCCGTAATCGTGAAACGGCACGGGTGACGTCAGTCCTTTGGACCGTTGCTGATCCAGTTGTCATGCGAGCTAGATTGCGCTGAGACAGGCCGGTCCAACGCCCGCTCCACATTGAACTACGTTGATTTTCCAGGATTTAGGCGGTTATCCTTAACGGGATCGTCACGAAATCGGAGGGTCAAATGGACAGTTCCATATCCGATGAAGCACTGGCACGACTTCCATTCTGGGTAACTCCGCCGGGAGAAACAGATGGTTTTCTGGTTACCGTCGGGTTTCTGCTGGTGTTGGTGCTTCTCGGTTTCGGTGCGCTCTATTTCACGGTTCAGGCCATCCCCGATCGCATGGCGGCCGGCGCTCACAAAGTGCAGATGCAATTGGTAGGCGTTCTGGGGCTGATTTCGCTGTTCACCTTGAACAACGCCTTTTGGATCGCGGCAATCCTTGTCGCTGCCGTACCATTGCACGAGGTTTTCCCACTAAGACACGCATCCGAGACCGACGATGCTTGAGCTTCTTTTTTCCGCCCTGATCACGATCGTTCCCGACTATCTTTATCGCCGCTACAAGCAAGGCAAGCGGTGGGGACAAGAGCTTACTTTGTTCAATATCTGGTACGAGCTTCGTTGGGGGCTAACTGCCTGCGCGATTCTTGCGATCACTTTGATCACCATCATTTTCTATTTCCACCCATCGACGCGCAACGTATCTGCGCCGTTTCGCACCGTGACGATCCTGTCTGACCGACCCGGCCGTGTTGCCGAAGTTTATGTCGCAAACAACGAAGCGGTTGAGGCCGGCGATCCGATTTTCCGCCTGGACACGACACGTCAGGAAGCGGCTGTGGAAACCGCGCAGCGACGGATGGAGGAAATCGACGCCGCGCTGGGCCTTGTCGCGACTGAGATTGCCGGCGCCACAGCGCAATTGGAAACGGCCGAAGCTGATCTGAGGCAGGCAACGGACGATCTGAATCGCCGTGTTGCCCTGGCAGAACGCAACGACACCGTGGTCAGCGAACAGGAACTGGAACGCTTGGAGACCGCAGTGTCGCGCGCGGATGGTCAACGAACAGCCGCTATGGCGGTGCTCGACGGTGCGAAACTGCGCCAAACTACTCTTTTGCCGGCACAACGGGAAAGCGCACGCGCCGTTCTGCGCGAAGCTGAGAATGAAATTGCCAAATCCACCATATTCGCCGAAGTGGACGGGACTGTGACGCAATTCCTGTTGAAACCGGGCGACATCATTAACCCGATCCTACGCCCTGCAGGTATTTTGGTGCCGGAGACCACCGGGCAAGGACGCTTTGTGGCGGCCTTTGGTCAAATTTCGGCCAGTGTTGTGAAACCTGGCATGCTGGTTGAAATCACCTGCGCATCGAAACCACTGGTCGTCATCCCAATGGTCGTTGATGAGGTTCAGGGGGCAATCGCTGCCGGGCAATTCCGGCCGGGCGATGCGCTGTTGGATCAACAGGACCGCGCTCGGCCAGGCACGGTAACCGCTTTCCTCAGCCCAATATTCCCCAAACACGTTGAGCGCATTCCGCGGGGCAGTTCCTGCGTTGGTGTTGCCTATACCAGCCGCGCCGAGGAAATCGAATCCGGAGAGATCACCGGAATGTCGGCATTTGTTGCCCGGATCGTGGACGGCATGGGCATTGCCAACGCCATCGTTCTTCGGGCGCAAGCCATTTTATTGCCAGTCAAGGTTCTAGTATTCTCTTGAAGCCCAGATTTGCCGCACCGGTTGATGGCTTGGGCAATGCAGATGGCTTTCTTTGAGCTTTTTCGCAGCCTTCCTTACCCGCTCCCAATTGGTATTTTTGTCGGCACCAGGAAACCAAGGATTGCAATGCGACCGTTCAGTGAGTGGACAGCGGGCGTGAACCTCAGCTCACGCTTTCCTCTTCCAGATGCAGTTTCATGTCCAACAAGACCTGTTGCAGCAGGCTGGTTTCCTTCAACAGTCGTTTGGCTTCGTTTACAGTGATGATCCCGTCCTCAATCGCGGACTGATATTCGGTCATCAGCATCGCAAACCGTTGGCTCAGCGCGATCACGTCGGAATTCACGCCACCAGTGCGCGGGCTATCGTCGTTTCGTCCGTCATAAGACAGGGTGATGTTCTTCAAATCGGCGAGAGCCGAGGTGACGTGAGGGAAGTTCGACACCGCCTCGAGTCGCGCAACTGCGTCCACAGGCATGAACCGGTCGGCATGTTCGATATTGTCGGAATAGTAACGGCCCAACGTGGCTTTGGACTTGCCGGTGATCTCGCACGCGGATTCGATTCCCACGTCTTTAACCAGCGCTTCGGTATGTTTTTTCAGGTAGGCCCCGATATCTGCCATGTTTTTACCTTCATTGCCTGCATCACCCACTACATCTGCCATTGTGGGGGAAAGGGAAACGAAATTTCCCATACTCGATTCATAATTGAAATGTCATATGTTGGCTATCCCTCAGATATGCAGGGGTTTTGTGAGTGAGTGGCGGCATTTCATGCCGGTAATGAGTAATCGCAGAGCTTTTTTGCTCTGCTTCGTTTAGGCCGCATGTTGGCCGACGGCGTCGCTGTTGTTGAGGCGGGGGTATCCATCCCCAAAGGGCTTACGCTCGACCTCTGCAACAATAACGGCGACGTCGCTTGTTCAAGCAGTTTGATGACTTGCCCGTCCGGTTCTGGCGTTTTAGACCCGGACCATGGCTAAGCTCTACTTCAACTATTCAACTATGAACGCGGGAAAATCGACGGTGTTGCTGCAGGCCTCGCACAATTACCGTGAGAGGGGCATGGACACCTACCTGATGACCGCAGCCCTGGACGGGCGCGCCGGTGTCGGGCGGATTGCGTCGCGCATCGGAATCTCCGCTGACGCCGACACATTCGCCACCGAAGATGACGTGTTTGCAATGATCAGACAGCGTCTAGATCAAGGTGAAATCGCCTGCGTCTTTATCGATGAGGCGCAATTTCTGACGGAAAAACAAGTCTGGCAACTGGCCCGTGCCGTAGACGACTTGCGAGTGCCGGTTTTGGCTTACGGTTTACGGGTGGATTTCCAGGGCCGCTTGTTTCCGGGTTCGGCTGCTTTGCTGGCACTGGCCGATGAGATGCGCGAAGTGCGCACCATTTGCGAATGCGGGCGCAAGGCGACGATGGTTATCCGTCAGGACGAAAACGGCAACGCCATCACCGAAGGCGCGCAGGTCCAGATCGGCGGGAACGAGACTTATGTCTCGTTGTGCCGCAGACATTGGCGTGAGGCCGTCGGAGACTAAACCGGGTTGAGCAGCGGTCGGCCAGCGACAAAGGCCGCGACGTTGTCCAGCGCCATATTTCCCATGTCGGTTCGGACCTCTTCGGTCGCGGTGCCAAGATGAGGCAGTAACGTTACGTTATTCAAATCGCGCAGCACCTGCGGCACGTCGGGTTCAAATTCGTAGACATCAAGACCCGCGCCCGCGATCTGACCGGATTGCAGGGCAGCGATCAGGGCGGCCTCGTCCACCACTTCTCCGCGCGCGATGTTGATCAGGATGGCCGAGGGATTCATGGCCTCCAGCACCTCTGCATCAATAAGGTGCCGGGTTTCGGCACCACCTGGAACGGCGAGGACCAGAAAATCGACCGCTGCGGCCAGTTCCTTTAGATTCGGGATGTTCTCTGCTGGGAACTCCACTTCCTTTGGGCTGCGCGACTGATACGCCACGTCCATCTCAAAACCGAAATGGCAACGCCAGGCAATCGCCTGACCAATACGGCCCATCCCCACGATCCCGACACGCTTACCGGTCACATGATGCCCAAGCATCTGGGTCGGGTGCCACCCCTGCCAGTCACCGGATCGAACCAGCCGTTCGCCCTCGCCCGCGCGGCGGGCGGTGGACAATAGCAAGGTCATGGCGATGTCCGCCGTAGCATCGGTTACGGCGCCGGGCGTGTTGGTGACTTCAACGCGCGCGGCACGCGCAGCCGCCACATCGATATGGTTGTATCCCACGCCGAAATTGGCCAACAACTTGCAGCGCGGCTCTGGCACCTTGGCAAAAACGTCAGCCGAAAACTGATCGCCTAGCGTTGGAACCACCACATCGAACTCAGCCAAGGCCCGCCGCATCTCGTCAGGCGTCATCGGCAAGGTGCTGCTGCGAATTTCGACATCGAATTCAGAGCGGGCGCGGGCCTCGACGGCCCGAGTCATCGGGCGGGCGATAAATAGCTTCATCAGTGCATCCGCCCACCGGTTGGAACTTCGCCATCAGGGCCGATCAGAACGATCTCACCATTGTCATCGGGAAGGCCCAGAACCAGTACTTCGGACATGAACTTGCCAATCTGACGCGGGGGGAAGTTGACGACGGCCATCACCTGCTTGCCCACCAGTGTCGAGGGATCGTAATGCGCCGTGATCTGAGCCGAGGTCCTGCGTTCGCCGATTTCCTCTCCGAAATCGATCCACATCTTGATCGCTGGTTTGCGAGCTTCGGGGTACGGTTCGGCGCGGATCACTTCCCCCACGCGGATGTCCACCTTCAGGAAGTCGTCGAATGTAATCTCACTCACGGGACAGCTCCTTGGATCGGTCGGTTGCGGCTTTGACCGCGCGGTGCAGCAGGTCTGGGAAGCCCAATTCTTCGTGCATCAGAACCTCAAGTGCGGCCTGTGTCGTACCATTGGGAGACGTCACGTTGATGCGCAGCTGCGAGGGGTCTTCCTCAGCCGCCATAGCCAGCGCCCCTGCCCCGGCTACGGTGGATTTGGCCAGCTTCATTGCCAATTCGTGCGGTAAGCCCTGCGCCTGACCGGCGGCGGCCAGTGTTTCGATCAGATGAAAAACATAAGCGGGACCCGAACCGCTTAGGCCGGTCACCGCGTCCATCTGCGACTCATCGTCCAGGCGGACTGTTTCGCCGATTGCGGACAGCAGGTTTTCGGCAAGGGCAACATTGGCGTCCGACGCATTTCCGTTGCCGATCAATGCGGTGATTCCCTGCCGGATCGCAGCCGGAGTATTCGGCATCGCACGCACGATCGGAGTTCCGTCGCCCAAGACGCTTTCAAAAGTGGCGATGGACGTACCAGCGGCGACCGATACAAACAGGCTGCGGCCTCCGCCCAGCGCCTTGATCGCGGGCAGCGCATCGCCCATCATCTGCGGCTTAACGGCAACCAGCACCACGGCCGGAGCTTCGGGCAACGGGGTGTTGATATTGACGCCTTGCGCCTTCAACCAGTCCGAAGGGTATGGGTCGATTACCCAGACGGCGGACGCAGGAAGGCCATGTTCCAACCATCCGGCGAGCATGGCCGATCCCATCTTGCCGCATCCCAGAAGAACCAGCCCCTGCTCGGCGATGCGTGACATGTCCATGATTGCCCCTCCCCTTATTCGGCTTGGGGCAAAGCTTTACGCGCGGCCGTAAGCCTCTGCAATGGCGACTTGCATCGCTTCTTCAGGGGTACGGTTGCCCCATGTGACCAACTGGATTGCCGGGTAGTAACGCTCGGCGCTCAGCACTGCGGCGGTGATCATTGTGTCGATCTGTTCCGGGCTGGCCATCTGGCCGCCCGCCAGCACCAGACCATAACGATAGACCATCAGTTTCTGGTTGGCCCAGTAGGTGAATGCTCCGGCCCAGCACTGATCGTTCATCTTGTTCAACAACTCATACAGTTCGGTTTCCCGCCCGGATGGAGGCTCCATCTCGAACGAGCACACCATACGGAGCGTTTCGTCATAGTTGGACCAGGCCAGAGTGATCGAGTATGTGCGCCACTGCCCCTCGACAGCCATGGCGATCTGATCATCCCCGATCCGGTCAAAATCCCAGTCGTGGTGTTCGGCAAGATGTTCAACAATGTCGATTGGATGAAGGTCTTCTTCGAGAAACTGCTCGGAAAGGGCCATAATGCCACCTCACTAATCTCTAGCCTTGTAGGGGCTGGCAGCGCCCCAGCGCTAGTTGCTTGCTCTACAAGCCGGGCTTCCCCCGTCTGCCTGTACTAAATATGGTGCGACGCGGATGGGGTTCTGGCAACCCTATTTGTTGGGGATAACAGCAATAAGTTGTGGACAGCTGGCAACGGAGATCAAAATATTGGCACCTTGCCCAGCTTTGACTTGATTAAATTCTGCGAGGCGTCAGAATACACAACACCGCACAATCCAAAGCCGGATTGCGCGACGTCTTACCTGTCTCGAATTCTGGATAAGCGGACTTACTTGTCCAGCTTGGCCTCAAGCTCCGCAATGCGCGCCTCAAGCGCTGCGTTCTCTTCGCGGGCTTTCTGGGCCATGGCGCGGACAGCGTCGAATTCCTCACGCGTGACGAAATCGCGATCGGCCAGCCAGCGGTCGATCATCGACTTCATCGCGTTCTCGGCCTCTTCCCGTGCGCCCTGCGCCACGCCCATGGCGTTGGTCATCAGCTGGGAAACGTCATCAAGAATCTTGTTGCGGGTTTGCATGGCTTTACTCCGGTATCGCGGTTGGTCTCTATATGGGTAAAGATTGGCCCGGGCTCAAGGTTGACTTGCCCCGCTAACCCCGGGCAATGAGACGCATATGCAGGCTGTTCTGAATTTCCCCGATTTGTCGCCCGAATTGTTCTCGATCTCGCTGTTCGGGATGGAGTTCGCATTACGGTGGTACGCGCTGGCCTATATCGCCGGCATTTTGATCGCATGGCGTATGGGAGCCATGGCGTTGAAGCGGCCTGCCCTGTGGCCCGATCAAACACCCCCGATGAAGCCGCAGCAGTTGGAGGACCTGATCACGTGGATCATCCTCGGCGTGATTCTGGGCGGACGGCTGGGATTCGTTCTGTTTTACCAGCCCAGCTATTACCTGTCGCACCCGCTGGAGATTCTGAAAATCTGGCAAGGCGGCATGGCATTTCACGGTGGTCTATTGGGGGTCGTGGTCGCTACGATTCTGTACGCGCGGCGTCATCAGATACCGATTTTGTCGCTGGCCGATCTGGTCGCACACACGGTGCCGCCCGGGCTACTGCTTGGACGACTGGCCAATTTCATCAATGCCGAGCTTTGGGGACGGCCCAGCGAATTGCCCTGGGCTGTGATCTTCCCCGGCGCGGCCGCACAGGATTGCCCCGGCGTCGTCGCGGGGATGTGCGCACGACACCCCTCGCAGCTGTACGAAGCCGCGCTGGAGGGTTTGCTCCTGGGTGCAGTTCTTTTGTGGATGGCCTATCGACGCGGGGCGTTTCACAAACCAGGCCTTGTGATGGGGGTGTTTCTTGCCGGGTATGGTGCGTCGCGGTTCATTGTCGAGTTCTTCCGCCAACCTGATGCACAGTTCGTCTCGCCCGGTAATCCGCTGGGGCTGGCGTGGCACGTGGGCGGATATGGGCTGACGATGGGACAATTGCTGTCGCTGCCAATGATCGCGCTCGGCCTGTGGTTTGCCTTGCGCGCGCGACGGGTAACATGAGCTTGAAAGATCACCTTCTGGCGCACATCGCGCTGAACGGACCGCTGAGCGTCGCCGAATATATGACCGAATGCCTGCTGCATCCGGAATTCGGCTATTACACCACACGCGACCCGCTGGGCGCGCAAGGGGATTTCATCACCGCGCCGGAAATCTCTCAGATGTTCGGAGAACTGATCGGCCTAGGCCTGGCGCAAAGCTGGATGGACCAAGGAAAGCCGGAAAGCTTTGTGCTGGCCGAACTTGGTCCGGGACGCGGCACCCTGATGGCAGACATCCTACGTGCGACCCACGGCGTACCGGGTTTTCACTCGGCCGCGCAGATCGTACTGTTTGAGGCCTCGCCCGCCTTGCGGGACATTCAGAGGCAGGCACTCAGGGCACACGAACCACTCTGGATCGACTCGGTTGCGGACCTCCCCGAAGCGCCTTTGTTTCTGGTGGCAAACGAGTTCTTTGACGCCCTGCCCGTGCGCCAATTCATACGGGACGGCCATGGCTGGCGAGAACGGCTGATCGGCGCAGAAGGCGAATCGCTGACTTACGGGTTGGGGCCGCACGCGGCTCAGGTGGCGCTGAACGATAGGATTGTGGACACCGAAGACGGTGATCTCGTCGAGCTTTGTGCCGCTGCAATTCCGATTCTGACAGTGGTCGCAGGCCGGATCGCCTCGCATGGAGGGGCCGCGCTGATCGTGGATTACGGCGACTGGCGTTCGCTGGGCGATACATTTCAAGCCCTTCAAGCGCATGAACGTGCGGACCCGCTGGAGACACCAGGTCAGGCGGATCTGACCGCCCATGTGGACTTTGAGCCGCTTGCTCTTGCCGCGCGCGCTGCCGGGTGCGCCCATACCCGGCTGACGCCTCAGGGCGTGTTTCTGGAGCGCCTGGGAATCACCGCGCGCGCGCAAGCTCTGGCCACGCCGCTCGGCGGGTCTGAGCTTGAGACACTGGTCGCTGCACATCGCCGGTTGACGCACCCCGAGGAAATGGGAAACCTGTTCAAAGTACTGGGTCTCTACCCCTCTTATGCTGCATCTCCACCGGGACTGGAATCATGACACTGGAAATTCTGACCTCGGACATCCTATCCCCTGTCCGCCACGGTTTCTTCAGCCGACGCGGAGGTGCATCGTCCGGAATCTTCAAGGGTTTGAACTGCGGGTACGGATCCTCTGACCAGACCGAAGCAGTGACGATCAATCGCCAGCGCGTAGCCGCGGCGATGGAGGTCGAACCGGACGCCCTAGTCAGCGTGCATCAGGTTCATTCGCCAACTGTTCTGACGGTGGACAGTCCGTTTAACGAGGACAAACCAAAGGCCGACGCCGTAGTGACGGCAACCCCGGGCCTGGCGCTGACGATTCTAACGGCGGATTGCCAACCTGTCCTTTTCGCTGATCCTGACGCCAAAGTCATCGGAGCCGCACACGCCGGCTGGCGCGGCGCACTGGACGGTGTCCTTGAAGCGACGGTGGACGCGATGGAATCGCTGGGTGCTCAGAGAGAGAACATCGTCGCCGTAATTGGGCCGACAATATCGCAACGCGCTTATGAAGTTGGTCCGGACTTTCTTGATGAATTCGTCGCGGAGTCGCCGGAAAACTTAAGGTTCTTTGCAAATGGAGAAGGCGACCGGCTACAGTTCGACCTACCCGCATTTGGTTTGCACAGGTTGCGTCAGGCGGGCGTAGGTCAGGCCGAATGGACCCGGCACTGCACCTATTCGGATCCGGACAGATTCTATTCCTACCGCCGGTCCATTCACGCAAAACAGGCTGACTACGGCCGCCTGATTTCGGCCATTAAATTATAGCCCTCGCCTGAAATGTGGCAATTTCGCCGCTTTTTTGCCACATTTTTTGTGTCTTCTGAGTCGAGACATTTTGATTTTTATTGTCCACGCTCAGGTGCTTATCAATCGATTTTCCAGCAGCGTGCGACAGTTCGAAAAAAGAGGAACTGCCAACCTTCAATATTCCTGATTTCATCCCGGATCAGCCATACCGGCGCCGCATTGGCCCGTCACATTGGTTCGACAGAGGAAATCGGGGCGTTCGCTCCCAATACGAGCAGGAACAAAAAAATGAAGGTAAAATCTCGCTTTCTCAGTGCCGTCGTTGCGGCCACAAGAAAGCAGGCACCGGAGATGCCGTGGAAACGGGTTTCCAGCAGTTCGGTCAGAGTCGCACGCCGTCTGGCAACCCGACGCTGACCAAAAGCCCAGGGACCACGCTGCCGGCTCCTGGGGTTAAGAAACACATCGGAGGGGTGCTCCGAGCCGATGTGTGACCTGTCGCTAAGATTTCCAGCGGCAAGGATATGGGGCGTGTGTGCGTGGGCAATTTCCGCCTGCGGTGTAGTGAGTTTGTCTGGGGGGTCAGTATGTTGACCAAAGATATGCGAATTTTAATCGCGTCGCGGCGCCGGTACGGCGTTCGCCCTGTGGTCTTCATCTCATTCAAGACAAAAAAGAGACCGATCAGGCGGCCCTGTACGGAGGGTTTCACCTGTCTGAACGGTTATTAGAGGGGACGGAATACCAATGACGATTCCACATTCCTTGGCCCGCGCGGCCAGAAATGCCGTCGAAACATCGGCAATGCTGCGCGAACGCTCAAGGGCAAATCCAAGGCCAAAAGCGCAACTGCGGCGCTATGAGGTCAGTTCCTTGATGCCAAACGGAGATGTTTCGCAAACGCGCCATATCGCCCCGGCACTGTCGATGTTCGAAGACGCCTTTTGCGCCTTTACGCGTGGATCGCTGGTTGAAACGGAAACTGGTCCACTAGCGATCGAAGATCTGTTGCCGGGCAATACCGTTCTGACGCAGGACGGAAGTTCGCAGACCGTGTTGTGGAAGGGATCTGTGACCCTGATTCCGGGCCGCGAAGATTCGCGGGGTCGGACACGACCGCTGACTCGGATCATGGCGGACACATTCGGAATGCAAAAACCGATGTCCGGCGTCATTGCGGGACCCGCTGCGCGCTTGCTGGGTACGCCCGCGCACATGCGGCATCTGCACGGGGGCAGTGAAATTCTGACTCCGGTCCATGAGTTCCAAGACGGCATGAGCGTGATCGAAACGCTGCCGCCGACACCGATCGAGCTGTTTCACATCTGCCTGAAGCGCCATTCGGTCATCAAAGTCGACGGCCTGCAATTTGAATCTTACCATCCCGGCATCAACGCCGTGCGCCAGGTAAGCCACTCGCTACGGTCGATTTATCTGAACCTGTTCGCACACATCGAATCACCAAACGACTTTGGCCCGCTGATTCTGCCGCGCGCCGGTGACGGAGAGATAGATGCGATCACGGCCTGATACCCGATGATAACTGCAATGTGGGGGCATTATGCAGCTGATAATTAGTTGGATTCTAACCTTGACGGTCGCAGCTTTTCTGCCGCCGTCAAAACCGCAAAGCAAACGGATGATGTTTACGCCGTCCGGCTCATTCGTTCTTCGAGAACATCGAAGGGAACGCCGGGCTCGTCTTTTGCGCCGCGGATAACAAGCGACGTTTTGACACTGGCCACGTTTGGTGTGGTCAACAGTTCGCCCGTCAGAAACTGCTGAAAACTGCTCAGATCGGGGGCGACACATTTCAGGATAAAGTCCACTTCGCCATTCAACATGTGGCATTCACGGACCAAGGGCCATTCGCGGCAGCGTTCCTCGAACGCATTGAGCTCGGTTTCCGCCTGGCTTTCCAGCCCCACCATGGCAAAGACCTGAACCTCGAACCCCAGTTCGCGCGCGTTCACGTCGGCATGATAACCGCGGATAAATCCAGATTCCTCAAGTGTACGCACACGCCGCAGGCACGGCGGCGCGGAAATTCCCACACGTTTTGCCAGCTCGACGTTGGTCATACGACCGTCGGCCTGCAATTCTGCCAGAATCTTTCGGTCAATCTCATCCAGCCGTATCGCGACCATGAAATGCTCCTAGTTTTTCGGTTGTTATATCAGCACCCGATCAATGCGCAATTATCTTTCGTACATGCGCAATATTCCACATTTTCAATGTCCTTTAATTTGGGCACTCTTCCCCGGATGCATAGCGGGTAGACGAAACGAAGGGGGTTTAAGCCCTGCGCGGCGGTCGCTATATCCATCCGTCAGGGGCTATGCGCCCGCATCAGGCAGATCGAGTTGGGGGTACCATGGCCGAAACACGACACACCAAGGTTTTGATCATCGGATCGGGACCGGCCGGTTATACGGCCGGCGTCTACGCCAGCCGCGCAATGCTGGAGCCTATTCTAGTTCAGGGGATCGAACCCGGTGGCCAACTGACCACGACCACGGATGTCGAAAACTACCCCGGCTTCACTGAAGTTCAGGGCCCCGACCTGATGATCAAGATGCAGGATCACGCCAAGGCGATGGGCTGTGAAGTCATTGGCGATATCATTAGCGACCTGGATGTCAGCAAACGCCCATTCACCGCAAAGGGTGATAATGGCACGACGTACACTGCCGATGCCGTTATTCTGGCCACCGGCGCACGCGCCAAATGGTTGGGCCTGCCCTCAGAAGAGAAATTCAAGGGGTTTGGCGTTTCGGCCTGTGCCACCTGCGACGGTTTTTTCTATCGCGGGCAGGAAATCGTGGTGATCGGCGGCGGCAACACCGCAGTCGAAGAGGCGTTGTTCCTGACCAATTTCGCCAGCAAGGTCACTCTGATTCACCGCCGGGATGAATTGCGGGCCGAGAAAATTCTGCAGGACCGTCTGCTGAAGAACGAAAAGATAGAACCACTTTGGTTCCACGAACTGGACGAAGTGATCGGGACTGACGCCCCGCTGGGTGTCGAAGGCGTGCGTGTCAAAAACGTAAAAACCGGCGAGATCACAGAAATCCCGTGTAAGGGTGTCTTCGTTGCCATCGGTCACGCCCCGGCCAACGAACTGGTCAAGGATTCGCTGGAAACCCATATGGGTGGCTATGTCGTGACCAAGCCGGGCACCACCGAAACCTCGGTGCCGGGGATTTTCGCGGCAGGCGACCTGACCGACCACGTTTATCGCCAGGCCGTGACCAGCGCCGGCATGGGCTGCATGGCCGCTCTGGACGCCGAGCGTTTTCTGGCCGAGCAGGAGTAATCCGGTGCTGGAATTTTCCGGCCCGGTCTGGAGAATTCTGTTTCTATCACAAATGGACGCCCCTCTGACCCCCGCGCGGGCACCCGAGGGGCGTTTTCACTATTCGGGACAGACAGCTCTGTATGCCTCGCTCAGCGCAGAAGGTGCCGGCGTCGCCATTCGGCGATATGTCTCGCCCAGCGACCTGCCGAGGGTCATACAACAAGCGCACATAACCGGCGCAAAGCTATACGACTTGCGAGGGCAGAGCGACGCGTCGATCGTCTGGCAAGGCATTCACGAAGAGCAGGGCACCTCTCCGACATGGCGATACTCTGACCGGGCCAGAGACGCGGGCGCTGACGGGTTGCTTTACAGCTCGCGTTCACGCCCGGAACTCAGCCATATCGTCCTGTTCGATACCTCTCCTGCCCTCATCCGCGTAGATGCGCCTGCACAAGCTTGGGTGCCGCCCTATTCGCAACGTGCGCTTGACCGCTAAGCTGCCACGTATCAGACTCGGATTACGGCGAGACAGATGCAGGTGACCTGATTGAAAAGTGTTCTTTGGCAAGGCAGCTGGGCGACCCGGCTGAGGATCGGCAGCGGTCTGATTCTGTTTGCCTTTGCGTTCTTTCACTTCATCAACATCGGTCTGGGTCTGTTCCACACCGATTACCTACACGACATGCAGGATGCCCGGCACGTCATCACCCGCCACGATATTGGCAGTGTGATCCTATATGCCGCGCTGTTCATACACGCAGGGCTGGCGCTGTATTCGATCAGCCAGCGCCGGACATTGCGGATGCCGTTCAGCACCGGATTGCAGGTTATTCTGGGGCTGTTGATCCCGCTGCAATTGATCTCGCACATTGTCCAGACACGCTATGCCAACACGGTCTACGATGTGAATGACGAGATGGGGTACATCATCGTTCTGATGTGGCCCAGCTATGCGGTCTGGTTGCAAAGCCTGCTTTTGTTGGTGGTATGGGTACATGGCTGTATCGGGCTGCACATGTGGTTAAGGCTGACCCGCTGGTGGTCCAATACTGTGCCTTATCTGATTGGCGTGGCGGTGTTCATTCCGACATTTGCCCTTACCGGATTGTTGACGGAAGGGCGCCGGATCTGGGCCGATTTTGCAGACCCATTTTTACGTGAGCAATATATTGAGCATTACAACTGGCCTTCTCCCGAAGAATTTCAGGCCCTCTTCAGTGTAAAAGACAATGCGCTGATGGCCTTCTGGCTGGCTTTGGGCGCAACTATGGCCGTATTTGTGATCCGCAAACTTTGGCGTCGCAGGCATTCTGTGCGCGTCAAATACCTTGAAGGCCCAGAAGTCGTTGCAGAAAAGGGCATGACCCTGCTTGAGATTTCACAGGCCAATGGAATTCCGCACACCGCTTTGTGTGGTGGCAAGGGCCGATGCACGACCTGCCGTGTGATTGTCGAAGATGGCGCGGATCAATTGCCCGAGCCCAGCGACATCGAAGCGCGTAGCCTTGCGGCCGTCAGCGCACCGGAAGGAGCGCGTCTGGCTTGCCAAATCCGCCCGACCGAACCGATCACGGCCTTTCGCATGTTCCGTCCGGATGGCGCGAGGCACCGGGCACATGCAAGCCAGGGTCAGGAACGGCAATTGGCGGTGCTGTTTCTGGACATGCGCGGCTTTACCTCGCGCACAGCTGGTCAGTTGCCCTATGATATCGTTTTCCTGCTGAACCGCTTTTTCGATGCCATCGTTCCGGCAATTACGGCCGAGGGCGGCGTGGTCGACAAATACATGGGAGATGGCCTACTGGCGGTTTTCGAAACGGCCGACGCCCAAAGCTCGGCCCGCGCCGGGATGAAGGCCGCCACAGATATCAGTCTTGCGCTGAAACGGTTCAACCAGCAGTTGGAAACCGAAGGCAGCCCTCGGATTCGCATTGGAATGGGCTTGCATCTTGGAGATTTGGTGCTGGGCGAGATCGGCGCCGCCGGCCATGCCGCTCGCACGATCATCGGTGACACGGTCAACGTCGCCAGCCGATTGGAAGCTGAAACCAAAAAGCTGGGCTGCGAACTTCTGGTCTCGGAAGAGTTGTTGCTGGCTGCAGGATATGAGGGCGACATGCGGCAGGTTCAGTGCTTCGAGCTGCGCGGCGTGACGTGCCCGATTCCCGCCCTGCCCGTCCAGAACGCTGCAGACCTGATCACAAGTGTCGCCGCATAGGAACACTCTCTCTCGAACCGGGCGCATTGTTGCCCATCCCAGGGACCAGCTTCGCCAATTTCTACAGAAACAGGAATATCCTTCCATTCCGCGGAAAAACCGCGCATATCGTCCTTTGTTTAACCACACTATATGGACTTCAAGCAAAAGCCGGGGCAAACGCCCTTTAAACAACGGCAAAACAGCACTTTGACAAGAGTATTCCAATGACAATGTTAAGTAATCTGGCCCCGATCTCCGAACTGTATGTCTCGTACGACTCGGCGCAGAAACTGAAGGTGGAAGCCGCCGATCTGACCAGCTGGGATCTGAGCCCGCGTCAGATCTGTGACCTGGAATTGCTGATGAATGGCGGGTTCAATCCGCTCAAAGGGTTCCTCAGCGAGGCGGACTACGACAACGTTGTCGAGAACATGCGGCTGGCTGACGGCACCCTGTGGCCGATGCCCATCACACTGGATGTCGACGAGGCATTTGCCGACACCATCGAGCTAGGTCAGGACATCGCGTTGCGCGACCAGGAAGGCGTCATTCTGGGCACCATGACCGTTACCGACCGCTGGACCCCGGACAAGGCGCGCGAGGCCGAAAAGGTCTTTGGCGCGAATGACGAAGCCCACCCGGCGGTAAACTACCTGCACAACGTCGCGGGCAAGGTGTATCTGGGTGGCCCCGTGGTCGGCATCCAACAACCCGTCCACTACGACTTCCGCGCTCGTCGTGATACTCCGAACGAACTTCGTGCCTATTTCCGCAAGGTCGGTTGGCGCCGCATCGTCGCGTTCCAGACCCGTAACCCGCTGCACCGTGCGCACCAGGAACTGACCTTCCGCGCCGCCAAAGAAGCGCAGGCCAACCTGTTGATCCATCCGGTCGTGGGCATGACCAAACCGGGCGATGTGGACCACTTCACCCGCGTACGCTGCTACGAGGCGGTGCTGGACAAATACCCGGCCTCGACCACATCGATGTCGCTGCTGAATCTGGCAATGCGCATGGCTGGCCCGCGCGAGGCGGTTTGGCACGGGCTGATCCGCGCAAACCACGGCTGCACCCACTTTATTGTCGGGCGTGACCATGCCGGTCCGGGCAAAAACAGCCAGGGCGAAGATTTTTATGGCCCCTATGATGCGCAAGACCTGTTCCGCCAGTATCAGGACGAAATCGGCATCGAGATGGTCGATTTCAAACACATGGTCTACGTCCAGGAACGCGCCCAGTATGAGCCGAATGATGAAATCCATGACAAGGACAACGTCACCATCCTGAACATCTCGGGAACCGAGCTCCGCCGCCGTCTGCGCGAAGGGCTGGAAATCCCCGAGTGGTTCTCATTCCCCGAAGTTGTGCAGGAACTGCGCAATCGCTTCCCGCCGCGTTCGCAGCAAGGGTTCACCGTGTTCTTCACGGGCTTCTCGGGTTCGGGGAAATCGACCATTGCCAACGCTTTGATGGTCAAGCTGATGGAAACGGGCGATCGTCCGGTTACCTTGCTGGATGGTGATATCGTTCGAAAAAACCTGTCATCCGAGCTTGGCTTCTCCAAAGAACACCGCGACTTGAACATTCGCCGCATCGGCTACGTGGCCAGCGAAATCACCAAGAACGGCGGTATCGCGATCTGCGCGCCCATCGCGCCTTATGCGACCACTCGCCGCGCAGTTCGTGAAGAGATCGAACAGTTCGGCGCATTCTGCGAGGTTCACGTGGCCACCAGCCTTGAGGAATGCGAACGCCGTGACCGCAAAGGTCTGTACAAGCTGGCGCGCGAAGGCAAGATCAAAGAGTTCACCGGCATCTCGGACCCGTACGATGTGCCTGAGGCCCCTGAGTTGAGCGTTGAGACCGAGAACGTCGAGGTCGACAACTGCGCCCACCAGGTCCTCTTGAAACTGGAAAGCATGGGTCTGATTGCGGCATCGTAAGTCAGCCCTGACTTCAACAAACAAAGCGGCCCTCGGTGGCCGCTTTTTTGTGCCGGATTGACAAGCGCGCCCTGCCTTGCTGCAAATACGGGAACAGTTCAAAGCGCAAAGTGCCCATGACCCGAGACCTGCCTGCAATCGCCAGTTTCTGGTTCGGATCAGACCTGAGCTGGCTCGAGGCGCTGTGCATTCAATCCTATCTCGACAACGGCCACCGGTTCATTCTGTATACCGCGCAGGACATCAAGGGCGTTCCCAACGGCGTCGAGATACGTCCTGCGGGCGACATCCTCTGGCCAGCACCGTTTGAACTCCGCGTTGAGGACAGGCAAGGGGTTGCGGTGTTTTCCGACATCTTCCGGCTGCGGCTCATGCAAAAGACGCAGTTCATCTGGGTCGATCTGGATGCCTATTGCGTGAAACCCTTCGCGTTCTCATCGCCATACGTTTTCGGTTGCTCGCATGCAGGGAACTATCCCAACGGTGTGCTGCGCCTGCCTGAGAACTCGGAAACACTGGCCCTGACGTATGAATTTGTGACGTCGGCCAACCCCACCCAACCCTGGCGGGGCGGCAGGTTGTATCGCCGCAATCGCCGACGTATCCGAAACGGCGAAACCTGGGGCATCGAGTCCCTTCCATGGGGCAGTTCAGGCCCCAAAGCGTTAGAGTTCTTTTTGCGACAAACCGGCGAAGAGAGCCACGCGATGCATGCCGGTGTATTCTATCCATTGGCGACCGAGGATTTGTGGAAACTGCACGACCCGCGCATTCTGACGACCGAAATCGAACGCGACGCGGTTCATTCGGTCCATGTTTATGGGCACCAGAAAAAACTGTTGGCGAACAAAGCTGCCGGACTGCCCGTCGTGGGATCCTATCTGCACCGGCTCTGCGAACGCCACGGTGTCGAACCTTCGGCCAGTCCGATCCTGCCCGTCGGATGGCTGGCGCCTCGGCCAGCGGGCCGCTAGGTCGAGTTTATCTGGTCCCTCAATGTGCGCACCGCTCGGCCTTCAAAGTCGCCGTATTCAGCCGCCTTGTCCTGAACGGCCTTCAGGTGCGGCAGCCGCTGGTTATAGTCGTCTGCGGATAAGCCGTTGATTGCCTGCCGAATATCGGCCTCGGACTCGCACAGGATCATGCCCCCGGTATCCATGAAATCACCAATGTTCGGGCAACCCCAATAGATTGGAACCGTCGAACAAAGGATCGCGTCCGTCAGCTTTTCCGAGAAATAGTTCTTCTCACGCACATTCTCGATAACCACCGAATAACGATACGGGGCCAGACCGTCGGACTTGCGATCAAACGGCGTATAGCCGCGGCCCATGATATCCACGTCAGCGGTCGATTTACGCACCCAGTCTATTACGGAATGACGCAGTTGATGCCCTTCGAGATCGCGTTTGGCCGAAGCGATCAGCGAACAGGATTTGGTCTTTTCATCATTTAGGTCACGCCATTCCGGAACCATCGTGACTCCGTAGGGCAAAAACACCGCGTTCGGGATACTCTGCAGCAACGCGTCGTGGAAGGTCATCACCCGAAAGAACCGCCGCCACGTATAGCGCAGCATCCGATCATGCTTGGCATGGATGGCGGATGGCTCACCCATCATCAGTGAAATCTGCGCACGGGTTCCCCGGCGCAGACGCAGATGCACGGTCGAATTGGGATACATGATCAGGTGATCGGTGCGTTCCAGATCGCCAACCGTTTTGCCTGTCAGCCGACCCGGGCACCTTTCGGGCCAGGTCAACTCGGACAAGGGAACCGAGGATAGTTTTGGCCCCAGACGGTGCCCATAGGGCAGGATGGCGATCGCGGCTTTGGTCATTGCAGTTGCTCAGGCAGGTCGACCTGACCGCGCATCAGGACAAAGCCGCGGCCTGCAACCTTGATACCAGCCATTGCATCCGCTGGCCCGACACGCGTGACGGTCGCCTGACCAGGACGGCCCATGTCATGGCCTTGCTCGGCGGTAAAAGTATCCTTTGGCATCAACCCGTACTTCCAAAGATAGGCCGCCATGGCTCCGGTGGCGGATCCGGTGAACGGATCTTCGGGCGGGTTGGGTGGCAACATCAGCAGGCGCGAGAAAGTGTCACCCGCCTCGGTCGCACCTTTCAATGTAACAAGGAAGGGCTCGGCCATGTCCGATCCGGAATATCCTCCGGCTTCGATCACCTTACGCAAAGGTTCTTCGGCCAGCTTCGCGGCGCGCAACGCTTCGTGATCGCGCAGCAGGGTGACGCAGAATGGCAACCCAGTAGAAACCATCTGCGGCGGCGAAATGATCGCGCTTTCAGGCAGGCCGATAGCTGCGGCAACCAAATCGGCGGGAACCACGGTGCCGAATTGCGGCGCGATCTGCGTCATCTCGATCTCATTGCCGTTCAGTCGGATCGACACGATCCCCGCCCCTGTCTCCAGCGTCAGCGCATCGCCCTGAACCAGTCCGCGTGACTGCATAGCCGCGACAGTTGCGATAGTCGGGTGTCCGGCAAAAGGGATTTCACGGCTGGCAAGAAAGTAACGCACACGGATGTCGGCGACGTCTGAGGGCCCGGTGAATGTGCATTCAACTAACGAGGTCTCGCGCACATAGGCGGTACAGACATCTTCGGGCAGGACGGCTCCGCCATGGACTACGGCGCAGCCGTTACCGCCAAAAGCGCGGTCGCTGAAGGCGTCCACCCAGTCATATTCAAACCAGCTCATTTATGGTGCCTCCGCCCTGCGAACCTTTTTTTGGTTCGCATATCTCACCCGCTGGGCGGCAGATGTCACGGGAAAATCGCGGAAAGCGGGGCCGTTTCAGTGAACGGCCACCGGTGAGAAGTCGTGTTCGCGTGCCAGAACGAAGGCCAGCTTGCGGTCGGCGACCAGTGCCAGTTGCTGACCATCGGAGTCATGCACGGCGTAGAGCTGGTCCAGATCACCGGCCTGTTCGCGCACTTCGCGCGGTAGGTCAGCAACGTCGACAGCTTTTACGTATACGATCCGGTCGCCTTCGGCGTTGATTTCAATCTGTGTATTCATTGCTCTTACCCCTTTCGTATATTGATTGTCTGAACCACGGTTTCCGGCACGGCACGGGTCAGGTCCACATGAAGCAGACCGTTTTCCATAATCGCCTCGCCCACCTCGACACCGTCGGCCAGCACGAACATGCGCTGGAACTGACGCGCCGCGATGCCGCGATGCAGAAAGATACGCCCCTCGCTGTCGTCGCGTTGACGGCCCCGGATCACCAACTGGCGATCCTCGATGGTAATCGACAGGTCCTCTTCCGCAAAACCGGCCACTGCCAGCGTGATGCGATAGGAAAAATCCGAGGTCTGTTCGATGTTATAGGGCGGGTATCCTTCGTTGCCAGCCTTTGCAGACCGTTCCAGAAGGCGCTCCAACTGCTCGAACCCAAGAAGATGCGGGTATGAGCCAAGAGTAAGTTTTGACACGTATTCTCGTCCTTTATTGCCAAAGCGACGTGTGGTGCGGCCCCGTTCTGGCAACCGCGTACGATAGAATATGGGAATATGCGGGGATGTCCACAAGGTCTGGCCGGATAAACCCTGACACACTATCTTGTGTGGAAAGCACCACAATAAAGACCGAGTCGCCCATGAACGCGCCCACTGATATTTCGATGAAAACAGATGAAGTTCTGCGGGTAGAGCTTGAGGTCTTTCGGCGTCAGCACCGCGATCTGGACGAAGCGATCGAGGCGTTGCAGGCCAAAGGCACATCCGATCAGCTGACCATCAAAAGGCTAAAAAAGCAGAAACTGCGCCTTAAAGACATTATTCGCCTGATCGAAGATCGCCTGACCCCGGATATCATCGCCTGAATCCCTTGTACCGCATTGCCAGACAGGCCGATTTGGCTATAGTGCGCGCTCTTTCGGAAGGCAGGGGCGCAAGCGGATGAGCGATGTGAAAGTGGGGATCATCATGGGCAGCCAGTCGGACTGGCCCACGATGAAAGAAGCCGCAGATATTCTGGATGAACTGGGCATTGCGTATGAAAAGCGCATCGTTTCGGCCCACCGCACGCCTGATCGTTTGTGGGACTACGGCAAGACCGCCGTTCAACGCGGCTTGCACGTCATAATTGCGGGCGCTGGTGGTGCTGCGCATCTGCCAGGAATGATGGCGTCGAAGACGCGCGTGCCAGTAATCGGCGTACCCGTCCAGACGCGCGCCCTGTCCGGTGTCGATTCGCTTTATTCCATTGTGCAGATGCCGAAGGGCTTCCCTGTGGCGACCATGGCAATTGGGTCCGCCGGCGGTGCAAATGCCGGTCTGATGGCGGCCGGCATCCTGGCCTTGCAGGACGCGGCGCTGGCCGACCGGCTGGACGCATGGCGTGAGGCCCTGTCAGCTTCGATCCCCGAGGAACCGCAGGGATGAGCCGGATCGGCTTCATCGGTACCGGACATATTGCGGCGCCTATCGCGCGTTTTTTGGCGGCCAAAGGCCACGACATTACCGTGACCGAACGAAACATCAGTGTGTCTGCTGAACTAAAGGCCGAAATCGGCGTCACCGTAGCCAGCCCCCAAGCGGTTATCGATGACTCAGAGATCGTGTTCCTGTGTCTGCGCCCTCAAATCGCGGCAGAGGTCCTGGAGCCGCTTAGGTTTCAAGCGGATCAGCAAATCGTATCCGTAATGGCGGCTGTATCCGCCGATCAACTTTCTACTCTGTGCTCGCCAGCGACAGATTTCGTGCAAACAATTCCGCTGGGTTTTCTTCAGCAAGGCGGGTGCCCGCTAGCAGCCTTTGGCAACGACGTTCTGCTGGCCGAGTTGTTCGAACCCCAGAACCCGGTCGTGAAAGTAAACGATGAGGCTGCGCTGAACGCGCATTTTGCCATCTGTGCGATGGTTCCCGGCATTCTGGACGTGATGGCCACCGGCGCGGAGTGGTTGGCAGCACAAACCGGCGACGCGGACGCGTCGGAGTTTTACACAACGCAGCTGTTGTCCGGTTTTCTAAGTACGATGCAGACCGGGAAGGCTGGTCGTCTGGCCGAAGAGCGCGACGCGCTGGCGACGGATGGAACGCTCAGCCTTCAGATGACGCAGGCATTGCATGCGGGCAAAGCGCATGATGCGCTGCGCTCGGCCCTGGAGGCGATTGGGAAAAGGTTGGAGACAGACTGATGACAAACATGCTCGCTCCGGGTGCGCGAATTGGGATTCTGGGCGGTGGTCAATTGGGCCGGATGCTGTCGGTGGCAGCCTCTCGGCTGGGCTTTGCGACCCATATCTTCGAGCCCGGCGCCAACCCGCCCGCGGGTCAGGTGGCTGATCATGTGACCACTGCGGCTTACGACGATGCGGAGGCGCTGAAGGCGTTTGCCGAGTCCGTTGATGTCATCACCTATGAATTCGAGAACATCCCGACCGAGGCGCTGGATCTGCTCGAAGCCCACCGCCCCATCCGACCGGGACGTGAGGCGTTGCGTGTCAGTCAGGACCGGCTGACCGAGAAGAACTTTCTGGCCGGTCTGGGCCTGAGGACCGCTCCGTTTGCGGACATTACGGATCTGGACAGCCTGAAGGCAGCGATTGACCAAATTGGCACACCGGCAATCCTGAAGACACGTCGTTTTGGCTATGACGGCAAGGGACAGGCCCGGTTACGCAGTCCCGAGGATGCCGAGGCGGCCTTGGCAGACATGGCCGGAGCGCCTGCAATCCTCGAAGGGTTCGTAAATTTCAGCCATGAGGTATCGGTCATTGCCGCCCGAGGCGTTGACGGTCAGGTGGCTTGTTTCGACCCCGGTGAAAACGTGCACCGCGATGGTATCCTGCACACGACAACCGTCCCTGCCCGCCTTGCCCCGGCGCAGCGAACCGATGCCGTGCTGCTGGCTGCCAATATCCTGAACGCGCTGGACTATGTCGGCGTGATGGGGGTTGAGTTGTTCGTGACACCGCAGGGCCTGATCGTGAACGAGATTGCGCCACGTGTACACAACTCGGGCCACTGGACGCAGAACGGCTGTGCGGTGGATCAGTTCGAGCAGCACATCCGCGCGGTGGCTGGATGGCCACTGGGCGATGGGCAACGTCACTCTGACGTCGTTATGGAGAACCTGATCGGAAACGATATGGATCGCGTACCGGAGCTGGCCCGGGAGCGTGACGTCGCCCTACACCTATATGGTAAAGCCGAAGTCAAGGCAGGTCGCAAGATGGGGCACTTCAACCGCGTCTCGCGGTGAATTAGCCCACGAACCGCGCGGCGATATCGCCAGACATAAAGCTGACCCGCCCGCCTGAAAGCGTGGCGGCGACGCGGTGGGATTTTGCATCGAGGATCACCACATCCGCGCGTTGCCCGGGCGCAAGCGTTCCTCTGTCCTGCATGCCCAGAACCCGCGCCGGGCCAGACGAAAGCAGTGCCCACGCCCCTGCCAGATCCATCAAACCCGATTTGGCCAGCAATAGTGCTGCTCGTCGCGGACTGGGATAGTGATAGTCAGACGCCAGAGCATCGCACAATCCCATCGTGATCAGGTCGAGAGCACTGACATTGCCTTTGTGCGATCCCCCACGAACAACGTTGGGTGACCCCAGAATGATATGATCTCCGGCGGCACGCGCGGCCTCTGCCGCCTCAAGCGTTTCGGGAAATTCGGCAATCTGAGCCCCACGTGCCCGCCATTCGGCGCGGGTTTTGGCGGTTGAGTCATCATGGCTGCCCATGCGGACACCCTGTTCCGCCAATGACCTGCAAAGTGCGTCCAAAGCAGCCGGGACCTCATCCCGGCGGGCATGCATGGACAGCAACATCTCAAAATGCACTTCCGGATTTCGACCGGCCTTGAGCGCTTGCCCCGTCAGGCGCGGCGGTTTACGGCCTTCGGCAAGCCGGTCATGAGGCAGGTGGTCGTTGAACACGACGTAGGGCACCTGCCAAGCGGCGATACGATCGGGCAAGTCCGGGTAGTCGTCCAGCATATGGGTTTCGAACCGCAATTGCGGAAGCAGATCGGTCACGACGCGATCTTTGACCGACGCGATCGCATCGAATACCTGTCCCGCGAATTCGGGGCCGCGTACACCGCCTTCCCAACTATGGAACTGAGCCAGAACCGCGGTTGTGATACCATTGGCGGCCAGCTCTGCTTCGACCGCCAGAATGCCCTCATCCATCTGCTTCATCGCGCCTCGTCGCGGAGCGATGTGGCGTTCGAACCCGTCCCCATGCAGATCAATGATTCCTGGCAAGACCAGATAACCTGAAAGGTCTACCTTGCGCTCCGCACCATCGGCCTGCACGACACCTTCGGCAAAAGACAAGTCTGCACGCGTCAGGCCTTGGTCCGGCAGCAGAACCTCTGCGCCGGTCAGCGTCAGGGTGAGTGAAGTCATTGAGAGGGCTCCGAAGCGGGTTCCGAGCAATCCTGCCCGATGCAAATTTCGTCGATGATATCCATCACGCCATCCAGCCAGGTGATCTGCGGATCGAACTGTCCGAACTCAATGAAGTGCAACGCCTGCGCCATCACGCGAGGGTTGTTCATCATGAATGTATGGGTCACGGGCAAAACGATGTGGTCTGCCATCCCCTCGACCTTGGTGGTTTCCACCGAAACTTTCCCGTCATCCGACCCATCGATCATCGAGGAAAACAACGGGTTCAGCGAATTCTCCCCCGCGATCACCCCCAGTTCGAAGTCGACAGGCGGCAGTTGCCTCGGGATTCCTTCGGGGCCCGTTCCCAGCGCCAGACCGGCGGGGCCGTGCAGCATGCCGAACACCTCATACGCACCAAGCTCGTCCACCAACTGGCTGCCCTGATTGGGCGGCCCCAGCATGACAACGCGGCCCAGATTGTCAGGATGGTTGTCCTGCATCCAATAGCGCAACAGAATACCACCCATCGAATGTGCTATCACGTTCACAGTGTCGTCCCCGCATTCCGCAAAGGCATGAGGCAGGGTCTGCGTCGCCAGTTCCGGAATGGGCAGGTCAGTTGACGGATAGCCCGGTCGAACAACAGTGTAGCCGTGCGCCTTGAACAGTTGCTCCATGACGGTAAAGGATGCCTCGGTCCGAGCCAGCCCGTGCAGCAGCACGACGCATTTCGCGTGCGCGAGGGTCGGAGCCAATATCAGAAAGAGGGCGAGAAAATAGCGCATATCCGCCAGATAAGGACAAAAGACGCCCGAATAAACCCCTAGCGCGGGGTCGCTCGCAGAACGGCCAGCGCAATCCCGCCCAGAACCAGTGCGGCACCCAAGAACAAGCGCAGGCTGGCGGTTTCGCCAAGCAGGATAATACCGGCGACAATGGCGATGATCGGAACGCTGAGTTGTACGACTGCAGCCGTTGTGGGGGTCAACTGCCGCAAGACGCGATACCAAAGCGCATAACCCAATCCCGAGGTGATGCCACCCGACAGCGCGGACAGAACGTACCCACTGGCCGTCATGTTCCAGACCCCGCCGGTCGCCAGCAAGGCCAGCGCTGTCATGGGTAGCGCGACGACGAAATTGGCGGCCGTCCCGGACAACGCGTCCGGCTCGGACTTGCCAACAAGCGAATAGACCCCCCAGCCCACACCCGCAGCAATCATCAACGCGGCCCCAACCAGGTTGACCTGCACCGCCCCGGACGGCCACAGCACGTAAGCCAGGCCTAATAAAGCGATCGCCGCACCCGCGATCTGCCGACTGGTCGGCATAACACCTGTGATCGACACCACCGTGAACATCGTGATCTGCACCACCGCAAACAGGATCAGCGCACCCAGACCGGCATCCAGGGTCAGATAGGCGACCGAGAACCCGATCATGTACAAGGACAAAGATCCTGCGCCCGCAATTCTGCGGTGGTTAATCAAGGGCAGATGCCCCCCTCTCAGGAAAACCAGCCCGGCCAGAACCACGGCCCCAGCCAGAACGCGCACAACGGCAAAGGTCATGGGATCACTGGCACCGCTGTCTATCGCAAGACGGTTCAGGATTGAGTTGGCCGCAAAGGCGCACATCGTAAGTGAGGTGAGTAGAAGCAGTCTCATATCAGCCGCATAGTGGTTTCACTGTTCCTTGGACACTCACATTCCTGCGCGAGACTTGAAACACAAAAAACGGGGCCGCCTGAAGGCGACCCCGCTGAACTGTGTTGGGGCTTTCCCTTTCGGCAGCCTGGCCTGGCGGCCAAGCGCCTGTCGGTATCAGCAGAATTTCCTGACGGAAATTCGCCGTTCTTACATCATGCCGCCCATGCCGCCCATGTCGGGCATGCCGCCAGCGGCAGGTGCGTCTTTCTGCGGCTTGTCGGCAACCATCGCTTCGGTGGTGACCAGCAGGCCAGCAACCGATGCCGCATCTTCCAGAGCGGTACGGACAACTTTGGCCGGGTCGATCACGCCGAACGAGAACATGTCGCCATACTCTTCGGTCTGTGCGTTAAAGCCGAATGCTGCGTCAGCGGATTCACGGACTTTGCCAGCAACAACCGCACCGTCGACACCTGCGTTCTCAGCGATCTGGCGCAGCGGCGCTTCGATTGCCTTACGAACGATGTTGATGCCTGCGTCCTGATCAGCGTTTGCACCCTTCAGATCTTCCAGTGCTTTACCGGCCTGAACCAGGGCAACACCACCGCCGACAACAACGCCTTCCTGAACAGCAGCGCGAGTTGCGTTCAGAGCATCGTCCACACGGTCCTTACGCTCTTTCACTTCAACTTCGGTCATGCCGCCGACGCGGATAACGGCAACACCGCCTGCCAGTTTGGCAACGCGCTCTTGCAGTTTCTCACGGTCGTAGTCCGACGAGGTTTCTTCGATCTGAGTGCGGATCTGAGCAACACGTGCTTCGATCTCGGCTTTCTCGCCAGCACCGTCGACGATGGTGGTTTCGTCTTTGGTGATTTCGATTTTCTTGGCGGTGCCCAGCATGTCCATGGTGACGGACTCGAGCTTCATGCCCAGATCTTCCGAGATGACCTGACCACCGGTCAGGATCGCGATGTCCTGCAGCATGGCTTTGCGGCGATCACCGAAGCCCGGTGCTTTGACAGCAGCAATTTTCAGGCCGCCGCGCAGTTTGTTGACAACCAGAGTTGCCAGCGCTTCGCCTTCAACATCCTCGGCAATGATCAGCAGCGGCTTTTGCGACTGGATCACCTGCTCGAGCAGCGGAACCATCGGCTGCAGCGAGGACAGTTTCTTTTCGTGCAGCAGGATCATGCAGTCGTCGAGCTCTGCGATCATCTTGTCTGCGTTGGTGACGAAGTAAGGCGACAGGTAGCCACGGTCGAACTGCATACCTTCGACAACATCTGTCTCGGTTTCCAGACCTTTGTTTTCTTCGACGGTGATGACGCCTTCGTTGCCAACCTTCTGCATCGCGTCTGCGATCTGCTGGCCAATTTCGGCTTCGCCGTTGGCCGAAATGGTGCCAACCTGAGCAACTTCTGCCGAGTCTTTGACTTCGCGCGAAGCCGACTTGATGCCTTCAACAACCTTGGCAGTTGCCAGGTCGATGCCGCGCTTCAGGTCCATCGGGTTCAGGCCCGCTGCAACCTGCTTCAGACCTTCTTTGACGATGGCCTGTGCCAGAACGGTTGCGGTGGTGGTACCGTCGCCTGCTTCGTCATTGGTGCGGCTGGCGACTTCTTTCACCATCTGCGCGCCCATGTTTTCGAACTTGTCTTCCAGTTCGATTTCCTTGGCAACCGAAACACCGTCTTTGGTGATGCGCGGCGCGCCGAAGGATTTGTCCAGAACCACGTTGCGGCCTTTGGGGCCCAGGGTCACTTTAACCGCGTCAGCCAGGATGTTGACACCCTTCAGCATACGGTTGCGGGCATCGGTGTCGAACTTGACGTCCTTTGCAGCCATGTCGTTTCTCCTTGAGAAAATGTATTGGAAAGAAGATCAGAGAAGCGCGCGGGCCTACTCGATGATCCCCATGATGTCGCTTTCTTTCATCATCAGCAGCTCTTCGCCGCCGACGTTGACCTCGGTGCCCGACCATTTGCCGAACAGGATCTTGTCGCCAGCTTTTACAGCCATTGCGATCAGTTCGCCGCTGTCCTTGCGTGCGCCTTCGCCAGTTGCGACGACTTCGCCTTCGCTGGGCTTTTCTTTTGCGCTATCGGGAATGATCAGACCACCAGCGGTTTTTTCGTCGCTTTCGGTACGGCGAACCAGCACGCGGTCATGAAGCGGTTTCAATGCCATCTTTGCAGCTCCTTGGGCTCAAAGTTTGTTTATCCTCCCCTCGCCATCTGGCGAGGCGTTAGCACTCAAGGGTAGAGAGTGATAACGACGAATAGCTAGGGGGTCAGAAACCCCGAGTCAACAAGCTGTGATGGATTTTTTTTTACAGCGGGGCTCAGCTGATCTCTTCCCAGCTATAAGCCCAGTGTTTCAAGCCTTCCTGCCCGGTGCCGGTCAGGCAATAGACGCCCTTTTCAACCTTCTCAAACCAACCGTAGTGATTGTCCCGCATCAAACGCGTAGCCCCGGACACACCAGTCGCCTTGGCAACCTCTGATCCCTTGGTGGCTCCGCATTCAGCCAGATGGGCAGCACATTTCAGGGCATCCTGACGATAGGCCGTCACAATCCCATGCCGGGTGGCCCCTCCGGCATTGGGGTCGCCCTGCAACCGGTCGAATTCGCGCAGCAGCCTCGCGGCTTTTGCCTTGTTCTTGCGTGGCGCATAGGGTCCGGGGTCACATTGGACTTCGACCGCACCATCACTTCGCACGGTGATCAGCCCAAGGCCAAGCCTGCGGCACAGCGCCAAATTATCCTTCAGCGCGCGCCGCGCGGTTCGACCCTTTGGCTTGCACACGCCGATATAGACCAGGTCGGTCACCTTGAGCCGCGTGACGGCCTGATGAAACAGCGCAAGTGAGAACCGCAGCTTCAACTCAACAATCACCGGTTCACCGCCATCGCGAAAAGCAACGATATCGGCTGCGCCGACTTCGCCTTTGACGGTGTATCCCTGACGCTCTAGCAGCGCCTTGATCGGAGGGTATAAATCCTGCTCGCGGTTCATCCTGCCATGCTATGCAAATTTGCCGCGAACGCCAGACATCACCTGTGAGCGGGTTGAACAGGTAGCTGGACCAAGGCAATGTCGCGACAACACTTATGGTTCCGGGATAATCTTGATGCGCCTGATTGCACTACTGATTTGTCTTCTGCTGCCCGTTTCGGTTCAGGCCGCGTGCGAAGGGCGCGACCTTCGACCGGATCTGACGGCCGAGGAACGGGCTGAACTGCATCAGGCGGTGGCGGGCATCCCGTTTCCCGAAGGCAACCACTGGATCGCAACCAAGGGCGAAACGGTATTGCACCTGATCGGGACGCTGCACACCAATGACCCGCGGATGGACGCCGTGGTGGAAGGCCTGATGCCGACGCTGAAACAGGCTGACGCGTTTTTCTTTGAGGTCACACAGGACGAGATGGACGCGTTCGAAAAGGACCTGGCTGTAGATATGAGCCCCGTGATGATCACTTCGGGCCCGTCTCTTATCGATCTGATGTCCGAGGATGACTGGGCCGCCCTATCCAGCGGGCTGGCCGACCGGGGTATCCCCGGATGGATGGCGGCCAAGATGCGGCCCTGGTTTCTGAGCATGATGCTGGGTATCCCGCCTTGCATGATGCATGACCCTGACGCGAACCATGGGATGGATGCACGCCTGAACGATCTGGCAATCGAATTTGGCACCCCTCAATACTCGCTGGAACAGATTGCCGATTTGATGGCCATGTTCGACAGCCACCCCATCGAAGAGCAGGTCCAGTCTCTTGTGCGGATGGCCGGTGCGTTAGGCGGCAGCGAGGATCAACTAGCCACGATGGTAAATGCCTATCTGGAGGAAAAGCACGTCGAAATCATCCAGCTTGCCCGTTTGCAGGGGCTGGAAGAGTCTGGCCTTTCTCCGGACGTTTTCGACGAGGAATGGACCGGCTTCGAGCAGCAACTGCTGGTCGAGCGCAACAACAACTGGATGCAGCACATTCTGGACATTCAGGATCAGACCGTCGTGATCGCTGTCGGTGCCGGGCACCTGGGGGATACACACGGGTTGCTGAACCAGTTGCAGCAGGCAGGGTATTCCCTGTCGCGCGCTCCGTTCTGATCTTTCAGCCAAAGTCAGACCAACCGTCGCAGCGTATTTACTGCCGGGTGACAACCCCCGCGGACCGCCCTATAAGGCGCGCAAAATGATCATCCTCAGGACGCTGACATGACAACGCTCGTATTTGGCCACAAATCCCCCGACACCGATTCCACAGGCTCACCGATCCTGTGGTCCTGGTACCTAAATGAAATCAAAGGCGAACAGGCCGAGCCCGTTCTGCTGGGCGAGCCCAACACCGAAGCGGCGTTCCTGCTGCAACGCTGGGACCTGCCCAAGCCGCGCATCATCGAAGATGTCGAAACGGATGCCCCTGTCGTCATCGTGGACACAAACAACCCGGCCGAGCTGCCCGCCAGCATCAACAGCGCGGACATTCGTGCCATCATCGACCACCACAAACTGGTCGGTGGCCTGGAAACCAAGGGCCCGATTGACATCACCGTGCGCCCGCTGGCCTGCACGGCGACCATCATGATGGACCTGATCGGCGATGACACCGCCAAGATGCCCGAGGCCATTAAGGGCGCAGCACTGACCTGTATCCTGTCGGACACGCTGGAATTCCGCTCGCCCACGACCACAGCACACGATCGCGCCGTGGCCGAGAAGCTGGCAGCCGATCTGGGTCTGGATATCCCGGCCTATGCCGCTGACATGTTCGCGGCGAAATCCGACGTATCCTCGTTCTCGGACGCCGAACTGATCCGTATGGACAGCAAAGAATACGAGGTCGACGGCACTAAATTCCGTGTTTCGGTTCTGGAAACCACCGCACCGGGCGTTGTGCTGGACCGCAAGGCCAGCCTGGCGAACTCGATGGTCGACGTAGCCAAGGAAGACGGCGTCGATCAGGTCCTGCTCTTTGTGGTCGACATCCTGAACGAAGAAGCCACCCTGCTGGTACCCAACGATCTGGTCAAAGGTGTTGCCGAAAAGAGCTTTGGTGCAACAGTTGACGGCGACGCCGTCGTCCTGCCCGGCATCATGAGCCGGAAAAAACAGATTATCCCAAACCTCAAGGTTTGATCCGAAAGATCGATGGAACAAGGCGCCCTATTGGGCGCCTTTTCTTATGCCATCGGCGGCATGGCCTCAAAGCTTGGCATGCCTTCTGGGATCACGTGGAACTCCTGCTTTTCCGCAACAAACAATGCGGCCTTTGGCCCCCGAAATACTGCAGGATCATCCAGTGTACCAATTTTGACAATAACCGGGTCCAGACCCGGCCTGTGCGTTGCCACATGCGTTCCGCAATCTGCACAAAACTCTCGCGTGACCGGATTGGCACGATCAGGACGTATATATGTTTTGGGTTCACCTGATGTGTATCGGAATCCCTCTCGCGGCATCAACATGAACAGATTTGGGGCACCGCCGGACACGTGCTGACAGGCCCGGCAATGGCACTGCCCTTTGAATATCGGCTTCCCTTCGGCCTCGTATCTCAACGCACCACAAAAGCAACCACCTTCCAGTTTCATTCGTTTTCTCCTGATTGTTGGCAAAACAATGGACAAGTCGAATGAGAAATTGCAGTGTCACGTCTGACATTAAACATGCCATTTTTGACAAATGCCACCCATAAAGACCATCATATTGCACCCCGACCCGTGCCAGAAATCGAGCCTTTTCATTGCCAGCGAAACATTGGACGCGGCGAACAGAGTATCCCGTTTGCACGGAAGGGGTGATGCCTTCACCTTTACGACGTTGACGCCTGACCGTTGTTGGCCAGGCGAAAAGAAACCCGATTTGGTAATTTTGCCGGGGCTTGGACTGACAACCGAACGAGAGTTGCAGGCGGCCATGAAAACAGAGGCGTTTAAACGACTTGTCACCGTTTTGACGGAACTCAAGGGCGCACCGACGGTCGTATCTGGAGCGTGTTCTGCTTGTTTTGCCCTTGGCGCGGCGGGACTGTTGGATAGCCGCAAGGTGACAACGTCTTGGTGGCTGATCCCAGCACTTCAAAACATGTTCCCTTCAGCACGACCTATATCCAGTGAGATTGTTCTGCACGACGGCAATGTGGTCACGGCCGGGGCTGCCTTCTCCCAGATTGACCTGATGCTATTCTTGATCGAACATTTTGCCGGATTTGCAGTCGCCGAGGATTGCCGTCGGTTCCTGATGGCCGACAGTCGACCAAGCCAGCTACCTTACATGTCCGTTGCGGCGATGATTGCCGGCGATCCGGCCCTGCAAAAGGCAGAATTACATCTGCGTCGGAATATCGTTCATCAAGTTACTCTTGCGGATCTGGCAAGCTCTGCGGGGCTGGGAACCAGAACATTTGCGCGCCGCTTGTCGCGTGCAGCGGCGATGACACCCTCCACCTTCATTCAAACCGTTCGTGTCACGGAAGCAATTCGATTGGCCCGCACCAGTGCGTTGAACCATGATGAAATCGCGGCTCGGGTCGGTTACGCGGATGCAACCGTACTGCGTCGGGCCATGCGCAAACGCACAGGCCAGACATTGGAGAGCTTTCGCAAGTGACACGTTTTGATTTCAATGGCCTTCTACTTTGTCATGCGGCATACAGCACTTGACGCAGGCAACAATCGGACCACCGCGCAATGACACAGATCATCCACACACTCTCCGAGATTTCAGACCGCTATAAGGCGCTGTTTGTTGACCTGTGGGGATGCGTCCACAACGGCATCACTGCGTACCCCGAAGCGGTTGCGGCCCTGCAGAAGTACCGGGAACAAGGCGGTATTGTTGTGCTGGTCACCAACTCGCCCAAACCTAGGGCGGGCGTGGCTGAACAACTTGGGCAATTTAACGTCCCTTCTGACGCTTATGACACTATCGCCACCAGCGGTGACTCGGCACGGTCCGCCATGTTCCGTGGTGCGGTCGGAGAAAAAGTCTTTTTCATGGGCGAATGGGAGCGCGATGCGGGTTTCTTTGAACCCCTGAAACTATTGCACCACCCGATCCACATCGAACGCGTCCCGCTAGACGAGGCCGAGGGTATCGTATGCTGCGGGCCGTTTGATCCGATGGCAGACCCCGCTGTCAACCGCCCCGATTTCCTGTACGCCAAGCAAAAAGGCATGAAGTTGCTGTGCGCCAACCCGGACATTGTCGTGGACCGGGGCGAGGTGCGCGAGTGGTGCGCCGGGGCGCTGGCCAAGCTGTATACCGAAATGGGCGGCGAGAGCCTGTACTTCGGAAAACCCCACCCGCCGATCTATGATCTGGCGCGGCGCAGGCTGCAGGAACTCGGTCATGATATCCCGGATGGCGACATTCTCGTGATCGGTGATGGCCCCCACACGGACATTCTGGGCGGTATGGGTGAAGGGATTGATTCTTTGTTTATCTCGGGTGGTCTGGCCGCAGCGGAAACAAAAACTGAGCACCATCCGCACCACGAATCTCTAAGTGATTATATTGCAAGGGAAAAGATAAACCCGACCTACACGATCGGCCGTTTGAGATAGTCAAAAAAGACTTGATTTTCTGCAGTTGCGAAGTAATAAAGTTGCCCAACGGGGGCGACTTGCGTTGTTTTGTTGCCCACTGAACTCGAGTGAGGGCGACATGTTGGATAATCTTCCACGCGGCACGATCTGTATTGAAGACATCGAAATGGGCATGACCCGCCACCTGCGCAAAATGGTGACGGACGAAGATATCGAGATGTTCGCGCAGGTCTCAACGGACCGGAATCCTGTGCATCTGGACGACGACTATGCCCGCGACACTATCTTTGAGGGGCGCATTGCCCACGGCATGCTGACGGCGGGTCTGATCTCGGCCGTTATCGGTGAGCAACTTCCGGGCCACGGCACAGTCTATATGGGCCAGTCGCTCAAGTTTCTGGCCCCGGTGCGTCCCGGCGACATGGTCTATGCCGAGGTCAAGGTCATCGACATCGACTTTGCCAAGCGCCGTGTGAAACTGGACTGCCATTGCGCGGTCGATGGCAAAAAGGTGCTGGTGGGTGAAGCCATGGTTTTGGCCCCGTCGCGCAAATTCGACTGAGGCAACGGCACCACAACGCATTCGAAGGGCGCCGGAAAACGGCGCCTTTTTTGTATTGCGACCTTCGAATGCCCATCGTTCTGGTGTGGATTGATACCTCTTGCTGCTGAAGCGAGCCATTGTGCCAATCAGATGCTTGAACCCGGTCTCCAGTCCCGCTAGGCAAGCTCTATGCAGATCATCCGGGATTTCCAGTTTGTCGAGCCAGAACACCGAGGCGCCAGTGTGGCAATCGGCAACTTTGATGGCGTTCACGTCGGCCATCGGTCAGTGATTGAGCTAGCGAAAAGCGTGGCGCCGGATGCACCGCTTGGCGTTCTGACCTTCGAACCGCATCCGCGCGAGTATTTTGCACCCGACGCCCCACCTTTTCGTCTTATGCGCGGAAACGCACGTGCGCACCGGTTGGAAAAACTGGGCGTGCAAAAGCTGTACGAATTGCCGTTCAATGCCGCCCTTGCCGGCCTGACGCCCGAAGAATTTGCCCGCAATGTCATCTGCGACGGGCTTGGCCTGTCACATGTAGTGGTCGGCGCGGACTTTTGTTTCGGCAAGGGGCGCAGTGGCACCGCCGAAGACATGGCTCGCTTCGGGCAGGAAATGGGTTTTGGCGTCACCATAGCGCCGCTGATGGAACGCTCTGATGACGTCGTTTCCTCAACCGCGATCCGCAAGGCACTGTCCGATGGCCGCCCCCGCGACGCCGCTGCAATGCTGGGCCATTGGCACCGAGTCGAAGGCGAAGTGATCGGCGGCGAACAACGCGGGCGTGAACTGGGTTTCCCAACCGCCAACATGTCCATCGAAGGACTTCACCCGCCAAAGTTCGGTGTTTATGCCGTGCTGGTTGATGTATTGGATGGGCCCCACCAGGGTAGCTATTGCGGCGCGTCCTCGGTCGGGACGCGGCCGATGTTCAACGGCGAAGTCCCCAACATCGAGACCTTCCTGTTTGATTTCTCGGGTGACCTTTACGGGTCGACGCTTTCTGTCGGACTGGTCGAGTATCTGCGCCCCGAAATGACGTTTGACGGGCTGGACGAGTTGGTCACCCAGATGAATGCCGATTGCGACAAAGCCCGCACCCTTCTGGCCGCACTATGAGCACCGACCCGATTGATCGCGGTGGGCTGTCGCCCCGGTTCTGGGAACGCAAACCCTTGACCAAGATGAATCAGCGCGAGTGGGAAGCACTGTGCGACGGCTGCGGCAAGTGCTGTCTGAACAAGCTTGAGGACGAGGATACCGGCGAGGTCGCTCTGACCTGCGTTGCTTGCCGTCTGCTGGATGATGAAAGCTGCCGCTGCACGCAATATGACATCCGCCACCAGTTCGTGCCGGAATGTATCGTGATGAAGCCCGAAAACATCGACGATCACGCCTATTGGCTGCCGCAGACCTGTGCCTATCGGCTTTTGTGGGAAGGCAAACCTCTTTACGACTGGCATCCTTTGATATCAGGTACGCCGGACAGCGTGCACGACGCTGGTGTCTCGGTTCAGGGGCGCACGGTGTCCGAGTTCGAAACGCCCATGGAAGAGTGGGAAGACTATATTATTGAGGAGCCCAGCTGATGTATTTCGCTTCTGACAATTCCGGGCCAGTTCATCCGCAGGTTATGGCCGCTTTGAACGAAGCCAATCAGGGCTATCAGATGGCCTATGGCGCGGACACTCTGATGAACGAAGTCCGGGATCGCATTCGTGGGATTTTCGAAGCGCCGGGTGCCGCAGTGTATCTGGTGGCCACCGGCACGGCGGCGAACTCGCTTGCATTAGCAACGCTCGCCCAGCCGTGGGAAACGGTGTTTTGCTCGCCCGTGGCCCACATCCACGAGGATGAATGCAACGCGCCGGAATTCTACACAGGCGCCAAGCTGACGCTGGTGCCAGGCGGCGACAAGATGGACCCCGAGGCCCTGCGCCGCTCTATTCTAGCCGAAGAAACGCGCGGCGTGCACGGTCCCCAACGCGGGCCGGTCTCGATCACGCAAGTGACGGAACGGGGGTCAGTCTATTCGCTGGCCGAATTGCAGGCGCTGTGCGGGGTCGCCAAGGAGTACGGCCTGCCTGTGCATCTGGACGGCGCGCGTTTCACCAACGCTCTGGTGGCGCTGAACTGTTCACCAGCCGAGATGACATGGAAGGTAGGGGTCGACGCAGTCAGCTTTGGCGGCACAAAGAACGGATTGATGGGTGTCGAAGCCGTCGTTTTCTTTGACGAATCCAAAGCCTGGGAATTCGAGCTACGCCGCAAGCGCGGTGCGCATCTGTTTTCAAAGCACCGCTATTTGTCGGCCCAGATGGATGCGTATCTGAATGACGACCTGTGGCTACAATTGGCGAGAATGGCCAATGCTAACTGCGCGCATCTTGCCGATGGGCTACGCGCAAAGGGGGCTACCTTTCTGCACGAACCGCAAGCCAACATGATCTTTGCGCAATTTTCCCGCGCACGGCATAAGCAACTGCACGAGGCGGGCGCGGTCTATCACCTTTGGGGTGCGGAATTGGACGGCACAGATGACAATGAAATTCTGGCCTGCCGCTTGGTCTGTGACTGGTCGATCAGTTCAAACGATATTGATCGGTTCCTGGCGTTGCTTTGATAAGCAATCGGGGGGATATCCCCCCAAAACTCATTGCATCAAAACGACTGAGGCACACCACTCCAGAACCGCTGGACGACGCTAGCCACATGCTGGGGATGCGTGATTGGCACCATGTGCCCACCGCCTGACACAACTTCAGTTCGGGCGTTGGGAAGCCGTCGGCAAAGACCTTCGCCAATTGCAGGCACAACCGGGTGCGTTTCAGCCCCAGTCACAATCAGGATCGGCATATTGGCCCGATCCAGAACGCCAGCGTTCAAAACCCCCTTTTGGTCCCGAAACAGAACGTCATCAACGGCCGGAACAACGTGAACCCCGCGGGTCATGGCCGCTCGTGTTTTCTCAGGCAGATCGGGCCAGCGCGGACCGGCATCTGCGCCCCACATCCGGTTGAACAGTCTGGCCGCCAGCGCCATATCCCCGGCAGCAAACGCATCGGTAACGGGTCTTACTTCCCCATCATGCTGCTGAATCACTTCCGGCGCATCCTGGGCCGCAACGGCAAAAAACACAGGCTCGATCAGCACGGCGCTGCGGACCAGTTCCGGGAATAGGACCGCTAAGTGCAAGGCGACCACAGCGCCAAAAGAGTGCCCGATAATGTCCATCGGCTTGGTCAATTGCGCCGCCGACGCCCCCGCCACGAGGTCAAACAAATCGCCTTGCCCGTCCCAGTCAGGGCTTCGGCCATGGGATGGCATATCGGGGGCGATCAAAGTCGCTTGCCCGCCCAACGCTGACGCCAGCCCAGACCACGCCCCGGAATGCGCGATGGTGCAGTGCAGAGCAAGCACCTCGCGCGCGCCCTGCCCCAGCGTTCTGACGAACACGTCGTTTGACAAGGGTTCGTCTTTCACCCTTTCAATTCCGTGAGGTGCTGGTCCAGATCCTCCAACCGATCCTGTCCCCAGAACCGCTGATCGTCTTCAGTGATATAGAACGGCGCGCCAAAAACGCCGCGATCCACGGCCTCTTCAAGATTGGCTGCGTAGGTTTCGGCCCCGACGAGCAAGCCACTATCGGCAAGCCCCGGATCAAAGCCCGCTTGGGTCAAGCAATCGCGGATCACATCGTCTTGCGCGATGTCCTTTTCCTCGGCCCAGCAGGCCCGCACGAAGGAGTGGGCCAGTTTGCCAACATCGCCCGTACCGTCCTTGATCGCAGCAATGATCGCGTAGGACGATGGTGCCGCGTTGGTCGGCCAATGCGCCGGCTGCAGATTGAACGCCATCCCGAGGTTCTTTGACTGACGCTGTAGTTCCTGCGCGCGATATTCTATGCGTGAGATGTGGCGATCCTTGGGTGGAGTTCCCCCCGTACGTCCGAACAGCGCCACGATATCCAGCGGTTTGTAGTTGATCGTTGCACCGTGTTTCGCCGCGATCTCCTCCAGTCGCATACCCGCCAGATAGGTATAGGGCGAGAGTGTCGCAAAATAGTAGTCAATGTTGGCCATGTGCACTTTCTCCGCTGCGTTATCTTTGCGAGACGGTAAGGCCATGCTAAGCGGTGTCAACATCACGAATCTGTCACATTTGCCATTGCTGCCCGGGGACCTCAGCCGATGCCGACACTCAACGAACCCAAGCTAATCGCTGGGAACGCTAATCTTCCTCTTGCCGAATCCATTTCGCGACGCATGAGCCTGTATCGCGGCGTCGATCAGAACTTGGTCGATGCGCGGGTCGAACGCTTCAATGACGGCGAGATCTTCGTCGAAGTGTTCGAAAACGTACGCGGCGAGGACATGTTCATCGTCCAGCCAACGTCGAACCCAGCGAACGACAACCTGATGGAGCTGCTGATCATCGCTGACGCTCTGCGCCGTTCGTCGGCCCAGCGGATCACCGCCGTGATCCCCTATTTCGGTTACGCCCGTCAGGATCGCCGCACCAAGGCTCGCACACCGATCAGCGCCAAGCTGGTGGCCAACATGCTGACCGGCGCCGGGATCGAGCGGATCCTGACCATGGACCTGCACGCAGCGCAAATCCAGGGTTTCTTCGACATGCCGGTCGACAACCTCTATGCATCGCCGATTTTTGCGCTGGATGTGAAACACCAATTCCAGGACAACCTGGACGAGCTCATGGTCGTATCGCCCGACGTGGGCGGCGTGGCCCGCGCACGTGAATTGGCCAAGCGCATCAACGCGCCCCTTTCGATCGTGGACAAGCGCCGCGAAAAGGCGGGTGAAGTTGCCGAGATGACCGTTATCGGCGACGTCAAAGACAAGATCTGCCTAATCGTGGACGACATGTGCGACACCGCCGGCACGCTGTGTAAAGCGGCTCAGGTTCTTTTGGATAACGGCGCTAAGGAAGTGCACTCGTATATCACCCACGGTGTGATGAGCGGTCCTGCGGTTGAGCGTGTGACCAACTCGGTGATGAAGTCGCTGGTCCTGACCGACACGATCCAGCCAACCAAAGAAGTCGCCAATGCCAAAAACATTCGCATCGTACCAACCGCACCGATTTTTACGCAGGCCATTCTGAACATCTGGAACGGAACGAGCGTGTCTTCGCTGTTTGAGGATAAGACGCTGATACCGATCTACGAGTCGATGTATCACATGGACTGACCGAGTTGGGCGGCTTAACGGCCGCCCATTTTCGTCAACATAACAAGGCAGGACATTCTCGTGACAACTTCAAAACGTATTGTTCTTTCCAGCGACCACGCAGCCATCGAGTTGCGCCAGGCGGTCGCCGATCACATCGCAGCGCAAGGCTGGGAGGTCGTAGACATCGGTCCCAAAACGCCTGAAAGCACCCATTATCCAGTTCACGGCAAAGCCGCAGCGCAGGCTGTAGCTTCGGGCGATTGCCAACTTGGCATCGTCCTGTGCGGCACGGGCCAAGGGATCATGATGGCGGCCAACAAGGTTCCGGGCATTCGCTGTGGCGTGTGTTCTGACGCTTTCTCGGCCCGCATGATCCGCGCGCATAACAACGCCAACATGCTATCGATTGGCGCCCGAGTCGTGGGTGAAGGTCAGGCTCTGGATATCGTGGACGCATTCCTTAGCGCCGAATTCGAGGGGGGCCGTCACGCGACGCGGGTGGATATGATTGAAGGACAAGACGGTTAGGGTTTCTACCCCAAAACCTGCCAAATCGACACCGAATTCGTCGACGGTCAAACCCCAGACGCAAATACATTTCGCCCAGGTTCCAATGAGTTGGGCAGGTGCTTGAGGCTAGCCACCTGTCCAATTCATACACCCGATTTCAACAAGATTCTGCAACTGTGCGGGCTAAGCATTTTTTTCTTGTGCCCTGCCTGCTGACCAATTGTCACCACCTTTTCGCGGCAAGTTATAATCGATTTCGAAACTTAAAGAACTCGCCTTATGTCGAACGCTAATTTTCATGATCGCATTCGGCGCATCAACGCCAAATCCTAAGAGCATCGGGCAAGGCGCAGACGCTAAGCTCGGTTTTCGGCCTCATACTCGGTGTTGGTGCATGCGTTAGCTTATTATCAGGGGTGATAGCTACAAGAGTTGCAACTGAGACCGCGTTTGAGGTCTTTCAGAGTGCTTTAGTGATTTCGATTTTTTGCTTGTATCTTCGATACTCATCGGACTCGTTGGCGTATTTCTGCGTGGATATGCGCTAGGCCGAGTTCCGGTGTATTTTGCAATCGGCGCGTCGGCGACTTTTTCGATAGTCCTTTTTACAGGATTGCCCGCGCAATTAATGGAGTACTTCTATTCCGTTTTGCAGTAACGACGAGCAAAGGGAAACATAGAATTCGCCGTCCGATTGGCCCCGATTACTAAGAAATATCCCAATCATCCTCATGCGCAACTTCGCCAATCGCGGTCCACGTGACACGTATTCTGGCGATCCGTGTGTCCGACCAAGTTCGGAACACCGCGCTAAAACCTTCGGGTGTGATGTCTTCGGCTGCCACCTCGGCACGCAGGGCCGACGAGGTGTCCACGTCCCACAGCGAAACGCCAATCTGAACCACGGGAATCGACCGGAACGGTTGGCTGAACATGATAGCCGACCGGCGCTGGCGCGGACCTTCACCCGTCCACATTTCGCCACCATCAGCGAACTCGGAAAATAATACGGCCTCGCCTTGGTCTATACCAATCGGGTGGGTTCTAAATGTCTTCATTCATTCGACTTTATCAATGAACCCCCAGAGGTTAACCCGGTATTTCGATAAAAACACTACAAAAAAACGGCCCCGCATCTACGGGGCCGTTTTTCTTGATCAATCGAACGCGACTGGCCTTACAGGCTCATGTGCGTTCCAAGGGCTTCCATGTCGGCCAGCAGCTTGGCGGCGTCGTCGACGATGGTCTGATCGTCGCCGTTCTTCGCCGCTTCGTGCGAAGCGCGGGCCTCGGCAATCAGGTCGTCCAGATGCGACCGGGTCACTTCGGCAACCGGAATGGCCTTTTCGGCCAGAACCGACAGGCTATCACCGTTGATCTGGGCAAACCCGCCGGTGACCAGGTATTCGCTGGCTCCTTCGGGTGCCTCAACCTTCAGCAGACCGGGGCGCAGCGTGGTGATGGTAGGGGCATGATCGGGCATTGCCGTCATGTCCCCGTCCGCGCCGGGAATCTGGACCGCGGTAACCGCGAGCGAAGCTAGGCTCCTCTCGGGGCTGACGAGGTCGAATTGCATCGTGTTTGCCATCAGGGATACTCCTTAGGCGGCTTCTGCGGCCATCTTTTCCGCTTTGGCGATCACTTCGTCGATGCCGCCAACCATCAGGAAGGCTGCTTCGGGCAGGTGATCGTATTCGCCGGCGACAACCGCTTTGAACGACGCGATGGTCACATCCAGAGGTACCTGAACGCCCGGCGAACCGGTAAAGACCTGGGCCACGTCGAACGGCTGCGACATGAAGCGTTCGATCTTACGGGCACGGGCCACGGTCAGTTTGTCCTCTTCCGACAGTTCGTCCATGCCGAGGATGGCGATGATGTCCTGCAGCGACTTGTAGCGCTGGAGGATCTGCTGAACGTCGGTCGCAACCTTGTAGTGCTCTTCACCGACGATGGCCGGGTCAAGCAGACGCGAGGTCGAGTCGAGCGGGTCAACCGCAGGGTAGATACCCTTTTCCGAGATCGCACGGTTAAGAACGGTGGTCGCATCCAAGTGAGCGAACGAGGTTGCCGGCGCAGGGTCGGTAAGGTCGTCCGCAGGCACGTAGATCGCCTGAACCGAGGTGATCGAGCCCGACTTGGTCGAGGTGATGCGTTCCTGCAGGGCGCCCATGTCGGTGGCCAGTGTCGGCTGATAGCCCACAGCTGACGGAATACGACCCAGCAGAGCCGAAACCTCGGAGCCCGCCTGCGTGAAGCGGAAGATGTTGTCGACGAAGAACAGAACGTCGGTACCGGACTGGTCGCGGAACTGCTCGGCCAGGGTCAGACCGGTCAGAGCAACACGCGCACGTGCTCCCGGAGGTTCGTTCATCTGGCCGTAAACCAGCGCCACCTGCGATTCCGACAGGTTGTCCGGCTTGATCACGTTCGATTCGATCATCTCGTGATAAAGGTCGTTGCCCTCACGGGTCCGTTCACCAACGCCCGCAAACACCGAGAAGCCCGAGTGCACTTTTGCGATGTTGTTGATCAGTTCCATGATCAGAACGGTTTTACCAACGCCGGCACCGCCGAACAGGCCGATCTTACCGCCTTTGGCGTAAGGGGCCAGCAGGTCAACAACCTTGATGCCTGTGACCAGAACTTCCGACTCGGTCGACTGTTCTGCGAAGGTCGGCGCAGGCTGGTGGATTGCGCGGGATTCGGTTGCCTCAACCGGGCCCTTTTCGTCAATGGGGTCGCCAACAACGTTCAGGATGCGGCCCAGAGTGGCGTTGCCAACCGGAACCGAGATCGGCGCGCCCATGTCGGTCACTTCTTCGCCACGGACCAGACCTTCGGTCGCGTCCATCGCGATGGTGCGGACAGTGTTTTCACCCAGGTGCTGAGCAACTTCCAATACCAGGCGCTTGCCGTTGTTGGTGGTTTCCAGCGCGTTCAGAATTTCAGGCAGCTGATCTTCGAAGTGCACGTCCACGACGGCCCCGATGATCTGTGTGACTTTGCCTTTTGCATTCGCCATGTTTCGTCTCCGGTTTTCTTACAGCGCTTCGGCGCCGGAAATAATTTCAATCAGCTCGTTGGTGATCACGGCCTGACGCGAGCGGTTGAACTGGATCGTCAGCTTGTCGATCATCTCACCCGCGTTGCGTGTCGCGTTGTCCATCGCGGACATCCGTGCACCCTGTTCAGACGCTCCGTTTTCGAGCAGAGCCGAGAAGATCGCGGTCGCAACCCCCTTGGGCAGCAGGTCGGCCAGGATGGCCTCTTCGCTGGGCTCGTAGTCGAAAATGGCACCGCTGTCGTCACCCTCGGTTTCCTCGAACGAGGCGGGGATGACCTGCTGTGCCGTCGGGATCTGGGTCACAACGTTGACGAACTTCGAGTAGAAGATCGTGGCAACGTCGAACTCACCCCCGTCGAAGCGGGACAGGATGTCCTTCGCGATGTCTTGCGCGTTGGTATAACCCAGACGCTTGACCTCGCTCAGGTCGATATGTCCAACGAACAGCTCGCCAAAATCACGCTTGAGCGCGTCGCGGCCTTTTTTGCCGACGGTCAGAACTTTGACTGTCTTGCCCTTCAGGCGCAGCTCTTCCGCCTTTTGGCGGGCCAGTTTGGCGATGTTCGAGTTGAAGCCGCCGCACAGGCCGCGTTCAGCTGTCAACACAACCAGCAGATGGACATCATCACTGCCCGTACCACGGAGCAGCTTGGGGGCGCTGTCGCTGCCCCCGACCGACGCCGCCAGCCCCGCCATCACGGCATTGAACCGTTCGGCATATGGGCGCGAGGCTTCGGCAGATTCCTGGGCGCGGCGCAGTTTTGCAGCCGCGACCATCTGCATGGCCTTGGTGATCTTGCGGGTCGATTTGACCGACTCGATCCTGTTTTTAAGGTCCTTCAGACTAGGCATCGGAACCTCCTCTTACGCGAAGGTCGCGGCGTATTCGTCGATCGCTGCCTTGAGTTTGTCTGCTGCGTCACCTTTGATCTTCGGATCTTCGTCGGTGATCCACTTCAGCAGTTCAGCGTGCTTACCGCGCAGGTGCGACAGCAGGCCAGCCTCATAGCGGCCAACGTCAGATACGTCGATCTTGTCGAGATAGCCGTTGGTGCCGGCGAAGATGACGCAAACGATTTCAGCGTTGGTCAGCGGCGAGTACTGCGGCTGTTTCATCAGCTCGGTCAGACGTGCGCCACGGTTCAGCAGCTGCTGGGTTGCGGCGTCGAGGTCCGAACCAAACTGCGCAAAGGCCGCCATTTCGCGGTACTGAGCCAGCTCCAGCTTAACCGGACCAGCAACCGACTTCATCGCGTTGGTCTGAGCCGAAGAGCCCACACGCGAAACCGACAGACCGGTGTTCACGGCAGGCCGGATACCCTGATAGAATAGTTCGGTTTCAAGGAAGATCTGACCGTCGGTGATCGAGATCACGTTGGTCGGAATAAACGCCGAAACGTCACCACCTTGAGTTTCGATAACCGGCAGAGCGGTCAGCGAGCCTGCACCGAAATCTTCGTTCAGCTTCGCCGAACGTTCCAGCAGACGGGAGTGGAGGTAGAAAACGTCACCAGGATAGGCTTCACGTCCGGGCGGACGGCGCAGAAGCAGGGACATCTGACGATAGGACACAGCCTGTTTCGACAGGTCATCATAGATGATCAGCGCGTGGCGGCCATTGTCACGGAAGTATTCGGCCATCGCGGTTGCGGCATAAGGTGCCAGGAACTGCATCGGCGCCGGGTCGGACGCGGTTGCGGCCACAACGATCGAGTAGTCAATCGCGCCGGACTCTTCCAGCTTCTTCACCAGCTGTGCAACGGTCGAACGCTTCTGACCGACCGCAACGTAAACGCAGTACAGTTTCTTCGACTCGTCGTCGCCTGCCGCGTCGTTGTAGGTTTTCTGGTTCAGGATGGTGTCCAGAGCCACAGCGGTTTTACCGGTCTGGCGGTCACCAATGATCAGTTCCCGCTGGCCACGGCCGATCGGGATCATCGCGTCAACCGATTTCAGACCGGTCGCCATCGGCTCGTGCACCGATTTACGCGGGATGATGCCAGGGGCTTTTACGTCTGCAACGCCACGCTTGGTTGCGTTGATCGGACCCTTGCCGTCAATCGGGTTACCCAGACCGTCAACAACGCGGCCCAGCAGTTCGTCACCGATCGGAACGTCCACGATTGAGTTGGTGCGCTTGACCGTGTCACCTTCTTTAATGTCACGGTCAGAACCGAAGATAACGACACCAACGTTGTCGCTTTCCAGGTTCAGCGCCATTCCCATGATGCCGCCAGGGAATTCGACCATCTCACCGGCTTGCACATTGTCCAGGCCGTATACACGGGCAATCCCGTCACCGACGCTCAGCACGCGGCCGATTTCGGCCACTTCGGCTTCCTGACCAAAATTCTTGATCTGGTCCTTCAGGATTGCAGAAATCTCTGCAGCTTGGATTCCCATTTATCCGACCTCTTTCATTGCATTTTGTAGGGAGTTCAGCTTCGAACGGATCGAGCTATCGATCATTTTCGAGCCCACTTTAACGACAAGACCGCCGATGAGGCTTTCATCAACGGTCGCATTGATTGTCACGGTCTTGCCCACACGCTCGGACAGCGTCTTGGACAGTTTATCCATTTGCGTCTTGGTCAGCGCCTTGGCCGAGGCGACATCGGCGGTCACTTCGCCACGCTCATCTGCCAGCATGTCGCGCAGAACCTGCACAAGCTGCGGGATCACGAACAGGCGACGTTTTTCAGCCATCAGACCCAGCGTGTTGCGCAGGATGGTGTGCAGCCCCATCTTGTCGGCAACTGCGGTAATTGCGGCTTCTTGTTCCGCGCGGGAAACCAGCGGTGATGCGATCAGGTTGCGCAAGTCGGCGCTTTCGCCCAGAGCTGCCGCCAGATCGTTGATGCCGGATTCCAGACCTGAGAGGTCATTATTCTCTTTGGCGATCTCAAAGATCGCTGTGGCATAGCGCTCGGCAATGCCAGTGGAAATCGAAGCTGGTTCGGACACGTCCACCCTTCCGATATTTGAGGCCCCGATTTCGCGTAGCGGCCGCTACCCGGGGCGTGAGGAAACCCCGTCCATAAAGGGCGGGGATCAAAATCACCGGGGATGTAGCAGAGCAGAACCCAGCTAGCAATATATTATCACGGTAAACACTTTATCCACAAAACGTTTAATTTCAGCCACTTAAGACAGGTGCGACCCTTTTATCCGGCTGAGACGGGCGAAAAATGTTACGAAAGTGTAGGTTTTTGCGATTCCTGTGGCCTTTTTCCCTCAATTTTCGCAATTTGATGCGGGAAAAGGGCCTGACGTCTCAGGCCGGTTTCAGCAGACCATCCAGCGCCTTGATCGGCCGGCGCTCCGCGTCTTTTGTGACATTGCCGCTGGGGGGCCTGATATGTTTGGTGACCTCGACCATCAGCACCCCGCCCGCCATGATCGTCGGCAAACGCTGCCCGGTCTTTTCGATCAGACTGCCCGATTTCAGCCAAAAACGACGGAAGGACGGCGGCAGGTAGAGCGCCGAACAATGGCGCTCCGGAATAAAGTGATGCGCCTTGAGCTGACTCTCCAGTTGCGAAGCCGAATAGGGCCGACCGAAGCCAAAAGGGGTCTTGTCCGTTCGTGACCACAGCCCTGCCCGGTTCGGAACGATAAAGAACGCGCGACCACCCGGCCCCAGTACGCGCCAGCATTCATCCAGCAACTGACTGGGCCGTTGCGACGTCTCCAGCCCGTGCATGACAATCAGCTTGTCAACATGACCGGTTTCGATAGGCCACAGTGTTTCCTCGGTCAGAACGGACACATTGGCCATGCCGGCCGGCCACGGCATAACACCTTGCGGACCCGGCATCAGGCCAATGACGCGCCGTGCATCGGGCAGATAGGGGCGCAGCAACGGCACCGCGAATCCGAAACCCACAACGGTTTGCCCCTTCGCCTCGGGCCACTGTTGGAGCAATCGTCCACGGATCGCCGCCTGCGCCGCGCGGCCCAGGGTACTGCGATAATAGAAATTCCTCAGATCCTGCACATCAAGATGCATTGCGGACACCCGGTCAATCGGCTTAGCTGGGCGCAGTCTAGCAACGAAAGGGCAAAAGGCCATGCCTCTTGAGATCGTTACCATTCCTTGTCTCAGCGACAACTACGCCTTTCTGGCGCATGATGCCGTTAGCGGCAACACCGCACTGATCGACGCGCCCGAGGCCGAGCCCATTCTGGCCGAACTGGACAAGCGCGGATGGACCCTATCTCATGTCCTGCTGACTCATCACCATTGGGACCACGTCGACGGGTCGGCCGGTATTCTGGAAAAACAACCGGCCAAGGTGATCGGTGCCGCAGCGGACGCGCACCGCCTGCCCCCGCTGGATCGGCAGGTCAGCGATGGAGACACATTCAAAATCGGCGGCGAGCCTGTGCACGTGATGGACGTATCCGGCCATACCGTCGGACATGTCGCTTACTATATGCCGGAAAGCGCGGTCGTCTTTACCGCCGACAGTCTCATGGCGTTGGGTTGTGGCCGCCTGTTCGAGGGAACGGCACCGCAGATGTGGACCTCGCTCAGCAAACTGGCTGTGTTGCCGGATGAAACTATGGTATGCTCGGGACACGAATATACACAATCCAATGCAAAGTTTGCCATTACCGTCGATCCCGACAACAAGGCATTGAAGCAGCGCATGGCGGATATTGACCGTGCACGCGCCGCCGGAGAGCCCACCGTACCGTCGAGTCTGGCCTTGGAAAAAGCAACAAACCCGTTTTTACGCGCCAACGATCCGGCGATTCAGGCGCATCTGGGGATGCCGAATGCCGACCCTGCACAAGTTTTTGCGGAAATTCGGGCTAGAAAAGACCGCTTCTAGTGCCTAAATCGCCTTCTTCACGGCCACGGTCACGTGAAATGTGACTGTCAAGTGAAAGAAAACCCTTGAAGCCGCGCCACGATCAACCAAACTCTAATAGTATGAGGACATGGTTGGATGGGGTGCCGGCCAAAGGCTGCCCCTTTCGACCCAAGACAGAGGAGCACCCGCGTGCCTTCATTCTCGAGCACATTAGAACAAGCCATTCACGCGGCCCTGGCGGCTGCGAATGAACGGCGCCACGAATTTGCTACGCTTGAGCATCTGCTGCTGGCGCTGCTGGAAGAACCCGACGCCATTCGCGTCATGAAAGCCTGCAGCGTTGATCTGGATGAACTGCGCAGCACGCTGGTCGAATTCATCGACGAAGATCTGTCGAACCTGGTGACAGATATCGACGGCTCCGAAGCCGTGCCAACGGCCGCTTTCCAGCGCGTCATTCAACGCGCGGCTATTCACGTCCAAAGCTCTGGCCGCACCGAAGTGACAGGGGCCAATGTACTGGTTGCAATCTTTGCCGAACGCGAAAGTAACGCGGCCTATTTCCTGCAGGAGCAGGACATGACCCGTTACGACGCGGTGAACTTCATCGCGCATGGCGTGGCCAAGGATCCGGCCTATGGCGAGAACCGCTCGGTTTCCGGCGCGGATCAGGTCGAGGAAGAAGTTCAGGCGAGCGCAGGTGAAGGCGAGCAGAAAGAAAGCGCGCTGGGTAAGTACTGTATTGATCTGAACGCCAAGTCCCGCGCAGGCGATGTCGATCCGCTGATCGGTCGCGCCGACGAGGTTGAGCGCTGCATTCAGGTTCTCTGCCGTCGCCGCAAGAACAACCCGCTGCTGGTGGGTGATCCGGGCGTAGGCAAAACCGCCATTGCCGAGGGACTGGCACATAAAATCGTCGGTGGGGAAGCCCCTGAAGTACTGTCCCACACCACTATCTATTCTCTGGATATGGGGGCTCTGCTTGCGGGCACTCGCTACCGCGGTGACTTTGAGGAACGCCTGAAGGCAGTCGTGACCGAGTTGGAAGATCACCCCGACGCGGTGTTGTTCATCGACGAAATCCACACCGTCATCGGTGCTGGTGCCACTTCGGGTGGCGCGATGGATGCGTCGAACCTGCTGAAACCTGCCCTACAAGGCGGCAAGCTGCGCACCATGGGCTCGACCACATACAAGGAATTCCGTCAGCATTTTGAGAAGGACCGCGCGCTCAGCCGCCGGTTCCAGAAGATCGACGTGAACGAACCTTCGGTCGAGGACAGTGTAAAGATCCTGCGCGGCCTGAAGCCCTATTTCGAAAAGCACCACGAGATCAAATACACTGCGGATGCGATCAAGACCGCTGTTGAGCTTTCGGCGCGCTATATCAATGACCGCAAGCTGCCCGACAAGGCCATCGACGTGATTGATGAGGCCGGTGCCGCACAGCATCTGGTCGCGGAAAGCAAGCGCCGTAAGACCATCGGCGTTAAAGAGATCGAGGCGGTCGTCGCCAAGATCGCGCGCATTCCGCCCAAGAACGTCACCAAGGACGATGCCGAGGTACTGAAAGACCTCGAAGCCTCGCTGAAACGGGTGGTGTTTGGACAGGACGAGGCCATTGAAGCGCTGTCCAGCGCGATCAAACTGGCCCGTGCCGGACTGCGTGAGCCTGAGAAGCCCATCGGCAACTACCTGTTCGCCGGTCCGACCGGTGTGGGTAAGACCGAAGTTGCGAAACAGCTGGCAGATACGCTGGGTGTGGAACTGCTACGCTTTGACATGTCGGAATACATGGAAAAGCACGCAGTTTCCCGTCTGATCGGCGCGCCCCCGGGCTATGTCGGCTTTGATCAGGGCGGTCTTCTGACCGACGGTGTCGATCAGCACCCGCATTGCGTGCTGCTGCTGGACGAGATCGAAAAAGCTCACCCGGACGTTTTCAACATTCTGTTGCAGGTGATGGACCACGGTGAGTTGACCGATCATAACGGCCGCACGGTGAACTTCCGCAACGTGGTTCTGATCATGACCTCGAACGCAGGCGCGCAGGAACAAGCCAAAGCCGCCATCGGCTTTGGCCGTGACCGTCGCGAGGGCGAGGATACCGCCGCGATCGAACGGATGTTCACGCCGGAGTTCCGCAATCGCCTGGATGCCGTGATCTCGTTCGCGCCGCTGCCGAAAGAGGTCATCCTACAGGTGGTCGAAAAGTTCGTGCTGCAGCTTGAAGCACAATTGCTGGATCGCAACGTGACCATCGACCTGACGCCCAAGGCCGCTGAATGGCTGGCGGACAAAGGCTATGACGACAAGATGGGTGCGCGTCCGCTGGGCCGTGTCATTCAGGAGCACATAAAGAAACCTCTGGCCGAAGAACTGCTGTTCGGCAAGTTGGCCAAAGGCGGTGTGGTCCGCGTGTCCGTCAAGAAGGGCGAATTGAACCTGGAGATTCTTGGCCCCGATCAGCCGCGCATTCCGGGCGACAAGCCCCCGCTTTTGACAGCGGACTGATCCGCGTACTGATTGCCTAATCTGATCGCCCGGTTGACCCATCAACCGGGCGATTTCCATTTGTGCAACGACCAACACAGGTTGCCATCCACTGATGGTTTTTTCGACGGAATCCCAAGCACAGCGCGTGTCAATTTTATAGTCGAACCGCACAGGGGATTTTCATGACCAAAATCATAACCGTTTGGAGCGTTGCATTCGCCCTTACCACCGTTGCCGCCATAGCGACCGCTCAGCAAAGGTTTCGCTATCACGATGAAACGGAAACCAGACCGCTGGCCTTGCAACCGGCAACGGTCGACCCCGGGATCAGCCGCTCGGAGGTAAAGGAGTCCCGAACCAATTTGCGTGTCTCGGCCAATGGCATTCCGGATCACCTGGTAGGCAAGTTCCCAAACCGGGGGAATCCCCACCAGATTTCCGAGCAAAAGGTCAATCTGAAGATACCTGCCAACCCTAAACGCAATGGGTCTATCTCGCCGCTTGATCTGGGGTGGAATTTTGGCGTGTCGTTGAACGGGGTCGTGTTTGACCCGCTGGCCGCCGAGTTTTGGCAGGGGAACCCTCGCTCGGGCTGGTCGTACAATGCGCTGGGTGGCGCAGTCGCTCTGGGGCTCGACGAAAACTATGCCCATGTGCAACCCAACGGGAAATACCATTACCACGGCATTCCCACAGGTTTGGTCGAACTGTTGGATTATGCGCCAAACCGTCATTCGCCGCTGATCGGCTATGCGGCAGACGGTTTCCCGATTTACGCAATGACTGGTGTCGTGAATGGGACTGTGACGCAAATGACGTCATCCTATCGTTTGAAGAGCGGCAATCGCCCCGGCGGCAGCGCACCTGACGGAAAGCACGACGGAACGTTCAATGAAGACTACGTGTATGTCGCTGGCGCCGGAAATCTGGACGCGTGCAATGGGGCCTTCACGGTATCGCCAGAATACCCCTCAGGCACATACGCCTATTTCCTGACCGAGACTTATCCCGTCGTGCCGCGCTGCTTTGCCGGTACGCCAGACGACAGCTTTCGGTTCGGGCGGCGCTGACCAGAACCTGACGTGGTTAACAAGTATGCTGTTACCTTTCGGTGAGTTTCAGCTCGATCCGCCGGTTCTGCGCCCGTGCCTCCGGCGTATCCGCCGGATTGACAGGCTGGAACTCACCAAACCCGTTGGCGGCCAGTCTGTTGGGCGGAATACCCAGCGCGTCGACCATGTAACGCACAACTGACAATGCCCGGCCCTGGCTCAGTTCCCAGTTGTCGCGGTATCGCCCGGATCCGGCCAGCGGCACGTTGTCCGTGTGACCGTCGACTCGGATCACCCAGTTCAGACCTTCGGGAATTTCGGCTGCCACGCCACGCAGGATGTTGGCCACTTTGGCAACCTCTTGCCGCCCAATCGGTGACAACACGGCCGAGCCTGTGTCAAACAGAACCTCCGACGAGAACACAAAGCGGTCACCTTCAATCCGAACGCCTTCCTCATCCCCCAGGACATCACGTAGACGGCCAAAGAACTCCGAGCGGTAGCGCTGCAGATCTTCGGCTTGAGCAGCCAGTTCCTCGTTCTGACCGGACAGAGCTTCGGCCTCGGCCTCCAGCCGTGCGCGTTCGGCCTCTTCCAGTAGACGGCGGCGACGCTCTTCCGAGGCCGCGCGGGCCAGCGCTGCGTTCAGGTCCTGACCCAGTGTCTGAATGCGGATATCGGCGGCGGCATTGCGTTCTTCATAGTCGTCCAGAATCGCTTGCAACCCGCCCAGCTGTTGGCGCAGCGCAGCCATCTGTTGGTTCAGCAATGCAGTTTCGCGTTGCGCTTCGGCGGAAATCTCCTTCTCGGCAGAAATCGCATCGCGGGCAACAGCCAACAGGGCCGAACGCTCTTCCGCCAGCGATCGCTGGGTTTGCGCTTCGGCCTGTGCTTCAGTTTGTGCGGCAAGTGCGGCCTGTAGCTGGTCCAGCAACTCTTCGGTATTCAACGCACCAAACTGGCGCTCAAGCTCCGCTTTGGCCGCACGCGCGGCAGCTAGCAATGTCAGCGTATCCTCGGCTTCTTTACGCTGTGCTTCCAAAGCCAGCGTCATGGCCGTCAGTTCAGCGTCGGCATCTTGCAGTCGGTTACGCAGGTTTTCGGCAGCGGCGGCCTCGGCCAGTTTAGCGGCCTCTTCCGCGCTCAGCTGTTCCTCCAGCTCTCCGATCCGTGTGGCCTGTGACGCTTCGCTTTGCTCCAGGTCCGAGACCAAAGCTTCCAACGCCTCACGCCGGGCAGCAGCAAGCCGCGCAGCTTCGGTCTGCTCGTCGATCTCGGCCCGACTTTGCGCCAATGCGAGATTCAGCGCCTGCTGTTCATCCAGCAATTCCGCACGTTGAGATTCCAAAGTGGCGATTGCACCGCGCGCACGTTCCTGATCTGCCAGCAGTGCGGTAACCTGCGCCTCGAAATCGGTGATGCGCGCCTGTGACAGGGCCAGATCAACCTCGGCCCGCGCCAGTGTATCCTCGGTTTGCGACAGGGTTGCGTTCAACGCCCCGAGACGTGCCTGCAACCGGCTGTTTTCACGCTCTTCCAGACCCAATGCCCCTGCCAGCGCCGCGACCTCATCGGATAGCGCGGTCAGTTCGTCCTCTTGTCCGGAGATGGTCTCGCGCAACACGAACTGAACCACCATGAAGATGGTCAGCACAAAGGTCAGCACCATCAACAGCCCTGTGATCGCGTCAACAAAGCCCGGCCAAACCGATCCTTGAAAACGCTGACCTGTGCGGCGGGACAGAGCCATAAGTTACTCTCCTTCCGGAGCGGTGCGAACGGCGCCTCGAGGTAATGTCAGGGCTTTGACCAGCAATTCGATATCTTTGCGCATCTCGCTCATGCTTTCCTGCCGACCAGCCGAAATTTCTTCGAGAATGCGCAGCAGCTGCACGTCCATCGATCGCAGGCGCATCCGGCTTTCGGCGTCGATGCCATCACCGGTGCCCTGTTCGCGCATATGATCCAGTAGTGCATCCTGCCCAAGGGCTACGCGTTCCAGCGCGGCCGTTACACCTTCGCTATCGGACTGCCGGATATTCATTTCCCCAATCGCGTCAGCCAACTGACCCAACTTGGACGAAACCGTAGCCCGGTCCGCCTCCTGCGCCGAGAACAGATCCTGTAGCGCATCCATCTGTTCGGACATGGCATCCAGAACGGGCGTCAGCACAGCGATTTCCGCGCCGCCCTCATCGCCTGCGGCAAAGCCGACCCGAGTGATCGAGGACAACCACTCCTCAAGCTCTCGGTAGAACCGGTTTTGCCCATGGCCTGCAAACAGTTCCAGAAGACCGACGATCAATGATCCGGCCAAACCCAAAAGGGATGAGCCGAACGCCACGCCCATGCCTTGCAATTGCGCCTCAAGCCCGACCATCAGGCGGTTGAACACGGCCAGTCCTTCTTCGCCCTCTTGCGGGTTCAGGCTGCGGATCGTATCGACGATGGCTGGAACCGTGGTTGCCAGACCGAAGAACGTGCCCAAAAGGCCAAGGTAAATCAGCACGTTCGTGATATAGCGCGTGATCTCACGCTCTTCTTCAACCCGTTCCGCGACCGAATCCAAAATCGAGCGTGTGGACGTTGAACTGATCTGCGACCGCGCGCCCCGCTCCCGCAACAACGAGGCCAGCGGTGCAAGTAATTGGGGCGTACGGTCATCTTCGCGGACGACTCCGCCGACAAAGGCCTCGATCCAGCGGACCGAACCGATCAATTGCGTCACCTGATAGAAACAGGCGAATACGCCGATCACAAACACCAGAATGATAAAGCCGTTCAGGTACGGGTTTGCCTGAAAAACCGGCATGACATAGGGCAACGCCATGAAGACGCCCAAGCCCGCTAGGCCAATTGCGACTAACATCATCACAATCTGACGAATGGGATGCGAGAAATGGGGTCTCGCGCCCTGATGTGCCTGCGCCATGCGCGTTGATCCTGATTTTGCCTGCTCTTGCCCGAATCTAGCGAAAATCAGCCGGTGACGCCAAGGGTTTATGCGGTGATGCTGCGCACCCGTTGCGCTAACCACTCAAGATCAGGATCCCGCAGGTCGATCTCGGCCAGATGTTCGGCAGTATTATACAGGTATTCCTTATTCGGCCCGCGCCCACCAACCGCATGAGCGATGATCTGTGCCTGCTCCTCAAGTGGCAGACCGCCGCAATATTGCACATGGTCTGCATCTATCACGTAGGTCACGGCGTTAACGATCTCGCCATTGTCCAGACGCACGTCCAGCATCTTTTCGACGTAGGCCGAAGAAATCAGTTCACGCTCGCGCAACTCATGCAATGTTCGGTCTTCGTGACCCGCCTCGACCGCAAGCGCCAGACCCTGGCAATTGGCATCCGCCTGTTCGTCCAGCGCCAGCACAAGACCGGGGTGTTCTTCGGTTCCGCGATGGTGGATCGAGCTCATGCAAAAGGAGCGCGCATAGCCCTGCAATGTCGCGTGTTCACTGCGGGCCACGGGAAAACCCGGATTCCACAGCAGCGATCCATATCCGAAAACCCACATCGTCATAGCTCTGGTCCTTGCCCGTTTGCGTCTATAAACATCAAATTCAACGCGGGAAAAAGGGCCAACTGCCATGCGCGGTCTTATACGAGTAATCATTTTATTGGCGGTTGTCTGGAGCGCCTATTGGTTCGTCGCCGGATTCGGATTGCGAAACGCGATCACCACCTGGTTCGACAATCAGCAGGAAAGAGGATGGCAGGCGGAGTTTTCGGATGTCTCGACCGCTGGGTATCCGTTTCACCACGTTACGCGTCTGAACAGCCCGGCACTGGCCGATCCTGTGAATGGCACGGCCTGGAGCGCAGACTGGATCGAGTTCCAAAGCCCCGCGATTTGGCCCGGACGGCAGGTGCTGCGCTTTGCGGATACGCCACAACGCCTGTCGTATTTCGACCAGACCGCGACCATCGAAGCCAGTGATCTGCAGGCCGAGTTGCAATTGCAGCCGGGTGTCGCGCTAGTACTGGAAAAGATGGCGCTGACCGCGGGTCCGTGGTCGATCACAGACGATGCCGAAGCTTTGGCGGGGGGCAACACGCTAACGTTGGTCATGGAGCAGACATCCGTTCCCGAGGCATATGCAGTCGGCGCCAGGATCGATGGGTTCACGCCGGGGGACAATCTGCGGGAGCTAATGCGTTCGGCCACAACTCTGCCTCAAGCGTTTGAAACGCTTGAGATGGACATGACGGTCACGTTCGACAAAGCCTGGGATCGAACGGCTCTGGAACAGAGCAGACCGCAACCGGTGAAGATCGATCTGCAACTGGCCGAGATCAAGTGGGGCGAATTGCGCCTGTTTGCGGCGGGTCAGTTGGATGTGGACGCTCAGGGCATTCCCACCGGTGAAATCGCAGTCAAGGCCGAGAACTGGCGGGATATGATTGCCATGGCCAACGCAGCGGGTGCTCTGCCCGATCAGGCCGTTGATCCTGTTACGCGGGCGCTGAATTTCATGGCCGGGCTAGGCGGCAATCCTAATGCGCTGGACCTGCAGTTGAACTTTCGGGACGGCTTCGTGGCACTCGGTCCATTGCCCCTTGGGCCTGCCCCGCGTCTGATCCTGCGCTAACGACAATATGGACCGCGGCGGTGGCGGGCCGTGTCCAGATGGAAATGGTCGCGGTGGTAGCGGTCGGCATTCGGCCCCAAAACGGTTCCAAACGGGCCACATGCCCCGCGCCAGACTTTGGTCAACTGGCTTTGCGACGGATTTTTGCGCCAGCCATTCAGGACCGTCACGACCTCTCCATCCGCCATTTTGAAGGCCGAGATGTCGATTGCCCGGCCTTTCCCATGCTCTGAAATGCGGGCACCCTTGCGGTTGTTCCGCGTCCGGCAAGCGTAATGCGCAGCGACCTGCAATTCGACCACCGGCCCGCGCCGCTTGAACGTCGGCTTGACCGTCTTCTCGACCCAATTGTTCAGCGCGACTGCCGTACCACAATCCATCGTGGATGGCCGGCTTAACGTGACACCCGACACCGAGGTGACCTGAACAGCGTCTTTGATACCGCAGGCATTTATCTTGCCCGGCACCTTGCCCACCGCCTTGCCCTGAATATCAATATCACCGCAGACAGATCCCTTGCGCAGTTTGCGCTTTTTGAACAGAGCCTCCTGTTCCAGAGATTTGGGCCGCAGGTAAGGCATCAGAGAGGTGTCGGGGCCAAGAAGCGGCAATTCGGCTGGGCGGGCCGCAACGGCCAGCACCTGCGGTGAAACCGGACGCAACTCAGGTCGCGTGTTTGGCAGCGCCAACTGCGGCGCGGTACTTAGGAAAGCGACGGCCTCAACTACTGGAGTCGTGCCGGGGCGCGAAACCGGGAACAGAGAGCGCTCTGGAGAGCCGGCCTGAGAAGATGAGGCGCAAATTGCCGCCAGTCCGATCAGAAAGGTTCTCCAGCCGTGTCTCATGGGTTCGTTTTTCCCCGTCCGAAATCGGGCTTGTCCGTGTCCTGCCCGGCGTCGATGATTCCGCGCCGGATCGCGCGTGTGCGAGTGAAATAGTCGAATAATTGCTCGCCGTCACCTGTTCTGATCGCGCGCTGCAAGGCAAACAGCTCTTCGGTGAACCGGCCGAGGATCTCCAACGTTGCGTCCTTGTTGGTCAGGAACACGTCTCGCCACATAGTCGGGTCCGAGGCTGCAATACGAGTGAAGTCCCTGAAACCAGCTGCGGAATACTTGATGACTTCGGTGTCCGTCACCCGGCGCAGATCGTCGGCCACGCCAACCATCGTGTAAGCGATCAGGTGCGGCGCGTGCGAAGTGACGGCAAGAACCAGATCATGGTGATCCGCATCCATCTCATCCACGTTCGAGCCCATGCCCTCCCAAAGCGCACGCAGGCGGGCGATTGCATCCGGGTCCGAGCCTTCGACCGGCACCAGCAGGCACCAGCGATTGTCAAACAGCTCGGCAAAGCCGGACTCAGGGCCGGAATGTTCGGTCCCCGCCAATGGGTGCGCGGGGATGAAATGCACACCTTCGGGAATATACGGAGTCACAGCTTGGATGACATGCCGCTTAACCGAACCTACATCGGTCACCGTGGCCCCCGGTTTGAGGGCCGGAGCAATATCCTGGGCGACAGCGCCCATTGCGCCCACGGGAACACAAAGCACGACGAGGTCGGCGCCCTCGACTGCCTCTTTCGCGGTGTCACACACGCGGTCGCACAGGCCGATCCGGCGGGCGGTCTCGCGGGTTGCCTCGGACCGGGCATAGCCGGTCACTTCGCCAGCAAGTCCTGCGCGTTTGATGGCCCAGAACATGGACGAGGCGATCAGGCCCAGCCCGATCAAGGCCACACGATCATAAACTTGGCTCATGCGGCGCCCCCTTTGAACGCAGTGATGGCCGCAACAACGCGGCGGCAGGCTTCTTCATCGCCCACGGTGATCCGCAGGGCGTTTGGCAGGTTGTAGCCCGCCACACGGCGCACGATCAAACCCTGGGTCTTCAGAAAGTCATCACAGGCCTCGGCCTCGGCCTGATCGGCAAAGCGGGCGAGGATGAAATTGGTGCAGGACGCGTCCGAAGGCACTCCGATCTTGGCCAATTCCTCTGACAACCAAACCCGCAAACGCGCGTTTTCGGATTGGCAGAAAGACAGAAACTCCACGTCTTTCACAGCGGCCTCTGCCGCTGCCAACGCGGTCAAAGATAGGTTAAACGGCTGACGCACCCGGTTCAGCACGTCGATGATCGACTGCGCAGCATAGCCCCAGCCGACACGCATCCCGCCCAGGCCGTACACCTTGGAAAAGGTCCGGGTCATGATCACGTTTTCAAACCGGTCCACCAAGGACGCGCCACCGTCGAACCCATCGACAAACTCGGCATAGGCCCCGTCGATTACCATCAGGCAAGTCGGCGGCAGCGCCTCGGCCAGTCGCACCAGTTCCGCCTCGGGGATCATAGTCGAGGTCGGGTTGCCCGGGTTGGTCACGAACACGATACGCGTCTGGCCATTCACGACAGCCAGAATGTTGTCGACGTCCACATGGCGCGCGCGTTCGGCCACCATAACGGGCGTCGCGCCGGCCATGCGCGCGATGATCGGGTACATCGAGAACCCATGCTCGGTATAGATCACCTCATCCCCCGGCCCCGCATAGGCCTGAGCGATAAATTGCAGCACTTCGTCACTGCCGACGCCGCAGATGATCCGCGCCGGGTCTAGCCCGTGACACTCACCAATCGCTGCTCGCAAGCTGGCGTGATCGGTGCTGGGGTAACGATGCAGGGTTACCGCGCTTTCCCGAACAGCTTCGATCGCCTTGGGGCTGGGGCCGAACGGGTTTTCGTTCGAGCTGAGCTTGATCACATGCTCCACCCCGGCCACATGCGACTGGCCGCCCTGATAGAGCGCGATGTCCATAATGCCGGGTTGTGGGGTGATCTTGTTCATAAGAGGCTCCGTTGTTGGAGCCTCTCATACCTGTCTCAACGGATTGAGAAAAGCGGCAATTCCGTCACGCCGCCTTGAAGCGGGCGGTCGCCGGGTCCGCGTTGTAAAAGCGCGTGAATTCCTCAGTCCGGTGGGACAGTTCATTGACGCTGTCGATGATGAACTGAACAGTCTCTTCGCTCATCAGGTAAGAGAAGTTCAGGCGGACCCATCCCGGTTTCTTCATCTCTTCCCCTGCGGCCAAAGCCGCGTGAAGCTCCGTGGACGATTCCTTGTCAATCTCCAGCAGGCGGTGCGCATATGGCCCGGCGCAAGCGCAACCACCGCGCGCCTGAATACCGTAGATGTCACTGAGCATCCGGGTGAACAGTTGCTGGTGCACAGGCTTGCCGGAATTGTCCCGCACAAGGAAAGAATAGATCGGCAAACGGTGCGGATTGTCTGTGCCCAGCAATGTCAGGTTCGGATTGTCGCCCCACCCTTTCAATGCCATCTCGTTGTATCGCGCTTCGCGTTTGGCGATCTCATCGGTACCGACAACGTCCTTGACGATGAAGGCAAGCGCCGCGCGAATATCACCGATGACGTTGGGCGTTCCGGCCTCTTCGCGCGTTGCCAGATCTTCGCTGTAGTCATGGCGCCAGGGCGAAACAAAACTGACAGTGCCACCGCCGGGCCAGCTGGGACATGTGCGCCGCACCGCGTTCTCGTTGACGATCAACACTCCGGATGCGCCCGGGCCGCCCGGAAACTTGTGAGGGGAAACAACGATGGCGTCCTTGCGCGCACCCTCTGGCCCCATGTCCATCGGCAGATAAGGTCCCCCCCCGGCGTAATCCCAGATCGAAACAGCACCATGAGACTTGAGAAGGCGGGTGATCGGATCCGGATCGGTGATGATGCCGGTCACATTGGACGCCGCTGAAAAAGACCCGATGATCAAATCGGAACCGGCGTTTTCAACCAATGCTTTTTCCAGCGCCTTTAAATCGACGCCACCTTCAGGTGCTTCGGGGATTTCGATCACCTGCGCCTTGCTTTCACGCCACGGCAGAATGTTCGAATGATGCTCGTATGGTCCAATCAAGACAACCGGCCGGTCAGCCCCTTCAACTCCCATCAAACTGACCAGCCGGTTAAGACCCGCAGTGGCGCCGGAACCGGTAAAGATCACCGCGTCCTTTTCGTTCGCTCCAACAATGCGGGCTATCTCTGCGCGCGCTTCGCGGCGCAGACGGGTCATGAAAGACCCACAATAGGAGGCTTCGGTGTGGCTATTGGCATAGAAAGGCAGCACCTCATGGGCAACAAAATCCTCTACTTGCTGCAGCGCACGACCCGAAGCGACGTAATCCGCGTAAACCAGCGGCACGTCCCCATTCAGACCGGGGATCAGAACATTTTCTCCGATCAGCCCATCGCGCAGGGTGGAATTGCGAGTGGTGGATTGGAGGTCTGCGCGAAATTTGGACAAGGTCATGGTTAAATCTCCGTATTGCACTATCAAATATGATTGATGCACGGTGGGGAAACTTCACCTTTCTTTGGATGGATTTCCAAAATGTTGTGTCATATGCTTCGGAATGGATGAAAAAATAGATCAAATTGACAAGCGCATCCTTCGTGAGCTTCAAACAGACGCCACCCTGTCTCAGCGTGAGCTGGCGGATCGGGTTGGGTTATCGCAGAACGCCTGCTGGCGACGCCTGAAAGCCTTGAATGAGAATGGGGTCATTATCGGCTCGACCGCACGGATCGCGCGTGAAAAGCTGGGGCTGAGCCTCGTTGTATTTGTCATGCTGCGCACACGGCACCATTCGGCAGAGTGGCTGCAGGCCTTTCGAAGGCATGTTCTGACGATCCCCGAAGTGGTGGATTTTCACCGCATCGGCGGCGACTATGACTATCAGTTGAAAGTCGTTACGCAGGACATGGCGTCCTATGACAAGGTCTATCAGCGACTGATCGACAAAGTAGAACTGGACAGCGTGACGTCCTATTTCGCGATGGAGGCCATCGCCGAAGGGCGCCCACTGCCGATTTGATCAGGCCACGAACATTGGGCGTTTTTCGCGAAAGAATGGAACGGCGATGGCACGAAACGCCTCAAGTTTGGCTGAAGGCCAGACATCCGGATGCGCGACGATCCAGATATCCGCGTAAGGTCGCGTTTGAAACTCGGGCACCTGAACCAGCCCCGGCAGCGACCGCCCCAGAAACACGGGCATCCTGACCACGCCCAACCCGGCCTGTGCAGCGGCGGCCATTGCGACCATGTCATCGAACCGCATCTTGATACGGGATCCGGGGCGTGACGTGCGTACATGTTCAGGCAGGTCCTGTCGGCGTTCGTAAGCCAACCAATCCACGACGCCCTCTGGATCATTGGCAATTTGCTCGGCCAGTTCTGGTGTGGCAAAGCTGGCCGCATGTTGTTCCGCCAGGCGCAACCCTTTCAAGGAATCGCCGGGATTGCGACTGATACGGATGGCGATATCGGCTTCACGCTTGTTGAGGTCGAGGATTTCGTTCGCTGCTCGGACCCGCAAAGTGACGTCTGGATGCTTCTTGCTGAACGCATCCAAAACCGGAGCTAATACATGGGCGATCAGCAGTTGGGGCGCGGTTAGCGTCAACTCTCCTTCCAGCTTTTGGTCGCGCCCGGATAACCCGCGCAGCATGGCATGCTCTGCGATCTCCATCTCGGCCGCATGGCGGGCAACCAGTTTTCCCGCTTCAGTGGGCCGATACCCGTCAGCCAATCTTTCGAACAACACCTCTCCTGTCGCGGTCTCTGCCCGGGAAATGCGGCGCGCAACGGTGGTATAGTTTACCCCCAGATCCTCGGCAGCAGCGGACAAGGTCCGCCTGCGCACAACTGTCAAAACTGCGCGATAGTCATCCCAGTGAATGTTCATGCGTGCAAAATTGCATATGATGAATGCAAAAGCACGCATTTTCGCCAACCGGCACGAGACTTAGTTTTGCGTCACACAAATGAGGACCAAAACCATGATCTACGCATACGCCAAACTCACAGTGCAGAACCCCGACGCTCTGGTCGCCTATCGCGAGCAGGCAGGCCCTGCCTTGGCCCGTCACGGCGGCAAGGTCGAACAGGCCACTACCGAAACAACGGCGTTGGACGGCACACCCGATCTGCCTGACGTTGCTGCCCTACTGTCCTTTCCGGACAAGGACGCGGCCCTTGGCTGGATCAACGACCCGGACCTGAAAGAGCTTCACGATCTGCGCCGCAGCACCGGAGCATCGGTCATCGTTTTGCTGGGATGAAAGAAAAAGAGCCGCGCTGGGAAGCGCGGCTCTGAATTTCGGCCGGATCGGCGAAGATTAGTTCTTCGCGTAGAATTCGACGACCAGGTTCGGTTCCATCATGACCGGGTAAGGCACATCGCCCAGGCCCGGTGCGCGTACGAAAGTCGCGGTCATTTTCGAGTGGTCGGCGTCGATGTAGTCAGGAACATCACGCTCGGCCAGAGCAACAGCTTCCAGAACAACAGCCAGCTGCTTGGACTTGTCGCGCACTTCGATGACGTCGCCTTCTTTGACACGGTAGGACGGGATGTTGACCCGCTTGCCGTTCACTTTGACGTGGCCGTGGTTCACGAACTGACGTGCAGCAAACACGGTCGGGACGAACTTGGCACGGTAAACAACAGCGTCCAGGCGGCGCTCCAGCAGACCGATCAGGTTTTCACCGGTGTCGCCTTTGACACGCTCGGCTTCGGCGTAAATACGGCGGAACTGCTTCTCGGTCAGGTCGCCGTAGTAGCCTTTCAGCTTCTGCTTGGCGCGCAGCTGCAGACCGAAGTCCGACAGTTTGCCCTTGCGGCGCTGACCGTGCTGGCCGGGGCCATATTCACGACGGTTGATCGGGGATTTCGGACGACCCCAGATGTTTTCGCCCATCCGGCGGTCGATTTTGTACTTGGCAGACGTGCGTTTGGTCACGGCTGATCTCCTTCGTTTAGGTCGAGGCCTGTGCAGGCCACTATGAAGGGCGTTGTCCTCTTGAGGTTTCCCCCATGACAGGCATCCCCTTGCGGGGGCCACCAACACCAATGAAGCCGCGCTTATATCCGCAGAACTGGCAGAGTCAACACGGCTTGGGAAGTTTTGCTAATGATCAAAGAACCGATCGGCTCGTGCGCTCAGTCCGCCATGGTCCTGGCACAAACGGCAGGACGATCAGCCGATTTTCCCCAGCCTTCATCGGCTCGCGCCCGTGTTGGGAATGCGACGACAGTTCGATCCAGCTGAAGCGAATCGCTTTGATCTTCAAATTCGGTATACGCGCCGATCCAGAAATCCTGATCACGGACAGGGCATCCGTCTTCGAAAACCAGGACAGGGTCCGCTTCTCCGGTAACCAAATACAGGTGCGCTGTAAACGTTTGCGCTCCGTTGGTCAGAACGACAACACCCATCGCGCCGTCAGCCGCTTCCAGCGAAGGCACTAAGCTCTTCAACATTTTTGCGGTGTTCTCTTGGGCCTGCCCCGATAGAGCTAGACTTTGTGGGGAGGATTCAGCCAACGAATGTACTTGTCCACGCCACGACCACGCGGCACCAACCTTCAAAAAAGACTGAGGCGCCGCCTCAAGCCCATCCAACTCTGTCTGCGTCCACGAAATGGCTATACGACCGCTATGCCCGGCTCTCATTGTGCCCGCCTGTACCTTTCAACAAATCACTGCTCACTGGGCTATTCTTATCAGGGCAGATTCTGTCGGAAAAGAGACGGAAATGCAGCAATCACGAAAATGTTGCCGGAGAGTCATTTTAAAATGAGACTCCGGCGGCACTTTATACAACCCTAGGGAGAAAACGACAGAGTCGTCAACCACATTTTGAGTACCCACAACTGCGGCAAGTCATGCAACCCTCTATCATCACCATGTCAAACTGGCCGCAAGACGGGCAGGCCTTACCGCGTGGTGCGTCCATGTTGACGACCTGAGCTTGTGGATCGGATTTCAGCCCCATGCCTTCGCCTTCGAGAAAGCCGATATTGATCATGTGCTGTTCAATCACGCCACCAATAGCGGCCAGAATCGAAGGGATGTATTTTCCCTGAACCCACGCACCGCCCCGTGGATCGAACACCGCCTTCAGCTCTTCGACAACAAAGGACACGTCTCCACCCCGTCGGAAAACGGCCGAGATCATCCGGGTAAGCGCCAATGTCCAGGCGTAGTGTTCCATGTTCTTGGAGTTAATGAACACCTCGAACGGACGACGGCGACCGCCGATTACGATGTCGTTGATGGTCAGGTAAATCGCGTGCTCGCTATCGGGCCATTTCAGCTTGTAAGTCGACCCCTCCAGAGATTGCGGGCGATCTAATGGCTCGGACATATAAATCACGTCTCCGCCATCCACCTCATGCGGGGCATCGGCGCTTTCCCCCGGTGCCTTGTCATCGCTCTCCGACACCGTCAGGACCGATCCGGTCACATCATTGGGACGATAGGTGGTGCACCCTTTGCATCCCTGATCCCAGGCTTGCATGTAGACATCCTTGAAGGCGTCAAAGCTGATGTCCTCGGGGCAATTGATCGTCTTCGAGATCGAACTGTCTATCCATTTCTGCGCCGCCGCCTGCATCTTGACATGATCGGACGGAGACAGGGTCTGTGCGTTGACAAAGTAATCCGGCAATTCCTTGTCGCCAAATTTGTCGCGCCACATTTGCACGGCGTAATCCACGACTTCCTCTTCCGTACGTGAACCGTCTTTCTGCAGCACTTTCCGTGTGTAGGCATAGGCAAACACCGGCTCAATCCCGGACGAAACGTTACCGGCATAAAGCGAGATCGTCCCAGTGGGCGCAATCGACGTCAGCAGCGCATTTCGGATGCCATGTTCGCGGATTGCGTCACGCACGTCGTCATCCATTTGCTGCATGGTGCCGCTGGCCAGATACTTCTCGGCGTCGAACAAGGGGAACGCCCCCTTTTCCTTTGCCAAGTCAACCGACGCCAGATACGCGGCGCGGGCAATCGCGTGCAACCAGCGCTCGGTCTGACGCGCCGCTTCGTCCGAACCGTAACGCAGACCCACCATCAGCAGAGCATCCGCCAGCCCGGTCACACCCAAACCGATACGGCGTTTGGCCTGCGCCTCGGCGGCTTGTTCGGGTAGCGGGAATTTCGATGCATCCACGACGTTGTCCATCATCCGAACGGCTGTGGCGACCAAGTCCTGCATCACGGCTTCGTCCAGATGCGCGCCCTTCTCAAACGGCTCAGCCACCAGACGCGCCATATTGATCGAGCCCAGAAGACAGGCGCCATAAGGCGGCAAGGGTTGCTCGCCACAGGGGTTCGTCGCCGCGATGGTTTCCACGTAGCTGAGGTTGTTGGCCTGATTGATCCGGTCGATGAAGATCACGCCCGGTTCGGCAAAGTCATAGGTTGCCTGCATGATCTTGTTCCACAGATCACGCGCCTGAACGGTGTGATAGACCTTGTCACCGAACACCAACTCCCACGGGCCATCGGCCTTGACCGCCTCCATAAAGGCGTCCGTCACCAGCACCGACATATTGAACATGCGCAGGCGGGCCGGGTCGGATTTGGCGGTGATGAAGTATTCGATATCCGGGTGGTCGCAGCGCATGGTTGCCATCATCGCCCCGCGGCGCGAGCCTGCGGACATGATGGTGCGACACATCGCGTCCCACACATCCATGAACGACAATGGCCCCGAGGCATCTGCCGCCACCCCTTTTACATCCGCGCCACGTGGGCGGATGGTCGAGAAATCATAACCGATCCCCCCACCCTGCTGCATGGTTAGCGCGGCCTCTTTCAGCATATCGAAGATGCCGCCCATGCTGTCGGGCACGGTGCCCATGACGAAGCAGTTGAACAGGGTCACCTGCCGTGCCGTGCCCGCACCCGCAGTGATACGCCCGGCTGGGAGGTATTTGAAATCCTCAAGCGCCTTGTAGAATTTTTCTTCCCAATGACCCAGGTCCTTTTCCACCCGCGCCAGGTCGCGTGCGATGCGCCGCCAGCTGTCCTCGACAGTCTGGTCGATGGGCGTGCCATCCGCCTTTTTGAAACGGTATTTCATATCCCAGATCTGCTCGGCGATGGGGGCGGCAAAGCGGCTCATTGGTGATTCCCTGTCTTGAAAGAGGTATCCAGACTATCCCAATTCACATGCGCACCACAACACCTTGATGACAGCCACCAGAGAGCTACAATATAAAGATGAGCCTCGGGACGACTCTGTGGGAAAGCTGTGGATAAGTACGTAAACCTCATAAAACTTTCGGTCGGATCGGAAAGCGTCGAGACGCTGATCGCGTGGCAGGACAGCCGTAAGCCGCTCTATGAGGACGGGTGCCCGCGCCACGTCACCCGCATGTGGCCCAAGCGTGAAACCGAGATTCTGAACGGCGGATCAATCTACTGGGTGATCAAGGGCGTCGTGCAATGTCGCCAAAAGATCCTGCGGCTGGACGAAGTGCGCGGCGAAGACGGCATCCGCCGCTGCGCCATCGTGCTGGACCCAGAGGTGCACCGCACCCAGAACGCTTTGAAACGCCCATTCCAGGGTTGGAGATATCTGAAACCCGAGGATACTCCCGCCGACCTTCCTAAAGGGAGGGCAGAGGACGATTCTCTACCCGATGATCTGAACCGCGCGCTGGCCGAGATCGGCGTGCTGTAATCAGCTCAGCCGATCCAAGAGTTCAGTCAGAATCTCTTTATCACCCGCATCATAATCAGCTACACGGCTACGCCACAGCGTTGCCTGCGATTGCAGGATCAGACCATCCGACAGGATCTTGAGGTGGTTGGCCCGCAGGGTTTCACCTGTCGATGTGATATCGGCAATCGCCTCGGCGGTTTCATTCATCACGGTGCCTTCGGTCGCGCCCTGGCTGTCAACCAGTGTGTAATCGGCAACGCCCGCATCAATCAGAAACTCTCGCACCAGTCGGTGATATTTGGTCGCAATACGCAAACGATGGCCATGGGTTTTGCGGAACGCCGCAGCCGCGGCATCAAGATCATCCAGGGTTTCCACGTCGACCCAGCATGCGGGTGTCGCGATGATCAGATCGGCTTTGCCGAACCCCAATTGTGAAACTTCCTCAATCTGCTGCTCCCAGCGTGGCAGTTTCTCTTGTACCAGGTCTGTCCCGGTCACACCCATATGAATGCGGCCCGCTGCCAGTTCGCGGGGTATTTCCCCGGCGGACAGCAAGATCAACGAGACGCCATCGATCCCCTCGACCTTACCAGCGTATTCCCGGTCTGATCCGCTGCGCGACAAGGTGATACCGCGCTTTTCGAACCACGAAAAGGTTTTCTCCATCAACCGGCCCTTGGAGGGCACGCCAAGTTTCAGGCTCATTGCGCATCCTCCTCAATTTCCAGCATCAGGTCGGGGCGCAGAACCCCACCAACGGCCGGAATTTCCGCCCCGTTGCCCAACTGACGCGTCAGCGCGTCATAGCGACCGCCGGTGGCAATCGGCGGCAGGTCCGGGCGACCCTCGGCATAGAACCCAAAAACAAACCCGTCGTAATATTCCATGGACGTGCGCCCATAGGCGGCCTCGAAATCCAGCGTCTCGACATCCACGCCGCGCGCCTGCAGGGCCGCTATTCTGGCCTCGAGCCGGTTCAGCGCCGGCGTGATCTGCGGCAGATCAACCGCGACGTCCCGCAACTGTTCAAGAGCAAAGGGCATGGTTTCCCGCACCGCCAACAGTGACTCGAGCCCCGCGAGTTCGCTATCCGAAATCGGTGGCGTCTCGCGATCTTCGCGCAAAGCGTCGATACGGGCCTCAATCTCGGCCGCACGGCGTTTGCCGATCAACGGCGCGTCGACACGCATCGGATCTTCTGCGTCCAACAGTTTTGCGCGGTTTTCTGGTTCGGGCTTTCGCCCCGAAAAGCGATCCAGCAGGATACGAAACCGACGCGGACGCCACAGGTGGCGCATCAAAGCAGCTTTACGGCGATCCGTGGTGCGAAGACCCTGAACAGCCGCAGTCAGAATGCCGATATCGCCGGTGGCGGCGCGCAGGGGCAGCCCACGCAATTGCAGGGCAAACAGCGAAAACACCTCGGCATCCGCCCCGGCCGGATCGTCACGGTCAAAGACCTCGTACCCGACTTGAATGTACTCGTTGGACCGGTCCGGGTCGTGCTCCTGCCGCCGGAAAACCTCGCCCGAATAGGTATAGCGCGCGGGCTCGGCCCCATCGTTCATGTGCATCTGCACAACCGGCAGCGTGAAGTCGGGGCGCAGCATCTGCTCGCCGCGCAAGGCGTCCGACGTCACATAAGCACGGGCACGAATGTCTTCACCATAGAGGTCCAGCAGTATTTCCGCCGGTTGCAGCAAAGGCGTATCCACGACCTGCGCCCCTGCGGCCTCGAACCGGACGCGCATCATCGCGGCGCGGGCCTGTATCTGAGAACGGTTGGCCATGGCTCAGTCCTGACTGTCCAGAATTTCACGCACTTTGGCGACCAGATCGCCGCGCGGCACTTCGAACTGACTGGGACGTTCTTTCCATTCCTCCAGCGTGGCGCTTTCGGCGATTTTCGCGCCAAGGATCAGATCTTTGATCTGCACGATCGCATTGGCCTTTTCATCGCCACCTTCGATCACTGCGATCGGAGAGTTCCGCTTGTCCGCGTATTTCAACTGATTGCCAAAGTTTTTGGGGTTACCAAGATACACCTCGGCCCGAATACCTGCGTTGCGCAGTTCGGCCACCATCGCCTGATAGTCGGCCATGCGGTCGCGATCCATGACGGTGACCACCACAGGGCCGGTGGCCTGTGCGGCGATCCGACCCTTTTCGCGCAGGGCGGCCAGCAGACGGTCAACACCGATGGAGACGCCAGTCGCGGGCACCTCTTGTCCGGTGAACCGCTTGACCAGATCGTCGTAACGCCCACCACCCGAAACCGAACCGAACTGCCGCTTGCGGCCTTTCTCGTCGAAAATCTCGAAAGTCAGTTCAGCCTCGTAGACGGGACCAGTATAGTAGCCCAATCCACGCACGACTGAAGGGTCGATCTCGATCCGGTCCGCGCCGTAGCCGCCCGCATCCAGCAAGGTGCCGATCTGTTCCAGCTCGGAAATCCCGTCCGCACCGATCTTGCTGTCGCCGACGGCGGCGCGCAGGTTGGCTAACGTTCCGGCCGCATCCGCAGCCTTGGAGGTCAGGAAAGCAATCACCGGCTCTGCCTGGTCGTCGCTGAGCCCAACGCCATCGATGAACGCGCCGGACGCATCCAGACGGCCCTTGGTCAGCAACTCGCGCACGCCAGCCTTACCCACCTTGTCGAATTTGTCGATGGTGCGCAGGACGTTGTCGCGGGCGGCAGCGTCTTCGCCAAGACCCATCGCCTCAAGCACGCCGTTCAGAACTTTGCGGTTGTTGACGCGAACCAGATAGTCGCCACGCGGGATGCCGACGGTCTCCAGCGTGTCTGACAGCATGGCGCAAATCTCGGCGTCTGCGGCCATCGAAGCCGTACCCACCGTATCCGCATCACACTGATAGAACTGACGATAGCGCCCCGGCCCCGGCTTTTCGTTGCGCCAGACCGGACCCATCGCATACCGGCGATAGGGCGTCGGCAGGTCGTTGCGGTGCTGCGCGTAAACACGGGCCAGCGGCGCGGTCAGGTCATACCGCAGGGCCATCCAGTCGCCTTTGTCATTCTCATCGACCTCCTGCCACGCGAACACGCCTTCGTTCGGGCGATCCACGTCGGGCAGGAACTTGCCCAGCGCCTCAACGGTTTCCACCGCGCTGCTTTCCAGGGCGTCGAACCCGTAACGATGATAGACGTCCGCAATAGCCCGCAGCATCTCGGTGCGCTGCGTGACTTCCTGGCCGAAATAGTCGCGGAACCCTTTGGGCGTAATTGCCTTAGGGCGGGGCTGTTTCTTGGGCTTGGCCATCGGGGGCGTCCTTCACGGGTCATGTTCCGCGCGCGGTCTATCCCATGGCCCGCATCGGGGCAAGGCGCGCTTTCGCTGGCCACGGCGTCACAGGGTCGCTATGACCAGCACAAGACACAGGAGTCGCCAATGCAGCATCTGGAAGAACAGATCGCCCACCTGACCCGCACGGTTGAAGAACTGAACACAGTCGTCACCCGCCAGCAAGGCGAAATCGACCGCCTGACCCGCCGGGTCGAGATGTTACTGCAGCGTGAGGCCGAACGGGCGCAGGAAGGATCAGGCGGGGTCGTATTCGGAGATGAACGCCCGCCGCATTATTGAGCGTTCAAAATCCCAGCGTTGTTTTCACTGCGTTATCCACCACTCCGCCCAAAAGGGCATCCTTATCCGCGGCGCATCCTTCTGACAGCGCGGTTATGAATGCTTCACGCAGCTGGGCCTTTTCCTCATCCGTGATCGCATGATCTTCGATATTGATCTGGCGATTGTAGAGCGAGAGGGCCGTCATCTTTCCGACGACAGCAACAACAAAGGCTTCGTCACCATCCGCCTCTTCAGCAATCGAGGCGCAGGTATAGTGCATCACAGGCAAAGCCTCCTGTACCATCTGTTCAGCCGCGTCATCCGCTGTGGCCATACACGGAGCCGCCAGAATTGCGGCACAAGCGGACATTCTGAGTTTGATAAACCGCATCGCCATCACTTCCAGTTATGTCCGATGATAGCACCGGCCACACCGCCGATTGCAGCGCCTTTGCCGTCACCAACCAGTGCGCCCACGCCTGCGCCGATCAGCGCGCCTTCGATGGTTTTCTTTTTCTTCTTGTCATCCGCCATCGCGGCCGACGCCATCGCCAGGGACGCAACAACGGCCAACGTGAATGCTCTGAAACCAATACCAGAGTGTGTCATATCGGAACCCTCCTATGACGGTCTTCAAATAGATATGGTATCAGCCTAGCGGCGTGATTTGCCTGTGGCAACAAAACGCTGTGTCAGATTTCCTCGACCGACATGACGCCGTCCAGGGATTTGATCGCCCCTTTGATCTGCGGGTTGATCGGGAAGTCCTGCCCAAGGTCCATCTCGACATCTCCCGGCAGACCGGGATCAAGCAGGCACAAATGGATCGGCCCTTTCGCCGCCCCTTTGGCCGCGCCAGCCGCGTCCTCAAGCACTTTGGCAACTGTCGGCAGCACCTTTGGTTCGTCCACGAAGATGCGTAAACCGGTCGCACCGGCCTCCGCCACGACCGAGTCCACCGGCCCGACTGAACGACCAAGCAGTTTGAGCTGATCGGCCTCCATCGTTGCTTCGGCGGTCAGGACGACCTGCGCGCCGGTTTCCAGAAACTCGCGGGATTTCTCCAGCGTTTCCGAGAACAGTGTGACCTCATAAGCGCCGGTCGGATCTGACAATTGCGCAAAAGCGAACCGGTTGCCGCGCGCGGATTTCCGTTCCTGACGCCCGGCGACCACGCCCGCCATCTTGGCGATCAGCGGACCGGAACGCGCCTTTTCGGTCACTTCGTCCAGCGTCAGAACCTGCTTGCGTTTCAAAGCGGGCATGTAGTCGTCCAGCGGATGGCCAGAGAGGTAGAATCCGATAGCCTTGAATTCTTCGCTAAGACGTTCAGCCGGAAGCCAATCCGGCGTCGGCGACAGGCGGGGTTCCGGCAGGTCATCGCCCGCTTCACCGAACAAAGACACCTGGTTCGAGTTCTTCTGATCGTGGATCGCAGCCGAATACTGCACCAGTTGCTCAAGGCTTTCGAAGACGCGGCGGCGGTTCTTGTCGAGCTGGTCAAAAGCCCCCGCCCGCGCCATCATCTCAAGCGGGCGCTTGCCGACCTTCTTCAGATCGACCCGGCGCGCGAAGTCGAACAGGTTGACGAACGGCTTGTCCTCACGTCCAGCAACCACAAGGTTCATCGCCTCGACGCCCACGTTTTTGAGCGCGCCCAGCGCGTAGACCAGATGACCATCGACCACATCAAATGTCGCCAATGAGCGGTTCACGCAGGGCGGTACATAGGGCAGTTCCAACCCTTTGCGGACTTCCTCAAAATAAATCGCCAGCTTGTCGGTCAGGTGGATATCGCAGTTCATGACGCCCGCCATGAACTCAACCGGGTGGTTCGCCTTTAGCCAGCCCGTCTGATAGCTAACCACCGCGTAGGCCGCAGCGTGGGATTTGTTGAAGCCGTAGTTGGCGAATTTTTCCAGCAGGTCGAAAACCTCGCTGGCCTTTTTGGCGTCTACGCCATTCTCGCCCGCTCCCTTTTCGAACTTGGGGCGTTCGGCATCCATCGCCTCTTTGATCTTCTTACCCATTGCGCGGCGCAGCAGGTCGGCGCCACCAAGGCTGTAACCCGCCATGACCTGCGCGATCTGCATCACCTGTTCCTGATAGACGATGATGCCCTGGGTTTCCTCTAGGATGTGATCGATTAGCGGATGCACGGATTCGATCCTGCGCAGCCCGTTCTTGACCTCACAATAGGTCGGGATGTTCTCCATCGGGCCGGGACGGTACAGCGCCACGAGGGCCACGATGTCCTCGATACAGGTGGGTTTCATGCGCTTGAGCGCATCCATCATGCCCGAGGATTCCACCTGGAACACCGCGACAGTCTTGGCCGCCGAATAGAGCTTGTACGTAGCCTCATCATCCAGCGGGATGGCGTTGATCTGGTTCTCGGCTCCGTCGGCGGGTTCATAGAGCTCAGTGCCATCGGCCGACACGTGCAAAGGTCGCCCGGACTTGAAGATAATATCCATCGCGTTCTGGATCACGGTCAGTGTCTTCAAACCCAGAAAGTCGAATTTCACCAAACCGGCCTGCTCAACCCATTTCATGTTGAATTGGGTGGCTGGCATATCGGACCGAGGGTCCTGATAGAGCGGCACAAGTGCATCCAGAGGGCGATCCCCGATCACAACCCCCGCTGCATGTGTCGACGCATTTCGCAGCAACCCTTCGACCTGCTGGCCATAGGTCAGCAGCCGGTCGACGACCTCTTCGTTGCGCGCCTCTTCGCGCAGTCGCGGTTCGTCTTTCAGCGCTTTTTCGATGGAGACTGGCTTTACGCCCTCTACCGGGATCATCTTGGACAAGCGATCCACCTGCCCGTAAGGCATTTGCAGTACACGCCCGATATCGCGCACGGCCGCCTTCGACAGCAACGCGCCAAAGGTGATGATCTGCCCCACCTTGTCGCGACCATATTTCTGCTGCACGTAACGGATCACCTCTTCGCGACGGTCCATGCAGAAGTCAATATCGAAGTCAGGCATGGACACCCGCTCGGGGTTCAGGAACCGTTCGAACAGCAGCGAATAGCGCAGCGGGTCAAGGTCGGTGATCGTCAGCGCATAAGCCACCAGCGAGCCCGCGCCCGAGCCCCGCCCCGGTCCCACCGGGATGTCGTGATCCTTGGCCCATTGGATGAAGTCCGCGACAATCAGGAAGTAGCCGGGAAAACCCATGCCTTCGATGATGCCCAGTTCGAAATCCAGCCTCTCCTGATATTCTTCAGGCGTGACCGCGTGCGGGATCACCGCCAGACGTTTCTGCAGGCCCTCATTGGCTATGCGGCGCAGCTCGGCCACCTCGTCATCGGCGAATTTCGGCAGGATCGGGTCGCGGCGATAGGCCATGAAGGCGCAGCGTTTGGCGATCTCGACCGTGTTCTCGATGGCCTCGGGCAGATCGGCGAACAGGGTCGCCATTTCCTGCTGCGACTTAAAGTAGTGCTGCGCTGTCAGGCGACGGCGGCCTTCCTGCTGGTCAACATAGGCACCCTCGGCGATACAGATCAGCGCGTCATGCGCCTCATACATATCTGTGGTCGGGAAATAGACGTCATTGGTGGCGACCAGTGGCAGGTTCTTGGCATAGGCCATTTCGACATGACCGCGCTCGGTCAGGCGTTCGGCCTCAGGCTGACCACCTTCGCCTGGATGACGCTGCAGTTCGATATACAAGCGATCCGGGAACATTCTCGCCAATCGGTCCACCAAGACTTCAGCGGCGGGGCGCTGCCCCTGTTGCAGCAACATACCAACCGGTCCATCCGGCCCGCCGGTCAGGCAAATTAGGCCGTCCGATCGGTCCGCGAGTTCTTCCAGCGTGACCTGCGGTAGCTGCCCACCTTTATCGACGTAAAGGCAGGAACTGAGCTTCATCAGGTTCTCGTACCCCACCTCTGACTGCGCCAGCAAAACGAGCGGCGCAGGCATTTTTGGTTTTTCCCCCGGTTGCGCCTTCACATAGGTCAGGTCGACCTGACAGCCCATGATCGGCTGCACCCCTGCCCCGCTGGCGGTCACGGAAAATTCCAAGGCAGAGAACATGCTGTTGGTGTCGGTAACGGCGACGGCGGGCATCTCCATTTTCTCACACAAGCCGGGCAGCTTTTTCAGCCGCACGGCGCCTTCCAGAAGGGAATATTCGGTGTGAACACGGAGGTGAATGAATCGAGGTGTACTGCTCATGACCGCCACGCTATCCCAGTCGGACACGGTGCAAAAGCAGGAACCTTGGCCGTCAGATGCCAAAAGGATAAGGCTTGATTATTCGGATTTTTTGGAAGGTGCTTCGGATATCAGAACAAACCAAAAGACAAAAGACCTTTAATTTCAAACAGCTGATCGTTAATCGGATATCTCGATCAAACGCCGTTGGCACCCATTGGTGTATCAATTAGGCAGTTTTTCTTGCCAGACAACCTATGCACTTTCTAACATCTGACGGCAAGCTATTCGCCCGCCACTCTTTCTACGTCGCATCGAAGGAGGGTACCGATGGGCGCAACCGGGTAAGGCGACGGGTTTCTCGAATGAATATCACGTTTCTTCTGAACGGAGAGACAGTGGAGCTGGCGGATGTCGATCCGACAGCGACCCTGCTGGACTGGCTGCGCGAGGATCGCGGCCTGACCGGCACCAAGGAAGGCTGCAACGAAGGCGATTGCGGGGCCTGTACCGTCATGGTCACGGATGAAGGCGGCCACAAGGCGCTGAACTCTTGCATCCTGTTCCTGCCTCAACTGCACGGCAAAGCGGTGCGCACGGTCGAGGGCGCAAGCGGTCCAAACGGCGAGGCACATCCGGTTCAGCAGGCCATGGTTGATCTGCACGGATCGCAATGCGGCTTCTGCACTCCCGGTTTCGTCATGTCGATGGTTGCAAGCCACGCCAACGGCGCAACGGATCACGACACGCAGCTGGCCGGGAACCTGTGCCGTTGCACCGGATACGCACCGATCATTCGAGCGGCAGAGGCGGCAGAGGAACAGCCCGTCCCGGTTTGGGTGAAGGATAAGCCTGTCGCAACGCGCGCCGCATCACCGATGCTGCCCGGCTCGTCCGACGAGTTGGCGGCTGTGTACGCCGAGAACCCAAATGCGACACTGGTTGCCGGAGCGACCGATGTGGGCTTGTGGGTCACCAAACAGTTGCGCGATCTCGATCCGGTGATCTTTCTGAACCGCTGCGATGATCTGAAAGAGATCACGATCACCGAAGAAGAAATCCGCTTTGGTGCCATGGTCGACATGAACCGCATGGGCGAGGCGCTGGCCGACCTGCACCCCTCTTACGCCGAAATGATCCGTCGTTATGCCAGTGTACAGGTGCGCCACGCGGCCACGGTCGGTGGCAACATCGCCAACGGTTCGCCCATCGGGGACAACCCGCCCGCCCTGATCGCCTTGGGTGCAACGCTGCATCTGCGTAAAGGTGACGCGCGCCGATCAATCCCGCTGGAAGAGTTCTTCATCGACTACGGCAAGCAGGATCGCGCGCCGGGCGAATTCGTCGAAGCGGTCAGTTTCGCCCGTCAGGAGGATCGTTTGAAAGCTTACAAACTCAGCAAGCGGTTCGATCAGGATATTTCGGCCGTTTGCGGGTGTTTCAATATCACGGTGGCGGATGGCGTGGTCACCGATGCGCGTATCGCGTTCGGCGGCATGGCTGGCATTCCAAAGCGCGCTTCGAATGTCGAAGCAGCGCTTACGGGCGAACCCTGGACGCGTGAGACGGTTCAGGCCGCAACCCCGGCTTTTGCCAACGACTTCACGCCTATGACGGATATGCGCGCCTCGGCCAACTACCGGTTGGAGACGGCAAAAGCGATGCTCGAAAGGTACTACCTCGAAGATCAGGGTGAAGTAACAAATGTATTGGAGGTGTCGGCATGAGCGTGACCAAACCCCTCCCCCATGACGCGGCGCCGCTGCATGTCTCTGGTACTGCGCGTTATGTCGATGACATTCCAACACCAAAAGGCTCGCTGCATCTGGCCTTTGGATTAAGCCCGATTGCCAAGGGTTCGATCACGTCGATGGATCTGTCAGCGGTAAAAGCTGCCGATGGTGTCGTCATGGTCATGACCGCCGACGATCTGCCTTTTGCAAACGACGTCTCTCCGTCGATCCATGACGAGCCATTGCTGTCAGATGGTTCGATTCACTACATCGGACAGCCCGTTTTCCTTGTGATCGCCACCAGCCATCTGGCCGCGCGCAAGGCCGCCCGGCTGGGCAAGATCGAGTATGCCGAGGAAACCCCAATCTTGACGGTCGAAGAGGCGCTGGCCGCAGACAGCCGGTTCGAGGATGGCCCTCGCATCTACGCCAAGGGTGACGCTGATGCAGCTATTGCCGGATCCGCGCGCGTCATCGAAGGCACGTTCGAGATCGGCGGGCAGGAGCATTTCTATCTGGAAGGACAGGCCGCGCTGGCCGTGCCGAATGAGGGCGCGGATATGCTGGTGCATAGCTCGACCCAGCACCCGACTGAAATTCAACACAAAGTGGCAGATGCCCTGGGCGTTCCCATGCATGCCGTTCGTGTTGAAACCCGCCGCATGGGCGGAGGATTTGGAGGCAAGGAAAGTCAGGGCAACGCGTTGGCCGTATCCTGCGCTGTCGCTGCTCGGGCAACCGGCAAGGCCTGTAAGATGCGTTATGACCGCGACGATGACATGATTATCACCGGCAAACGTCACGCTTTCCGGATTTCGTATAAGGCCGGGTTCGATAAGAACGGGCACCTTCAGGGCGTCTCGCTCCACCACTACGCAATCTGTGGCTGGGCGCAGGATCTATCCCTGCCCGTCGCGGACCGTGCGATGCTGCATTCCGACAACGCCTATCTGTTGCCGAATGCGCGGATCGAAAGCCACCGGCTGAAGACCAACACCCAATCCGCCACCGCCTATCGCGGCTTCGGCGGTCCGCAAGGTATGGTTGGTATCGAACGCGTCATGGACCACGCAGCCTATGAATTGGGGATGGACCCGGTCGAACTACGCCGCCGGAACTATTACGAACCGGCGCATAAGGTTGCGGACCCTGTGCCTACAGAAAAACCACTGGGCCACCCCGATCCGCATGAAGACCTGACCAGCCGTGGCGCGGTCGAGATGGGAGACGCGCCCGTGCGCCCCCTGCCCGCAGGCGGTAACACCACGCCATACGGTATGGAAGTCAGCGACTTTGAACTGCACGGAATGACCGAGAAGCTGCTGAAAACCAGCGATTATGTGTCACGCAAGGCCGCCATCGAGAAGTGGAATGCTGAGAACAGCGTGATCAAGAAAGGCATCGCTTTTTCCCCGGTCAAGTTCGGTATTTCCTTCACACTGACCCACCTGAACCAGGCGGGTGCGCTGGTGCATGTGTATCAGGACGGCTCTGTCCACCTGAACCATGGCGGAACCGAAATGGGTCAGGGCCTGTTCCAGAAGGTTGCGCAGGTCGCGGCCTCGCGCTTTGGCATTCCGCTCGAGATGGTGAAGATCACCGCAACCGACACTGCCAAGGTACCCAATACCTCGGCGACCGCGGCGTCTTCCGGCAGTGACTTGAACGGCATGGCGGTGAAAGCGGCCTGCGACACGATCCGTGACCGGATAGCCGATTATCTGGCCGAAAGGCATCAGGCCGATCCATCAACGGTGACGTTCTCGGATGGCCATGTCTCGGTCGGAGAAGAACGCTATACCTTCGCAGAAGCCGCCGCGCTGGCCTACCAGGGACGGATCAGCCTGTCGGCAACCGGGTTCTACAAAACGCCGAAAATCGAGTGGGACCGGATCAAAGGCCGCGGCCGCCCGTTCTTTTACTTCGCCTACGGTGCATCTGTTACCGAGGTCGCAGTCGATACGCTGACCGGTGAGAACCGCATCCTGCGCACCGATATCCTGCATGACGCAGGCGCGTCGCTGAACCCGGCACTGGATATCGGGCAGGTCGAAGGTGGCTATGTGCAAGGCGCTGGCTGGCTTACGACCGAGGAATTGGTCTGGGACGACAAAGGAAACCTGCGCACGCACGCACCTTCGACCTACAAGATCCCGGCCTGCTCGGACCGTCCGGACATCTTCAATGTCGCCTTATGGGACGGGCAGAACCGCGAGGATACGATTTATCGCTCGAAAGCGGTGGGAGAACCGCCGTTCATGCTGGGTATCTCTGCCTGGCTGGCACTTTCGAACGCGGTGGCAGCCTGTGGGGACAGCTATCCGGCACTGGATGCGCCCGCCACGGCCGAAGAGGTCTGGCACGGTGTCCAAAGGATAAAGGGAGGCATCTGATGGGATTTGATCGAGAGGCTTTGAGGGAGGCGGTCAAAACCCACGGCAAGGTGATCCGGGTGGTCATCGCCGGGATCAAGGGGTCGTCACCGCGCGAAGTCGGAGCCGCGATGCTTGTTTGGGAGGACGGGCAATCAGGTACCATCGGCGGAGGTGCCCTGGAGTTTCAAGCGGCCGAGGCGGCGCGGTCCCAAACAGCGCCTGCACGCCAGACGCAACATGCGCTTGGACCTGATATGGGCCAGTGCTGCGGTGGGGCTGTAACCCTGCTTAGCGAAATCTATGACCTCAAGGCAGTTGAACAGCTGAATGACACGATCATCGCGCGTTCAGCCTCGGGCGGTGACATGCCACTGTCGGTCAAGCGCTTGCTGGCACAGGCCCGCGGTCAGGGTGTAAAACCCGACCCGCAGTTGATCGAAGGATGGATGATCGAGCCGGTTCACGAACCCACGCGCAACCTTTGGATCTGGGGCGCGGGTCATGTCGGCCGAGCTCTGGTCGATGTCCTATCGCCCCTGCCCGATCTGGCAATTACCTGGGTTGATACCGGGCCAGAGCGGTTTCCGGACGTCGTACCGAGCGGTGTAATACCGGTTCCGGCGATCAAACCGACCGAGTTGGTCCGTCACGCACCGACCGATGCCGAGCATCTTGTGCTTACTTATTCACACAATTTGGACCTGGAACTGTGCAACAGGCTGCTTTTGCATGATTTCCGCTTTGCTGGCCTGATTGGCTCGGCTACGAAATGGGCGCGATTCCGGTCCCGGCTGGCCGCATTGGGGCATACGCCCGAACGGATTGGCCGGATCACCTGCCCAATCGGGGACCCGTCCCTGGGCAAACACCCGCAGATGATCGCAGTTGGTGTCGCGGCGCAAATCCTGCGCCCTGCCCGGCAGAATGAATTGAAGAAGGACCTGAGCGCGTGACCACTCCACTTCTAAGCTTGCAAGGGCTGACCAAAGCCTATCCCGGCGTCGTGGCCAATGACCAGGTGTCTTTCGACATCGGTGAAGGCGAAGTTCACGCCCTGCTGGGCGAAAACGGTGCGGGAAAATCCACACTGGTGAAGATGATTTACGGGCTGGTGAAGCCCGACAGCGGCACGATGCTGCTGCGCGGCCAACCCTTTGCGCCACCCGAACCACGCGCGGCGCGGGCCGACGGGATTGCGATGGTGTTCCAGCATTTCTCACTGTTCGACGCGCTGAACGTGGCCGAGAACATAGCACTGGGGATGGAAAACCCTCCGGCCATGGGTGATCTGGCCGCGCGTATCCGTGAGGTTTCAGAAACCTATGGTCTGCCGCTGGACCCGTATCGCATCGTCGGTGATCTTTCCGCAGGCGAGCGTCAGCGCGTCGAGATCATCCGCTGTCTGCTGCAAGAGCCCAAACTGCTGATCATGGATGAGCCGACCTCGGTTCTGACGCCACAAGAAGTAGACATCCTGTTTGAGACGCTGAACAAATTGCGCTCGGAAGGCACATCGATCCTCTATATTTCGCACAAGCTGGAGGAAATCCGCACGTTGTGTGACCACGCCACAATCTTGCGACTGGGCAAGAACGTGGGTGAATGTGTTCCAGCCGAGACGTCAGCCCGCGACATGGCCGAGATGATGGTCGGATCGACCCTGCAGACCCCGGAACGTTCGGGGCGCGAGTTTGGTGAGGTGGCGCTGGATGTCAGCGGGTTGTCGGTTCCGTCACCGTCCGAGTTCGGGACCGCATTGAGAAACATCCACATGACTGTCCGCAAGGGCGAGGTTCTGGGTATCGGCGGTGTTGCCGGCAACGGTCAAGACGAGTTGCTGGGCGTTCTTTCGGGAGAGATCCTCACAGCCGCCGATGCGATCAAGTTCAACGGTCAACGGATTGGCAAACTCGGACCGACTGCACGTCGCAAGCTGGGCGTACTGACTGCGCCCGAAGAACGGCTGGGCCATGCCGCAGCCCCCGACATGAGCCTGACTGAAAACGCGCTGCTGACCGGTTCGGTCCGCGAGGGATTGGAGAGTAACGGCTTTCTGAAATGGGCCGAGACCAAAAGTTTTGCCGAAAAGATCATCAGCGCTTTTGACGTACGTACGCCCGGACCTGAAAACGCCGCGCGATCTCTGTCAGGGGGCAACCTGCAGAAATTCGTCATCGGGCGTGAGGTTCTGCAAAACCCCGACGTTCTGGTGGTGAACCAACCGACATGGGGCGTGGATGCGGCAGCGGCGGCCTCGATCCGTCAGGCCATTCTGGATCTGGCTGCAAAAGGCACCGCAGTCATTTGCATCAGCCAGGACCTGGACGAGCTTATGGAAATTTCGGACAGCTTTGCCGCCCTGAACGAAGGACGGCTAAGCGCCCCGCGCACAACGACAGGTCTGACCGTGGACGAAATCGGCCTGATGATGGGCGGCGCCCATGGCATGGAGGTGGCCCATGTCTAACACAAATCAAAAAAGAAATGAAAACAGGGGGATGAGCAGATGATTGTGTTGGAGAAACGGCCTCAGCCGTCCAAGGCGTGGTCCTATGCCACCCCATTGGTCGCGGTTCTGGCAACCATGATCTTCGGCGGCATCCTGTTCGCCATTCTGGGCAAGAACCCGGTCGAAGCAATCGGTACGATATTCTGGGAGCCTTTGTTCGGCGAGTTCGCATTCTACTATCGCCCGCAACTGCTGGTCAAAGGCGCGCCATTGGTGTTGATCGCCATTGGCCTGTCGTTGGGCTTCCGCGCAGGTATCTGGAACATCGGGGCCGAGGGTCAATACATCATGGGTGCCATCTTTGGCGCTGGTGCCGGTCTGGCCTTCTACCCTCTCGACGCATTCTATATCTTTCCGATCATGGTGATTGCCGGGGCGTTTGGCGGCTGGCTGTGGGCAATGATCCCGGCTTTCCTCAAGGTTCGCTTCGGCACCAACGAAATCCTTGTGTCGCTGATGCTTGTCTATGTGGCCGAGCAGATGCTGGCCTCGGTCTCGTTGGGCCTGCTGAAGAACCCCGAAGGGTTCGGCTTTCCCGGCTCGCGCAACCTGCAATCCTACGAGAGCGCGCATAACGCTGAGCTGATCGCCGGATCGGGCATGCACTGGGGCGTCGTGACAGCGTTGATCGCCGTGATCTTTGCCTATGTCCTGCTGAACCGTCACATGCTGGGCTTCCACATCCGACTGACGGGCGAAGCCCCTCGCGCCGCGAAATTCGCCGGTGTGAACCCGGCACGTCTGATCCTGTTCTGCCTCGGCCTGTCCGGAGCGCTGGCCGGTCTGGCAGGAATGTTCGAAGTCTCCGGTCCCTCGGGCGTGGTCAGCATCGACTTTAACGTCGGCTACGGCTTCACCGCGATCATCGTGGCCTTTCTGGGCCGTCTGCATCCGGTTGGAATCCTGCTGGCCGGTGGTCTGATGGCTCTGACCTATATCGGTGGTGAAATCGCGCAGTCCCAATTGGGTCTGCCTGCCGCTGCCATTCAGGTTTTTCAGGGGATGCTCCTGTTCTTCCTCCTGGCGTTCGATCTTCTGACAAACTACCGCATCCGTGCGGCCCGTAGCGAGGTGGCGTGACCCATGGACCTAGGTGAAATCAATCCCGTACTTCTGGTCGCCTCGTTGATGGTGGCCGCAACCCCCCTGCTATTGGCCGCGATCGGAGAACTGGTGGTCGAAAAAGCAGGCGTCCTGAACCTCGGCGTCGAGGGCATGATGATCGTGGGCGCAATCAGCGGCTTTGCAATCTCGGTCGAGACCGGCTCGCCCTGGCTAGGCTTTATCGCCGCGGCCATTGGCGGCGCAGTGCTGTCCTTGCTGTTCGTTCTTTTGACACAAGTGGCTTTGGCCAACCAAGTGGCCAGTGGCCTTGCATTGACGCTGTTTGGTCTCGGCTTCAGCGCCCTTATGGGTCAGAGCTATGTGGGCGTGAAACCCCCGGACATGGCCGACATCCACATCCCGGTGATCAGCGATATCCCGGTCATCGGCCCGATCCTGTTCCAGCATGACCCAATCCTCTATGTCGGCATCGCCCTGACCGCAGCGGTCTGGGCCACGCTGAAATACACCCGTGTCGGTCTGATCCTGCGGGCGGTGGGCGAGAACCACGATGCCGCGCATGCGTTGGGCTATAAGGTCATCAAGATCCGCATCATGGCGATCCTGTTCGGCGGTGCCTGCGCGGGCCTGGGCGGAGCATATATCAGCCTGATCCGCGTGCCGCAGTGGACCGAGGGCATGACCGCCGGTGTCGGCTGGATCGCCCTGGCGCTGGTGGTGTTCGCAAGCTGGAAGCCATGGCGTGCATTGCTGGGTGCTTATTTGTTTGGCGGAATCACGGTGTTGCAGCTTAATCTGCAGGCAGCGGGCGTTGCCATTCCTGTCGAGTATCTGGCAATGTCGCCCTACATCATCACGATCCTTGTGCTTGTGATCCTTTCGGCCGACAAGAGCAGCGCACCTGCCGCACTGGGCCGGACCTTCCATGCCTCGCATTAGACGGGGCCAACTGAACCAACTTGGGGAGTAACCACATGAAATTCAATTTACTTCTGGCAAGCGCCGCCATGGCGCTGGGTCTGGCGACAGGCGCCATGGCCGAAGACAAGACCAAAGTCGGGTTCGTCTATGTCGGCCCGGTCGGCGACGGCGGCTGGACCTATGAACACAACAAGGGCCGTCTGGCCGTGGAAGAGCACTTTGGCGACAAGGTCGAAACCGTATTCGTGGAATCGGTTCCGGAAGGTCCCGATGCCGAGCGTGTGATGACCCAGATGGCACTGGAAGGTGCCGACCTGATCTTCACCACCTCGTTCGGTTACATGGACCCGACGATCAACGTGGCCAAGAAGTTCCCGAACGTGAAGTTCGAGCACGCCACAGGCTACAAGACCGCCCCGAACGTATCCGTCTATTCGGCACGCTTTTACGAAGGCCGCGCCGTTCAGGGCCACATCGCCGGCAAGATGACCGAGTCGAACATCATCGGCTATATCGGCTCCTACCCGATCCCCGAAGTGATCCGCGGTATCAACTCGGCCTATATCCACGCCAAGAAGGTGAACCCGGATGTCGAGTTCAAGATCGTCTGGGCCTACACCTGGTTCGACCCGGCGAAAGAGGCTGACGCAGCCACCGTTCTGATCGAACAGGGCGCTGACGTGATCCTGCAGCACACCGACTCGACCGCGCCACAGGCGGCCGCGCAAGAGGCAGGCAACGTGATCACCTTCGGTCAGGCCTCAGACATGAGCGAATACGCTCCGCACCCGCGCGTATCTTCGATCATCGACAACTGGGCACCCTACTACATCGCGCGTACGCAGGCCGTGATGGACGGTTCGTGGGAAACCGTGAACACATGGGATGGCATCAAGGAAGGCATGGTTGAGATCGGCGAGATCACAGATGCTGTGCCGGCCGACGTCAAGGAAGAAGCACTCGCAATGAAAGCCGCAATGGCCGCAGGTGAATACCACCCATTCACCGGCCCTATCAAAAAGCAGGACGGCAGCGACTGGCTGGCTGAAGGCGAAACCGCTGATGATGGCACGCTGGCCGGCATGAACTTCTACGTCGAAGGTCTGGAAGGCGAAATTCCGCAGTAATTTACCTCACAAACGCACCAAAGGGCTGGCCATTTGGCTGGCCCTTTTTTGTGTCAGGGCGAACACCCCGCTCTTCGAAAACTGGATGGAGCCTTGACGCGCGCAGGTGTGCGGGACCTGATGGGGTCAATGGCTTACCCACCTCAACACGAAGCGAAAAAACCTATAGAGCCCATTGCGCGGGATCGCAGCCGCTGGTGGATACTTGGCGCGATGGGGGCCATTCTGGGTGTTATTCTGCTGGACGAAACCGTAGTCAGCGTCGCGCTTCCGACCATCCGTGCTGAGCTTGGCCTGTCTCGGCTGGATGCACACTGGGTAGTGAACATTTATCTACTGGTATTGGCCTGCTTTGCCGGAGCGGCGGGACGACTTGGCGATATTCTGGGCATACGCTTTTTGCTTAGCGCGGGGTTACTGATATTTGGCCTGTCCTCCGCGCTGGGTGGGTTTGCCGAAAGCGGCTTTGCTCTGCTTTCAGCCCGAGCGGTTCAGGGCATCGGAGCGGCCCTGATTTTCCCGCTGTCACTGGTGGTTTTGATCCAGTCCTTTGACGAAAGGGAACGAGGGCTGGCACTGGGCCTTTATGGCGGGATCGGGACCGTTTTCCTGTCGATGGGGCCGCTGGTCGGGGGCTTGCTGACCGAATACCTGTCCTGGCGTTGGATCTTCTGGGTCAATCCTCCAATCGTGCTGGTCGTCGCACTGGTTGCCTGGATTTTCTGGCGAGACCCACCGCACCAAAAAGAGAACGGGTTTGACACGAAAGGCCTTGTGCTGCTGGTAACCGGGCTAGCAGCAATTGTTTTCGGGGTCATGGAGGGCCCGGATCGGGGCTGGGCACAACCCGAGGTTCTGATGGCCCTTTCAACTGGCCTTACTTTACTGGTGTTGTTTGTCCGCGTTGAACAGAGGGCACAATCGCCCCTGATTGCCATATCCCTTTTCGCCAACCCAGGCTTTGCGGCCTCGAACATGATCCTGTTTACCGCCCAGTTCGGAAAGATTGCCCTGTTCGTCTTTGGCGCGTCGTATTTTCAATCCCAGCTCGGGTACTCACCGCTGACCGCTGGCGTCGCCTTGCTGCCGATCGCCTTCCCACAGATTTTCGTGGCCCCGATGGCGGGAAAAATTGCTGACAAATTCGGCACACGTGGCCCGTCGTTGACTGGTATAGCGCTGGGTACTATCGCCATTCTTTTGGTCGCCTTGGGAATGTATCTGGACATCGCCGCGCTGATCTATAGCGGTTATTTCCTTTGGGGATGCTGCGTGCCGTTTCTGTTTGTCCCCCCAAGGCGCGCCATTATGTCAACCGTGCCGAAGGCTTTCCACGGACAAGCAAGCGGAATCTCAATGACATTCCAGTTGTTGGGCGGAACCGTCGGCATGGCTTTGGGCAGTTCCGTTTTCGCTATAACAGGTTCGTTCACGATGGTCTTCTGCTTTGTCGCAGCGTTTGCCGCCTGCGTTCTGGCTTATTCCTTTGCCTCGCTTACCCCAGATGACTAACCTAGTCGCAAATCACAGTAGGTGCGACGCGCGACCGGATCGGTTCATCCATCAGCTGAACCGTTTAATGCCCCGTCAGAACCAGCGTATTCACTGGCATCAGGATCAGGCGCAGACGCAGGCCCGCCGCGTGAACGACCCCGATCGTGTCGACCACGTGCAAGAAGGCAGCCTCCCAGAACCCAAGGTCCTCGTGCTCCAGTTTTTCATGGTTGTCGGTATAGACGTTCGCCAGACAGTTGCTGCCGGGGGGAATGTCGTCCGCCATGCCTTTGTACAAAGGTTCCAGATACACCAGAATTGAGCCCGGATTGTTGTTGGCCTGCACATCGCGCAGTTCGTCCGAGGGGCGGATCTGCCCCGAGGGGATGACGTCCTGAATTTCGACCACGACCATCGGGATCACGGTGAACGGCTTGGTCATGCAGCCCAGTTCACCAATCATGCCGGGCTTGATGACTTGTGCCGACATCTGGTTGAACGCAGCCTGAAACCTGTCATGCCCCGAGGCGGACGGGACCAGAATACCAGCCGGCCGCAACAATGGGCTGACGTAATCGCCGACCTGCAAGCCGAACTGTTCAACCCGGCCCGTCACGCCCGCGCTGACCACAGTTTTGTCCAGCTCTGTCAGCGCTGCGTCCAATTGGGCATTTGCGCTGGCCAGTTGCGCCGGGATCAGTTGTTCGATCTGCTGCTTGACTGCGGCGCGGCGCGACTGGGCCGCGGTCAACTGCGCCTCGCGTTCGGCCACAAGGTTTTCAAGCCGATCAATCTCGGCCAGGCGAACGGCGCTTGATCCCTCGTCCCGCAGCGTGGTGTTACGCTCCAGATCCTCAAGCGACTGGTCCAGAGCGGCACGTGCCCCTGCGATGCCAGCTTCGGCTTCAGCCAGATCGGTCTCGGCCACTTTCAACGAGGCCTGAACCTGCGCAATCTGCGCATGCGCGGCCTCGACCATTGCGGTCTGGGTGAAATCTTCGATCCGGAAAATGGGCTGCCCGGAAACGACCTGCTGGTTATTGCTCACATAGACCTCAGAGACGCGCCCCCCCAATTGCGGCAGGATCGTTACGGTACGAAAGTAGGACGCCGCCGTTTTGCTGGCCGGGTGGAAATAGAACAGCGTGGTGATCACAGTCAGAGCGAGAATGGCACAGGTGGTGAGGCCCCAGCGCAACTCGTACCACATCGTGAACAGAGTGATCTCCTGCCCAATGCGTTTGCCCTGCACGAAGCGACGGAACAGGTAATCGGGCAGCACCGTTACCAGCGCGCACATCAGTGTCTCTAGCATCGTTTACTGCTCCTGCTGCGCGGTGGTTTGTGCCGGTTCGGCAGGCAACAGTTCATCGCCGCGTTGATTGCCCAGCGATCGGATCGCATCCGCAATAGCGCGCAAGGGTGCTGCGACATCCGGGAACTGGAACCCGGCCACCAGAATGGCAGCTACCCAGAACAGACCGTTATGAGTAAATAGCGCCAACAGCGCCAAAATGCCCACAAGCTGAAACTGGGGATGGTTGGATTCATGCGCAATTTTTTCAGGAATTGAATGCAGGGTGAAATAGCCAACACCAATCAGCACGATCACAAGGACGGTAAACACAAACATAAAGGTCAGCAGGAAGTCACTGCCATCTGCCTGCGTGACGTAAGACGGGATATGACCCGTTGCCATTGGATGTAACTCTGCCGGTGTCACGTTTTTCTCCGATTCCGATGTTGGCTGCACTAAAAACAGGCCGATAGCCTTGGATCAAGTTTACATTACGGAAATTACACCTCTTTTCGAACTGTGTTTCGCGTGCAAGTGTTCGCGCACGAGCCACGTTAAAGCAAATCAGCAGGATATTCGGGAGAGTCCTCCCGCGGAGCTTCGGACATGATCGACTTTCTAATCATTGGCGGAGGCATAGCTGGCCTAAGCGCGGGCGCACGGTTGTCCGAACATGGCCATGTTGTCGTTCTCGAGGCGGAAGACGCATTGGGGTATCATACCTCTGGCCGATCTGCGGCAATGTTCGAAAAAGGTTATGGCCCGCCGTCCGTGGTTGCCCTGAACACGGCCAGCGAGGCGTACCTCACCTCGAACGATTATCTGTCACCGCGTGGCTTGATGCTGATCGCCGCACATGGCCAAGAAGAGCTGTTTTCGCACGATGCGGCAGATCTTGGGCTTCAAGGGATTTCAGTGGACGAGGCCGTTGCGCGGATCCCGATATTGAACCCACAGACAGTTGGGCACGTGGCCACAAGTAACTCGGCCTTTGACATCGACACCGACCGGATGATGCAGGATTTTGCACGTGTGATCCGGGCCAATGGCGGTCTGGTTTTGACCCGCCACAAGGTGCAGAGCATCATAAAATCCGGGCATTGGGTTGTAGAAACCCGCGAAGTTTTCGAAGCCCGAAACGTTGTGAACGCTGCTGGCGCGTGGGTGGACGAGGTCGCAACGATGGCAGGTGTCGCACCGATCGGTATTGAACCGCGTCGCCGCTCGGTGGCGCGCATCCCTGCTCCCGCCGGACATGATGTAACGGGTTGGCCTATGATGCTGGGTGCCGGTGAGGGCTGGTACGCCAAACCTGATGCCGGAAAACTGATCGTCTCACCCTGTGAGGCCGATCCGAGTTTTCCCCATGACGCCTACGCCGACGATATGGTGCTGGCTGAAGGGCTGGCACGATACGAGGCGATGGTGACCGAACCCGTGACAAGGGTCGAGGCAAACTGGGCCGGTCTACGCAGCTTTGCGCCGGACGGAACACTGGTTCTGGGCCCTGATCCCACTGATCCAACGTTTATCTGGTCGGCTGCTCAGGGCGGTTACGGCTTTCAAACTGCGCCTGCCGCATCGCAGCTTGTGGCGGATTTGACGACCGGAAATCAGTCAGAGTTGGATAAAGCCAATGTTTCGACCCTTAGACCGGAAAGGTTACGCGCATGACTCAACGCAAGCTTCCCCAGAATGCCAGTGTCGCAACCGCATCCGATGGGGGAAAAATGGTGGCACCGGCAGCCAGCCGAAACGTCAAAGTGCTTTGTGATCTGTTGGCGCAGTTCGCACCACCAACAGGCCGCGCACTAGAATTGGCCAGCGGCACAGGACAACACGTTGCCGCCTTTTCGCAACGCCTACCCTGCCTGAGTTGGCAACCCAGTGAAGTTGAACCCCAACGGCGCATTTCGATTGACGCCTACGCCGATGGCCTCAAAAACATAGCCCCTGCAGTTGAATTGAATGCGACCGAACCGGGCTGGCATTCGAGCTATGGCGCGCAGGACCTGATCGTCTTGATCAACCTGCTGCATTTGATCAGCTGGCCCGAGGTCAAAACTCTGGTAACCGAAGCCGCGCTGTCCCTGAATCCAGGAGGCCGCCTTGTTCTATACGGGCCATTCATGCGCGCGGGCCAATTGACCAGCGAGGGCGACCTGACATTTCACGCGGCGCTGACACAACAAGACCCTGAGATCGGGTACAAAGACGACGGCGAAATCCGGGACTTGCTGCGTCAATGCAATCTGACCTTGGTTGAGATTGTCGATATGCCCGCCAACAATCTTGCTTTTATTTCGGAAAAGCCGGGGACCTGATCGAAATCAAGGTCTGAGGGGATCCGACTACATATTCAATGCGTGATATATATAAGGATCCTTACTCATGAGTTGGCAAGAAAAGCTCTCGGACACACGCAAAAACCTGCGTAACCTCAACTCCGCTATCCCAGACACAGCCCGCGCATTTGGTGCGCTTGGAAAGTCCGTCAAGGAAGGCGGCACGCTGGACTACAAAACAAAAGAGTTGGTCGCCTTGGGCATGTCAATCGCGGCCAGATGCGAGCCCTGTATCACGCTGCATACCGAAGCCTTGATCAAAGCCGGGGCGAGTCGGGAAGAGGTCTCGGATGTTCTGGCCATGGCCATTCAAATGGGCGGAGGTCCGTCGATGATGTACGCGGCCAAAGCGTTGGAATGTTTCGACGAACTCTCCGCGTAAACAAAAAAAGGCCCCGGACTTACCCGGGGCCTTTGTTTGATCAACCGTCCTTGCGGATGGTTTCGTTCTTCGGATCGTAGGGACTGTCGCAGGTGACGACCGCGTCCCACAGCTTGTCCTGAATTTTAACTTGCAGCTTGGTGCCTTCGACCGCCAGCTCTGGCTTTACGTAGCCCATGCCGATGGATTTCTCGAACGCGACCGAGTAACCGCCCGAGGTCAGGCGACCTACGCGCTCACCTTCCGGTGTGTACAGCGCCTCACGGCCCCACGGATCGGCATCGTCCGGTCCGTCGATCAGCAGAGTGCAGCACTTCACGCGCACGCCGGTCTCTTCCAGCTTTGCCTTGCCATAAAAATCCTTGGACAGGTCGACAAAACGCGGCAGGTCAGCTTCCAGCGGGGTCGCATCGCGTCCCAGTTCAGTGCCGAAGGCGCGATAGGATTTCTCCTGACGCAGCCAGTTCTGAGCCCGTGCCCCAACCAGCTTCATACCGTGCTTCTCACCAGCTTTTTCCAGCAGGTCGAACAGGTAGTTCTGCATCTCGATCGGGTGATGCAATTCCCAGCCCAGCTCACCGGTATAGGCCACGCGGATCGCATTGACCGGGCACATGCCTAGTTCGATCTGACGGGCCGACAGCCACGGAAAGCGCTTGTTGGACAGAGCGGTTTCCGGATCAGCGTCTTTGATGACCTCTTTCAGAACGTCACGCGACTTGGGTCCAGCGATGGCGAAGACGCCCCACTGCGTGGTCACGTCCTGGATCTCGATGTAGCCGAACTCCTCCATCTTGTCCTCGGCCGCCTTGCGCAGATAGTCGGCGTCGTACTCGGTCCATGCACCGGCAGAGACGATGTAGTAGTTGTTCTCGCCATTGCGGACGATGGTGTATTCGGTGCGGGTGGTGCCGTGCGAGGTTAGCGCGTAGGTCAGGTTGATGCGACCGACCTTGGGCAGCTTGTTGCAGGTGAACCAATCCAGGAACTGAGTCGCACCGGGGCCTTTGACGACATGCTTGGTGAAGGCCGACGCGTCGATCAGGCCAACGCCTTCGCGGATCGCTTTGGCCTCTTCGACGGCATATTGCCACCAGCCACCGCGACGGAACGAACGGCTTTCTTTGTCGAAGTTGTCCGGTGCATCGACGGGGCCGAAATAGTTTGGACGTTCCCAACCGTTGACCCAGCCGAACTGAGCGCCGCGCGCTTTCTGCCGGTCATAAGCCGGAACAGTCCGCAACGGGCGGCAAGCTTCACGCTCTTCGTCGGGGTGGTGCAGTATGTAGACGTGCTCATAGCACTCTTCGTTCTTGCGCGCCGCGAACTCGGTGGTCATCCAGTTGGAGGAATAGCGCTTGGGATCCAGCGAGGCCATGTCGATCTCGGCTTCGCCATTGACCATCATCTGCGCCAGATAATAGCCGGTACCGCCTGCAGCGGTGATGCCGAACGAGAACCCTTCAGCCAGCCACATGTTGCGCAGACCCGGAGCCGGACCAACCAGCGGGTTGCCGTCGGGGGTGTAGCAGATCGGGCCGTTGAAATCGTCTTTCAGGCCGGATTCAGCGCAAGAAGGAACGCGTTCGGCCATCGCCATGTACTGATCTGCAATCCGGTCCAGATCCAGCGGGAACAGGTCAGCGCGGAAGCTGTCCGGCACGCCGTGTTCGAACTGCGCAGGAGCGCCATGTTCGTAGATCCCCAGAATCCAACCGCCGCGTTCTTCGCGCGCATACGACTCGTTGTCGGCATCACGCACTACCGGATGCTCGGGGTTGCCTGCTTCGCGCCATTTGACCAGCTCAGGGTCTTTGTCCATGACGATGAAGGTGTGTTCGACCGGGATCGCAGGCATCTTGATACCCAGCATCTTGGCAGTCCGCTGCGCGTGGTTACCGGATGCGGTCACGACATGCTCGGCGGTGATCACCACCTGCTCATCCGATGGGACGAGGTTACCGCCCTTTTCGACCATCTTGGTGCAGGTGACTTCCCAGTGGGTGCCGTTCCAGTGGAAGGCGTCGGCCTGCATCTTGCGGACGATGTCGACGCCGCGCTGACGGGCGCCCTTGGCCATCGCCTGGGTCACATCGGCAGGGTTAATGTAGCCGTCCTCGGTGTGGTAGATTGCGCCCTTCAGGTCGGAGGTCTCGATCAGCGGCCAGCGTTCCTTGATCTGGTCCGGGGTCAACCACTCATAGGCAACATCGCAGGTTTCGGCGGTGGAGGCATAGAGCATGTACTCATCCATACGCTCTTGCGTCTGCGCCATACGCAGGTTGCCGACCACGGCGAAGCCTGCGTTCAGGCCGGTCTCTTCCTCAAGCGTCTTGTAGAAATCGACCGAGTACTTGTGGATGTGGGTCGTCGCGTAGGACATGTTAAACAGCGGCAGCAGGCCTGCCGCGTGCCAGGTGGATCCGGACGTCAGCTCGTCCCGCTCGATCAGCATCACATCGTCCCAGCCTGCTTTGGCCAGATGATAGGCAATCGAAGTCCCGACGGCGCCGCCGCCAACAACCAGTGCTTTGACTTGGGTTTTCATAACCGGGCGTCTCCCCTTGAATTCAGTTGACACCATATGGCGCATTTGAGGGACCCGGCGCGACATTCATCCGACCAGTGATAGAAAAAAAACGACCCGCGCGCGGCACGGGTCGTCGATTTTGCGTATTAGGTGTCAGTTGCCGCCCACCGAACACCGTTTGCTGCTGCCCAGCGTTGCGCAGGACGATGTACCCAGACCGCCCTTGCGAACCTTCACCTCTTGCGATGGAGCCTTTTGCTGGGATCCATCTGTTCCGGCTTTTGCCTTGAACGCCTTGTTCATGAGACTCTGGAAAAACCCACCGTCGCCACCCGCGCTGGCCACCGCGGGTTCGGCCTTGCTAAGGGCAGATTCCAGCAACAGATCCTGCGTGCGAATGTAAGCCAGCTGCGACAATTCCTGGTTTTCGAACACTTTGCCATTCGTAATGTCCACCACGCCCTCGGAATTGAACCCAGAACTGGCCAAAGTGTTAACCATTACAGAGGCAGCATCCAGATTTTTGAGCTTTTCCTGCCCCAGTTTGAGTTGCGCATTTTGCATCGCTTCGTAGAGCTTGTGCATTTCGTCCGCGATCTGAGACTGTTGTTCCAGAGGAACATCAATCCCCTTGCCGACAACCAGGGCAGGCAGCGGCAACAGCTCGTTCAGGCCCGCGTAATCGATCCGGCCCAGAAAGTCGCGGATCGTCGCGTCGTTGGCATCTGTATGAAGGCGAATGACGACCTCCTGATCAAAACCGATTCGACCTGTGAACGCGCGATACCTTGGCATTTTGTCGTTATCCAGCAGATTTCCAGTGGTTTCCATGAATGCCACACCGTCGATCACCGCATAGCCTTCCTCAACTTTCATGCCTCCAAGGAATTCGCTCTGCGCACTCAAAGCCAGCCCGGCCATAGTATTGCGGGCGGACTTTGGTTTGAGCGAGATATCAAGCCAGATAACCTCTGAATCGTTTGAATACACCGCGCCAGTCTCATCCAGTTTACGAATCACGCCTTCTTCCCCAGCGTTATTGAGCGCGACCAACTCAGCCGGGCCACTGACGGAACTGATTAGCGGTGTCAGGTCAAACTCGGTCAGAGCCGTGGAAACCGCGCTGTTGTCAGCTTCGGTCATGGCATGTTGTGTCCACCCGACCGGTGGCTTGGGCAAATAGCTTTTGGCCCCCACATCCCACAGCTTCTGACGCTCGCGATCAGCCTTTTTTGCCTCGCGCTTCTGTTGGCTCCGGTCGAATCGTTCAGAGATCGTTTCGACATACCCATTGAAGGAAAGTGTGCCTTCCGACTTTTTGTCCTGCTGAAAATAATCCAGGCCAGCTACGACCAGGACCACAATCAACCCAAATCCAATGAACCTTAATGCGTCCATTTCAATCCCCAAAATCAATCACTGCTCTTATCCGCAATTGATAATGATTAATTTGGGCGCACTTGTGGCTTCGAGACGAAATTTCGAAGCGTTACGGTACTGGCAAAATCTTTCCGGGATTCATGATGTTATCCGGGTCCAGCGCCTTTTTGATGGCCTCCATAAATGTAACTGCCGGACCAAGTTCTTTGACCAGATAGGGCCGTTTACCCTGTCCGATTCCATGCTCCCCCGTGCAAGTGCCCTCCATCGAAATGGCCAGATCGTTCAGCCATCCGACAAAGTCTTCGGCCTTGTCCACCTCTTCGGCGTTCTCCATGTCGATCAGTAGCAGAGTATGGAAGTTCCCGTCGCCAACATGTCCGACCATGGGCGCCATCAACCCAAGTTCACTCGCCTTGTCCTGAGTTGCTGTCACGCATTCGGCCAATCTGGAAATCGGAACGCACACGTCGGTGGAAATCCCCCGCGCGCCTGGACGCAACTGCAGGCAAGCCCAGTACATGTCGTGCCGCGCCTGCCAGAGTTTATTTCGCTCTTCGGTCGTTGAGGTTGCTGCAAAATCGGTGCCGCCGAACTCTTCTGCGATCTGACCGAAGGTCTCGGCTTGCTCGACCGCACTGCTTTCCGACCCGTGGAACTCGAGCAGCAGCAGTGGTGTTTCAGGCAAGCTCAGGCCGGAATAGGCATTGGCGGCCTTGACCGACATTTCGTCCAGCAGCTCGATCCGGGCGACGGGTACGCCATACTGAATGGTCATCATGACCGCCTGACACGCCGCATCCACAGTGGGGAATGAACAGCGGGCCGAGCTGATCGCCTCTGGGATACCCTGAAGGCGCAGTGTAAGTTCCGTGATGATGCCCAGCGTCCCTTCTGCGCCGATCAGCAGACGGGTCAAATCATAACCGGCCGAGGATTTCTTGGCCCGGTGACCGGTTCGGATAATCTGCCCGTCCGGCATGACGGCTTCGAGGCTGAGAATATTGTCCTTCATCGTGCCATAGCGCACTGCATTGGTACCGGACGCCCGCGTCGCGGCCATCCCCCCCAATGAGGCATTTGCGCCGGGATCAATTGGGAAGAACAAGCCCTGGTCGCGCAGATGCGTATTCAGGTCTTCACGCGTCACACCAGGCTGCACCACACAGTCCAAATCTCCGGGATGAACGGCCAGCACCTTGTTCATTTGGGACAAGTCGACCGAGATACCGCCAGCGGGCGCATTCACATGGCCTTCCAGCGACGTGCCAGTGCCGAAGGCGATCACCGGCACTTTGTGGGTCGCGCAGGTTTTGACGATCTCCGACACCTCTTCCGTCGATCGCGGAAAGACCACGGCGTCCGGGGACTGGTTTTCGATCCAGGTGGTCGTATGGCCGTGCTGTTCGCGGATCGCCTGTCCGGTTTGCAGCCTGTCACCAAACTTCTGCTTCAGAATGCCGACAGCGGCCTCAATCCCAACCTCGTTTCGCGGCAAATCCACTGCCTGCACCATGTCTATCCCCTTTAAAACGAAGGACTATTCGCCCAGCGCTATGCCTTCACGGCGCGGATCGGCACCACCGACCAGCACATCCCCAATTTCAATCGCATGCAGGCCCGAGGTCAGATCCCGTGGGTTCACTTCGAACCCAAGCTCGATCAACGCGTCCGAGAAACCTTCAGCTGCCGTGCCTTCTTCGACATCATAAGTCCCGAAGCGATTGACCAGATGCGGAAGCGACAGAGCCTGCTGCACGTCCATATCCCAATCGGCCCAGGCGATGATCGACTTGGCCACATAACCAATGATACGGCTGCCGCCCGGTGATCCGATGGCCAAGACAGGCGCGCCGTCCTGCATCACAATCGTCGGGCTCATCGACGAACGCGGACGCTTGCCCGGTTCCAGCCGGTTGGCAATCGGCACGCCATCGCTGTGGGTTTTGAACGAGAAATCCGTCAGCTCGTTGTTTAGCAGGAATCCGTTGGTCATCAGGCGTGACCCGAAGCCATTTTCAATCGTCGTCGTCATCGACAGGACGTTGCCATATTGGTCGACGATCGAGATATGCGAGGTCGAAGGCAACTCGATAGAGACATCATCGGCCCAGTTTGACGCATGATCAAACTCGGGGTTGCCCGGCGTGACCTCTGTCAGCGCAGCCTCACCGCCCAAGAGCGCACCCCGGTCGGACAGATACGCAGGATCAACCAGACCTTGTGTCGGCATAGGGACAAAGTCGTGATCCGCCATGTAACGGCCGCGATCCGCAAAAGCCAAACGCGATGCATCTCCGATCAGACGCCATGCATTCGCGTCCTCGGGGCCCATGGCCGCCAGATCATAGCCATCCAGCATGCCGAGGATCTGACCGACGGTCAGCGCACCCGACGATGGCGGCCCCATACCGCAGACCTCGTACGCGCGATAAGTGGCGCAAACCGCCTCGCGCTCGATCACTTGATACAACGCCAGATCGATACCCGACAGAACCCCAGGATTGCCCTCGGCACCACGAACGGTACTGACGATACCCGCTGCTATTTCGCCACCGTAAAAACCTGCAGACCCTTCGCTTGCCAGAGTCTGCAGCGTTTTGGCGTAAGCCGGGTTCGTCAGGCGTTGCCCCTGCTCCAGTGGCTTACCTCCAGGCAGGAAGTATTCTGCCGTTACAGGAAACCGCGACAGGCGTTCGGCATCCTTCTCGACCAAGCTGGCGAGACGCGGCGAGACAAGGAAACCTTCATCGGCCAAATTAATGCCATCGGCAAACAGGCTGGGCCATGGGCTGCGCCCCCAGCGCCGGTGCGCCTCTTCCAACAAGGCGGGTGTGCCGGGGGTACCGACTGACAACCCGCCGACGACCGCATCGAAGAATTTCAGCGGTTCGCCATTTTCATCGTGAAACAGCCTGTGGTTTGCTTCAAGCGGTGCAGTCTCGCGCCCGTCCAGCGTGGTCAGCTTACCCGTCGCAGCGTCGTACCAGACCAGAAACGCCCCGCCACCAAGCCCCGAGGACTGCGGCTCGACCAGCCCGAGCACAACCTGAACGGCCACCATCGCATCTGCTGCCGAGCCACCGGCCCGCAGCACCTTTGCGCCGGCTTCAACCGCCAATGGGTTCGCTGCGGCAACCATCCAATTCTCGGAGGTGACCGGCTGTCCGGCCATCTTGGCCTCAAGTGCGGCGATAACCTCTTCGGTAAGGCCCTGAACCTGCCCTTCGGACGCACCTTCAGGGGCAACCGCATCCGCGGTTTCCTGAGCGAAGGATGGCGCTGCCACAACCATCGCCGACAAAAACAACCCCGAAATCAGACCTCGTTTCATTGTATCCTCCTGAAAATTGCGTGTTCCAAAAAGCCGGGTCCGCCTTGAAGCGCAGGCGGAACCCCGTCAAAGCATCGCGGGAACCACCTGATCCGGCGGGCGGTGCCCGTCTTCGAATGTCTTGATATTAATAATAACTTTCTCGCCCATTTCGATCCGACCTTCCATCGTGGCCGATCCCATATGGGGCAACAAGACAACGTTCGGTAATTGCCGCAAGCGCGGATTCACATCTGTTCCGTGTTCATAGACGTCCAGACCTGCCCCGGCGATTTCGCCCGAGCGGATCAAACGCGTCAACGCGTTTTCATCTACCACTTCGCCCCGAGAGGTATTCACGATCACAGCCGACGGTTTCATCAGCTTCAGCCGCCGTGCGTTCATCAGGTGAAAGGTCGACGGTGTTGATGGGCAATTGATGGAAATGACATCCATCCGCGCCACCATCTGGTCGAGGCTTTCCCAATAGGTCGCCTCCAGCTCCTGTTCCGTTTCGGGGCGCAGACGGCGGCGATTGTGGTAATGTACCTGCATTCCAAACGCACTGGCGCGGCGCGCAACGGCCTGACCAATGCGCCCCATGCCCAAAATACCCAGGCGACGCCCGCCGATCCGGCCACCCAGGAAAGCAGTCGGTGCCCAACCGGCCCAATCGCCTTTCTGCATCACGGACAGGCCTTCAGGAATTCGGCGGGTTACCGCCAGAATAAGCGCCATGGTCATGTCCGCAGTATCGTCGGTCAGAACACCCGGAGTATTGGACACCAGAATGCCCCTCTGTCGGGCGGTCGAGACGTCGATATTGTCGACCCCAGCCCCGTAATTCGCGATCAGGCGCAGGTTCTCACCCGCCTGCCCCAGCAAACCACCGTCAATCGTATCGGTTACTGTCGGCACCAACACATCAGCTGTTTTTACCGCCGCAACCAGTTCTTCGCGGGTCATTGGGTTGTCATCGTCGCGCAATTGTACATCGAACAATTCGCTCAACCGGGTTTCAACCGCCTCGGGCAACCGTCGCGTAACGACAACACTCAGACGTTCTCTTGGCACCTCTGCACTCCCACTGCTTTGCAAACCTTCGCGCGCCATGGCATCGTGGCGCAGGATAAGGCGGGGCACAAGAACCCCATAGACATTGAGTCGACCTTTTTTCGAACCAAGATCAACAGGCACAAGAGCAGACCGTAAGTGAGTGGCTTTCTACCCGTAAAACGCCTTGTTCCGGCGGTATTCACCGTTTTTCTGACCGTGTTCAGCAGTTTGCCTGCCAACGCGCAGGACAAACGCGGGCCTGTCACCAACCTCCCGCTGCCACGATATGTCTCGATGAAGGCAGCCGAAGGCAACGTGCGCCGGGGTCCGTCACTAACGCATCGAATCGATTGGGTGTTCAAACGGCGGGGTATGCCGCTGCAGATCACCGCCGAATACGGCAACTGGCGCAAGGTTCAGGATCGCGACGGGGCCGGAGGGTGGGTCCACTATGCGTTGCTGTCCGGCGTAAGGACCGTGTTGATCGAATCCGAAATGCTGCCTGTTTACTCCAACCCCGACCCCAAAGCGCCGGTCAGCGCGCAATTCGAATCCGGCGTCGTGGCCCGGCTGGGCAGTTGCTCGTTGGATTGGTGCCAAATCTCGGCCGGAGGTTATCGCGGCTGGACATTGAAATCGAACCTCTGGGGCGTGGACCCCGCTGAAATCCGCGAATAACCACCGCGGATCAAGATGTTCGCGCGATGAAGTCGCAGGTCAGATCCACCAGTTCCGGGCCGACATCCTCCTGCAGAAAATGACCTGCGTTTGGCAAAATCACATGCGGCTGCCCTGCAGCGCCCGGGCATAACTTTTGAAACACCTTGTCAATTCCGGCCATAACTTTGTCATCTGCCCCAAACGCAGTCAGCACCGGGGTCTGCAATCCACGGATCACGTCCCACGCGCGGCGATTCGGGCCCGAGGACGGATCATCTGGCGAAGCTGGCACCAGCATCGGAAACTGCCGCGCACCGGCCTTGTAGCTTTCATCGGGAAACGGTGCGTCATAAGCTGCGATGACCTCCTCGGACAGGGACGAAACCGTTCCCCCTTTCAGAATTCCTCCGGCTGGAAACTCCGGCACGTCCTGACTGAACCTTCGCCAGTTTTCAAACGCTTCACCCATCGGCTGATCTCCGGTCGGCAGCGCTGTATTGGCTACAACAATGCGCGCAAATCGATCGGGCATTTCGGCCCACAACCTCAGCCCAATCAGGCCACCCCAATCCTGACAAACCAGTGTGATGTTGCGCAGGTCAACCAAGCGCAGCCACTCGCCCATCCAAGTGACGTGTCGCTCATACGAGTAGTCACCGCGTTCAGTTGGCTTGTCAGAGCGGCCAAACCCGATCAGATCGGGTGCAACCGCCCGGCGCCCGCGCGCGACGAATCCCGAAATCATATGGCGGTAAAGGTAGGACCAGCTGGGTTCACCATGCATCATCAGAATTGGATCGGCATTTCTCTGCCCCTCATCCACATGATGTATCCGCAGTTGGCCGCCCTCAGTGTTGTCAATCTGCGTGTAAACCGGCTTGAACGGGTAGTCGGATAACCCCTGAAACCGAGCGTCAGGTGTGCGCAAAAACTCCATGGTCACTCCCTTCTGATTACTTCCGATGGTCCACCGAAGCGGTATCAAAATCGCCTAACCCGCTGAAAAAATTATTCAAAACCCGTGCTCCACAGAGTTCACTGAAGTGCACGCATCTTTTGCCCAGCAATAGAAGAGCGGGCACAGGCGATAATCAGACTGAAGGATCGAACAAGGAAGCCGTGAAAACAAGCCACTCGTAGACCGTCAAAAGTGTCCTTCAGATTTTTTTCAAACCGCGCTGATTTTTTGTCGGAAAGGCCTTGAACCCGCCGATCAACAATCGTAGACAGCGCCTCACTGTTGGGGTGTAGCCAAGTGGTAAGGCAGCGGTTTTTGGTACCGTGTATCGTAGGTTCGAATCCTACCACCCCAGCCACCATTCTCCGAAAGAACAACAAAATAAGGGGAAATCCACCCCTTCAAGCCGACATGTATCCCATGCCTCCGATGGTGGGATACAATGTGGGATACACACTCGCCACTCCAAGATCGGATTTCGACCCAGGCGACGCGCTCGTGTCGGCCCCTATCTTACGAGGCGTGGCCGCACTTATTACTTCATGAAGCGTCTGCCAAAAAAAATATTGTACAGCGCATCAAACCGATTTCTGCGTTTTTCACTGCAAACCGACCTACCGCTCGACGCCGTAGTGCGGGCTGGATGCCTGCTCGCGGTTTACGAGCAGAGGGAACCGGAAATCGTGAACGCACTGAACAAAAAAGAGATAACACCTGAACAGGCAATTGCCTTACTGAAAGAGATGCTCCGCGCTGAACTCAATCGTATTCTGAAGGAACAAAATGCTGATTGTGGGCTTTCTGATCAGGAGACAAACGCCCGCATCGAAGCACTGGAAAACGAAAATAAAGTTCTCAAAGCAGCGATGCGAAAGCGCGACTGGTCCAGCACCGAACCAGCGCTGCTTGCGGCAGGGGAAACAATTTCCATCCCTGTAGCCACGCCGGTATCGGCAGATCTTGGTCGACGGGCAGTCGCCCAGCAACGACAAATCAATGAGGTTGAAATCGACGTGCTCGACGGTGAAGACGTTAGAGTTGCCGCGTCCAATCTTCTCACAGAAGACGAGAACAGGGATTTTGACCGCTTCATTGAGGGAGAAATCATGTTGTCCGGAGCTATTGAGAGCGCTGTGGCCAACGCAACCTCACAAGATATGGCAAACAAATATGCGGCCACAGGCGCCATCGCACTCGAATTTTGGGGGGATATCGCTCTGTCAACAGTCACGACTGAGCACGTCAAAGACCTGATGTGGTTCGTTCAACGGATACCAGCACTGCACGGGAAGAAGCACGGCAACAATCGCTTCGTTAAAGATCGCCCGAATCCAACGAAGCGTGAAGAAGTTGAAATAGCGGATCTCAATGATGCTGCAATGCGCGCCGAAATAGAAGCAGACGAATTGCTCCCACTACCAGAAAAACGTGCTCGCCTCGCTGAAGTCCTAATCCCAAGGTTGGCCATGACCACGGTCGGACACCACCTCGACCGGCTGCACGCCATTTTTCGAAACGCTCAGGAAACGCTTGGATACAAAGGGCAAATCCGGTTTTTGACGAAAAACAAAATGCAACAGCACATCAAAGTGCTGAACGAAAAGAACAAAGACCCACTGTTCTTCCGAAAAGAGAAACCAAAGGAGCGTGACTCCTGGTCGCAAGAACGTCTGAAAACACTCCTCATGTCACCCGTCTACACCGGCTGCAGTTCCGATTCCCGTCGTTGGAAGCCCGGGCCAATGATCATTCGTGACGCCAAATATTGGGTTCCGTTATTGGTCATGACGCTCGGCAGTCGTATTTTAGAAGTCCTGCAACTTAAAAAGACCGACTTGATTGTCCATGACGGTGTTCTGAGTCTTCGACTGGGGATCACGGCGGAACATCGCGTCAAAACGAGTGACTCCAAACGGGTGCTACCGCTGCCGCAACTCCTGATCGACATGGGCTTTGTAGAGTGGGTTCATTCATTGCCCGCACTACAGCGCCTTCTGTTTCCTTCTCCGGCGCAAGGCGCTGACATTGCGGCCATCTCCGGAAACTTCGGGAAGCAGCTGAAGACACTATTCACCCACTTGGGTATCGCAGATTGGCATGAGGACTTTTACGCGCTGCGAAAGACAATGAGCAGCGCGCTCGAAGACGCCGGCGTACCTGAAAACCGTCGCCAGGCAATTGCCGGCCACGCTGGGGGCAACACGATCAATCGCTCCTACACTCGACGAAATGTGTCGACGCTGAAGTCCGAGCTGGACAAGTTTGATCTCAAGGTGACGGTCGGTTTTTCGGAATCTTTGGGTCACCCGATCATCAAGAGTTGCGACCTTCTCGCCAAACCGACCGCCGATGTTGAAGTTGAACTTGATATCGATGAAACCGCCAGAGTAGTTCGGATCAAATCCACGCAGTGCGGAAAAGTTCTGGTACATGCGCAAAGTTTTGGTGTGCACCCCAGCAAATACCAGATCGGTAAGGAAACAAGCTGCACATCAACGGAACTGGCCGTCAGGCTCCGCAAAATCAGCGAAGACTACCACCTTTGCCTTCCAAACACGCCTCAACGTCGTCAAGCTATCGAGAGTCTGATGGCTTACGCACACGTTGTTTGATGAACACTCGCGAGTGGATGTCCGCTGGCGCTGCGTAGTCTTTCAGCGCTCCGAGAAAAGAGGTGCACGCTTGTCAGCCCTGGACACCACTTGCAGCTCGTAACAAAGGATCACCTACGGTCACCGCCTAAAGCTCCAAAAGATCCTCCAGGAATTCAGAAGGTGGCTCACAGGCAGAGACCCATAGTTGCTCTCTTGCGCGTGTCGCCGCGACATAGAGCAGGTGCCTTTCCGTGTCGAATACCTCCTTCAATGAGGGTTCATCTGCGGCAGAAAGAAGTCGCTGCTCACTCGGTATTACATCCGCGTCGCACGCCATAACGGCAACCGCCCTAAATTCCCGACCCTTCGCTTCGTGCATACTTATGATGGGTATCTCAATCCCTTCTGGCACTGCTCGCTGAGCTCGATCAAACTGTTCATCGGATCTTACAAGGATCACCATACTGCTTGGGTCAAAACCATCGTGCAATCGCTGGTTAATCCATTTCTGCAGGCCCTGGGCTTCCTTTTCCTGTGTTTCAAATACATGAAGACCAGGCTGAGGCCCATGAAACACGGAAGTGATACCCAAACGTCGGTCCTCTCCACCATCAGCTTCGATCAGACGCGTCGGCAAAAGCTGATCTGATTTTTCACGAATTTGGTGGGAGGTTCTGTAGTTGACCTTCAGACTCCTCGATCGCCCGCGAATATCAACGCCGGCTGACTTCCAGGGGAAAGGCGATCGGAATATGCGCTGACCTATATCTCCTGCAAAAAACAGACCATTGTCTTTCTCTCCGGCAATACTGGAGAGCAGCACAAGCTCTGGAGTAGAGATATCTTGAGCTTCGTCCACGATAACATGGGTATATGGAAATTCTCGTCTTTCTTGAGCAAGACGATGCATAACCCCGGAAAGCGTAGTCTTGCCTTCCTCCTCAAGCTTTGCCTTTACGCGGGTGAATTCCCGAAGCAGAAGTCTCCGGCTGGTCAACCCATTCAGGAACGTCAGCGTTGCTCTCTGGGGCAGACAGAGTCTCCTCTGCTTGGGACCGCACCTGTTCAACCAGTGTCTCGAACCGGGCATTAACTTCAGCGGCTCGGACACGGGCAGTGTTACGATCTCCAGTCTTGAGGCTCTGCTTCAGCGCCTGGACGTTCAGGTTTTCTCCGCGGATGGCGGTTTTGCGGACAAACCCGTTATTCGCCGCGCAGTAGAAATAAGATTTCATTTGAACGACCGATACCGCAGACAAAATTGAATGAAGGAGAAAAATGAAAACGTTGCCTCACGGACTTGGGACATTGTCCCTTTAACAAACATAAATCAGATATTTAATTTTTCGATGCGGCGCCAAAGACTTGGCGTCCGATCTCAGAGACCACGACCAATACCTCTGCGCGCGCGAAACGGGTGTTCAGTTCACTGTTAAGTGTGATGGAGATTTCATCAATTGTGGAGCTCATAACTGCGCCATGTGGGTTTATAAACACAACAACGGAGAGAGTTCGGCCGGCTTTGAGAACAATGACATCTGGGATTTCGATGTCCTTATTGGCCAATAAGTCTTCTGCCGTCTTGCGCACTTCGTCTACGATGTCTTTGGAAGCGGACGTTCCGACCAACTCTCCAAGACTGTTTTTGAAATCGGCCCAATATGTTCCAGAGGCAACAAGGCAAAGGCAAATTACAATAATGGAATCTCCAATTGGCGCAACGAACGCCAGCGGTCCGTCCTTCAAAAAAAACACCAGTGCGAAACCCACGCCTGCTGTTCCAGTAATGACGCCGTCGAATGCAGCCGCGCGGGACTCTAGCCTTAAGATGTCGCTTTGCTTACCAGTTTGCTTCCAACATCGAAGGTGGTTTGCCCACAAACCAGCACAGATTAGGCAAATCAGGATAGTGTAAACACCAATAACCTCAAATTTAACCGGGGCTGGCGTCGTACCGCCGATATAGGAGGCGATCTTGGCAACTGCATTGGTAAAAGCAAACACCACAAGGCCGAGAAGAGACAAGGCGCGAAAAGTCGTGAATACCGCTTCATCAGCTGCGTAGCCCAACGGCCTATTCTCATCCGGACGGGCCGAAGATTGGCGACCGACACGAACTGCTAAGATAGCAGCAAAAAAGCCGACCAATGAAAACAACCCGTCGACCAGCAATGCTTGTGAGTTCGAAAGGACCGAAGCCAAGATTCCGGCAAATCCCATGGCCAAATTTCCGGCCATGCCCACCCGGAGAGCAGAGGTTTCAAGTGTATCGACTGCTGCCGACATCGAAATATTCACCAGTTGTTTTGAACAAGACCATTACCATGAGACCTTACTGCAAACTGCGACACACTCCGGAGCATTGTGACCCGGTGTGCGTCAACAAAATAAGCTCCGTGAAGTTCTCAAATTAGGGTTCACCCGAGATACGCGGATGCACAAACTCAGGGTCCATTCCTTCTTTTCTCATCGCGATACCAGTTAGGAACTGAAACATGGTTCGTCGTACAAGTCGCGCAGTCTGCTGGCCCTTATTGTCATAAAACGGATTGAACTCGACAAAATCCACGCCGACGATTGTTTTTCGTGCAGCGAACTCCCGCAGCATTGGGAACAGGTCTTCTGGGTGTGACCCAATAGGAGAGGATGATCCTGTGCCCGGTGCATAGCTCATGTCAAAGGTGTCGATGTCAAACGAGACATACACCAGATCAATATCCTTAAGATCCTCGTAAATCTTGTCGAAGGTCTCTTCCACACCGTCCCTGCGGATCTCATGAATATGATAGACTTTCCCACCTTCGGCTTGGACTTGGTCCCAGTCGCCTTCTCCAAAAACAGGAGTGGCCATGCCGTATTGGATGACATTGCTTCCGTCCACCAATCCTTCTTCTACAGCGAGGGTCATAAAGCTGCCAGAATGGTAGAAAGCGCCAAACTTTCCCTGGCCTCGGTCGAGATGGACGTCGAAATGTACGAAAGCAACATTATTGCGCCCATAGACGTCAACGATGCCGCGGAAAGTACCGTTGGGAACGGAATGATCTCCGCCAACAATAAATGGAACGGCCCCAATCGAAGCAACTTCGCGCGTCATTCTGCGAATTTCTTCTAAAGTGTGCGCTTGGTTGTATGCGTTCATTCCGGCATCACCGTAGTCAACCGCGTTGATGATTGAAAATGGCGCTATCAAAGTTTCGTATTCCACCCAACTCAGAGGGAACTTTGGATCCCCATAGCCCCCGTAGTCTCTGTTATAACGCACTTCTGCGGGTGCCCACATATTGCCAGCCGAGTGAGGCAAAGCTCCGGTCGGCGCTCCAAAAATTGCTACGTCGATTTCACCGGCAACCAAATCTTCTGGCGTCAAAGCCACTGGAAGCTTAAAGAAGGTCTGAATTCCGATTGGCTCCATCTGTAATTGGTACCGCTGTATGTCTATTGGCCCCGCCCCTTGCGGGTTTCTTTCCGGATCTCTCAGCTCTCTCCAAATATTCGTAGATTTGTCTTGCCGGATATTCATCTTGGAAGGATCATCGGGAACGACATGCGGCATAGGAGCAGGCTCTTCCTGAGGAGCGGCATCGACTATGTCTTTTAGCATTTGCGCGGAGCCTTTAACGGGGAATACACCTAATGCCGCCGCAATTGCACTAGTCATCAACAAATCGCTGAACTTCATCGCTTGCCCTTTCCGATGCACTGTTAAACAGAAGAATTGTAAAGTTAATCTCGATTTGACCCCCAAACATGTGTGTGGGCTACGTAATTTGTGCAAACATAGGAATATTTAACAAAAATCTTGCCGACCCGACCAATTTCCGTACGATTAGGGCCCATGCGCGTACAACAAATCTGTCTGCAAGAAGCCGAAGATATTTCGGAGTTTTTGTATCAGACCACAGGTATGATTCCTGGCTACACTCAGTTTTCTCCGGGCTCGGCGAAATTGAGCTACTGCGTTGTTGAATTAGATGGCGTGTCCTTGCTTTGGGCGCATGGATTTGCTCATTGCAGATGGCAAGATCAAATGTCTGATGATGGAAGGGTACATTTTGGCTTCGTAATTGACGCACCAAAGGGTGTAGTTTCCCTAGGTCGCGAACTTGATCCAGGTTACGCAATGTTGTTTCGACCTGGCCAAGAAATGGACTATGTGTTTCTCGGTCCTGTGAAAACGCTAGAAATCAGTGTCTCCAAAGAAATTTCTGTCGATCTAGGGTGGAATTTCCGCGGAGCGCCACTTTCTAAAGTACCAACTGAACATTTGAAACAGCTCAAATTCATGTGCCAGCGCGCCACTGAGTTGGCGGCGCCCGTAAATGAGCCTCCAAACCTATCGAAAATATTTGATGCACGAGAGGCTATATTGGACGCCCTCGAACCCGTCTTGCATCCGTGGCTCGAAGACTCATCCGCTGATTTGCAACTTACCAGTAGGTACAAGTTGTTGAAGGCATTCGACGACTTAGCTGACAGCTCTGGAGAAGCCTTGCCCAATTTGGACCTGATTTCCAGGGAGTTGGGCGTCGGGCGGCGCACGCTCTTTTACGCTTTACGGCAGTCTCTCGGTTTGACGCCGCGAGGATACTTGGAAATACGTCGTTTGATCGAACTTCGTAAGCAACTAAGAAAGACTGATCCTTCTGACAGTACCGTTACCGACTTGGCCACTGGGCTAGGATTTGGTGACCTTGGAAGAATGGCCGGAAATTACCGCCGGCAATTTGGAGAATACCCAAGCGAAACTTTGCGCGAATCAAGATGTTAGACTTGAGACACGCGTTCTTGTGTTCCCCTCTGCCGCACAGAAATACCAGAAGACAAATTGAGGGGTGGCAATCTACCGAGTTGCACTCGGCGCTCTTGTTAACTTGCGGGAAGATGCCTCTTTTCGGGCTGCTTTTCAGGTGAACTTTCAAGGATGCAAACATGGCCTTAAGCAGTTCAGATCATGATTCCGATAGAACGGTCAACGAACCCAAATCCGACGCGACAAAGATAGTTCGAGCAATCTTCGGAGAACCACTCTTTCAATTCCTAATTATTGCAGGCTTATTGTTCGCAGCGCAGACAATTTTCGCAAAAGACGACCGTGAAGTGATCGTGGTTGAAACAGCTACTCAACAATACCTTTTTGACCAGGAGGCTGAGCTTCTTTTAAGGCCACTAACCGAGGTCGAAAAAAAGGAAATTGTTAGAAATTTCATTGAAGAAGAAATCTTGGTCCGAGAAGCTGTGAAACGCGGCTTTTCGGACAGTTCTCGCATACGGGCACTTTTATTGCAGAACATGAGGTTTTTTATCGCCGGGGATATACCCGAACCAACAGAAGCAGAACTGCAGGAGTATTTTGAAAACAACTCCGAAAAGTTCCAAAGTCCTCTGAGTTATGATTTTGAACATGTGACTTTTGCCTCAAGTGGCGATGTTCCCGAAACTGTCATAAACGACCTGAACGAAGCCGGCGCTGCAATAGTTCAAGGCAATGCTGGCATTTATAGTGGTGGTACGCTTCGTTACATGGATCAACGGCGTCTCGTCCAGGCGTTTGGAGCGGAGACGGCAAAAGAGATCTTAAAAACAGTGGACAAGGGCGAATCTTGGCATGGTCCATTTTTGTCTCAAACCGGAACCGTCCATTTTCTGAAAGTGTCCAAAGAAAATCCGCCGAGTTTACCCGACTTCTTGGAAGTTAAGGATTGGGTGGGAACACAATGGCTTTCAGACAAATTCCGAGAGTTAATGGACAAAGAACTGCAGGCAGTGGAATCCGACTACGTCGTCGAAATTGTGCCTCCATCGGGTAATGAAGGTGATTAGATTTCGTCTTTTCGCTGCAGTGTCGGCCATACTGCTTGCATTTTCGGCCGAGGGTACACACGCGCATTCACTGGGTGTGGATCGGGCCGAATTGGTTGAAGCAATCCCGGGCGAATATCGTTTAACTTCGAAGGTGCCCCGTCGAATCTCGGCCGCCATACTGTCACCAGTTTTGCCAACCCAATGCTCGTTCGTCGGTAACCCAAATGGTGAAAGAGGATCATATTCAGTAACATTTGAGTTTAGCTGCTCGGAGCCGATGACGGCAGAAGACAGTCTGCTACTGCCATGGAAGCGTGAAGGTGCTTTGCTGACAGTCCGCTGGTTTGGTCAAGATCCAGTAACGCGATTGGTCAAACGCGATGGAGAAGCAATGGTTGTTGGCCTAGATGAGTGGCTGGCCGGCTCAGGTTCAACAATACGCGCAGCCAAGCGGTACACGATCCTCGGCATCGAACACATCCTGGCAGGTCTGGACCATCTTCTTTTTGTGTTGGCCCTTCTGTTCCTTGTTCAAGGATGGTGGATGCTAATTAAAACTGTTACCGCGTTCACAGTTGCCCACTCGATAACACTGGGGCTTGCAACATTTGGTTTTGTGTCATTGCCGGCAGCTCCTGTAGAAGCAACTATCGCCCTATCGATTGTTTTCCTAGCCTCAGAAATTGTCTGGAAAGCGCGTGGAAGATCGCCTTTGGCGAGCAAAGCTCCTTGGGTGGTGGCATTTGCTTTCGGGCTTTTGCACGGTCTGGGATTCGCTGGCGCGCTATCTGAGATTGGACTGCCACCTTCAGAAGTTCCAATTGCCTTGCTGTTCTTTAACATAGGCGTTGAAGTGGGACAGTTGGTTTTCGTTGCGGGAGTTTTGATTGCCGGTTTGATACTTTTGCAGCTTCGAGTTCCAGAACGTACTGAATTCTACGCTCGGATGTCGGTGGTGTACGGAATCGGTATCATTGCGAGTTATTGGACGATCGAAAGAACTTTTGCGATATTTCTCTAGCGTCTCAATAAATCACGTTTTTCTCTCGGCCAAGCTGTCACGTCAGCACCTGCGACCACCCGTCAGCCCCCGGAACCAGTCGTAAGCACCCGTCGTCACTAGTGAACGGCCCCTCTAGCAGCCAAAATGCCCCCGGAACCGCCCCAGTTTCTCAGGCTTCGCCAAAAAGTCGATAACAATCATCGGTTGGCAAGGATTCCTACCACCCCAGCCAGCACAGCTAACATATTGTTATCGCTGGAGAATTTCGGAAATTCGCCCGGAATTTCCGGTCGGTTTTGAGGTTTCTCGACACTCCAGACTCCAGTGACGGCGCAATACTTGGGATTTCTGCGAAAAGTCTGGAATCGCCATTTCCGCGGTAGCAGTTTGACTGTGAACGATGTCAGGTGCATCTCCAATGATGCGGCTTTGATGTACGGAGCCGGGGTGACCCGGTCGAGAATTGGCCGGATCATCTTCATGTTTTTGGAAACGTGAAAGAATTAGCTCGTGGGCAGGTATTCAAAGGGCAGCAAACTGTTCGCGCTGTTCTGCCCAGAGCGGCGAGAAGGCATGACGTTTTAGCCATTCGGAAGTCAGGCCAATCGGCTGCTTGCCCTCATGAACCGAACGAATGATATCCGGTGCCAGGAACGACAGTTCGATCAGATGCTGAATACGGCGTTTTGAGACGCCTTCAGCCTCAGAAATCTCGCCGAAGGTTTTCCCGGAACACACAAGGTCGAAATACTTATGGGCCCGGGCGATGTTGCGAAGCAGGGTTTCGTCCGTTTCCGCGACCTCGCTGCCGATGATGAGTTTTGTCTCGACCCCACGTTTGCGGTGTTGAAACGGGGATGAGAACGTCAGGAGGTCTTCGGCGATGCGGTTTGCATCGACGCCGATCCGCTCCGCGAGATGTTCCGCTGACAGCGAAATCCGAACCTCACCGGGAGAGATGTCGATCCGTTCAACCAGATCCAGTGCTGTACCAGAAACACCTCCTGCCGCTGCGTTTCCCGACTCTTTCGGAGGCGCCAGGTTGTCACCGATTGCAGCAATCTCGTCAGTCGTAGCTTCATGAAGAATGCCTGCCTGAAACTCCGCGCGTGTCATATGCTGCCCGATAAGAGTGGCAACCTTTTCCTCCAGTTCGGGCGCCGGCAACCTCCAGCCGGAAGGATCGCGCGGTGCCGATACCTTTCTCACTCCAACGCTTCCACCGGCTATAAAGCGTCTTGTGCGGCCCGTATTCTTTGGGAGCGTCACGCCACCGCAACCCATTGCGATTGATGAAGATAATCCCGCTCAGCACCCTCTTGTCATCGACCCGTGGCTTGCCATGCGACCGCAGGAAGAAAGGGGAAAGTTTGGCCATCTGCTCAGCAGTCAGCCAGAAAAGGTCGCTCATATCACCGCTCCGGTTTTCGAGCCGTGAATCACGCAGCGCTTTGAAAATCAATGTATCCTGACCCTAACATCGTTGCGGGGCGTTAGATTGCTCGGCGTCAGCACTGACCGGACCGCTCCGTGTCTCGTAACAGACCGACAATTTCATCAATTTCCGGACGTCGTCTGGACGGGTGCGGAAGGAATATCACCAATGCCTGACCTGTGGCACACTCCTCGGCGGACATTCGGCACAGGTGCCCATCCCGCAAGGCTTGCTCAACCAAACAGGCATGCGCCATGAGGGCGCCCGCGCCTGATTTGGCCTCTTCGACCGCGAGACCGTATAGCGAGTATTTTGGGCCCTTGGTCGGATCAGCGATGTCTGCTCTTGTTGCTTCTGACCACAGCCGCCAATCATCATGCCATGTTTGATCATGAAGCAGTGGAATAGAAGCAAAACGAAATCTGTCAGCCAGCTTCGGTGAGCAAACCGGGAATATGACGTCCTCGGTGACAACAATCTGGTTTGCCCCACCGTCGGGAACAGTAAAAAACACCGACAGGTCGAACAGCTCACGCGACAGTCTGGGCGGGGTTTCCAGAGCAGTAACAGAGAACTTCAGATCCGGTCGGGATTCCCTTATCCGCCCTAAACGTGCAGGTAACCAGAGCTGCGCGACCGAAGGCAAGGCGGCAATGTGGATTTCGACGCTCGGGCTCAGGTTTCGCAAGCTTTGGGTTGCGGCGGCCAGATGATCGAACGCCAAGGTGAACTCGCTGGCCAATTGACGCCCTGACGAGGTCAATTCGACCCCTTGGGCATTTCGTCGAAACAGCGGCACGTCGGCCCAAGCCTCCACAGTTTTGATATGTTGCGAAACCGCGCCGGGCGTAACGCTAAGCTCTTCAGCCGCAGAGACAAAACTGCCTAGGCGCGCGGCGGCCTCAAAGGCACGAAGAGCGTTAAGGGGCGGCCCTTTTGGTCGGCGAGGTAAGACGGCCATAGACAAAGACTCAGTTTTTCTATGCCAAGAAATAGCAAATCTGATTTGCGATGTCGCCCCGATTGTTCAATCTGGTGGCAACTTGGAGGTCACAGACATGACAATTGAATCTCGGCACTGGGTCCCTGCTGCGTCCGAGGCCCTCGTTCAGAAAATCGCAAGCCAGACGTCGCAGACATCGTCGGCAGATCTGCTTGCACAGATCGAGAACCTTGCAACTCGGAACAAGGAAATCCACGAAAAGGAATGCTTCAACCTCAATCCCGCGACAAACGTGATGAACCCGAGGGCAGAAGCGCTGTTGGCCTCCGGAATCGGATCGCGCCCATCTTTGGGGTACCCGGGCGATAAATATGAGATGGGTCTGGAAGCCATCGAAGAGATCGAGGTCATTGCTGCCGAACTCTGCGCCGAGGTTTTTGACGCCAAATTCGCCGAAATCCGCGTACCTTCCGGGGCCATTGCGAACCTGTATGGTTTCATGGCCACCTGCAAACCGGGCGACACGATCATTGCGCCACCGGCTTCGATCGGGGGGCACGTGACCCATCACGTGGCGGGATGTGCAGGTCTTTTTGGGCTGCGTACCGTTGATGCCCCGACGGACGGTTACGGCTATACCGTCGACCTTGACCACCTGCGCGCCATTGCGCTGAAAGAGCGGCCCAAGCTGATCACTATCGGCGGCAGCCTGAACCTGTTCGAACATCCGGTGAAGGAGGTCCGTCAGATTGCCGACGAGATTGGGGCCAAGGTCATGTTCGACGCCGCCCATCAATGTGGGATCATCGCGGGCAAGGCGTGGCGAAATCCTCTGGCTGAGGGCGCTCATTTCATGACGATGAGTACCTACAAAAGCCTTGGCGGGCCTGCCGGAGGTTTGATCGTTACGAATGATGCTGAGATCGCGGAAAAACTCGATGCAATTGCATTCCCCGGCATGACGGCAAACTTCGACGCGGCTAAGTCGGCAGCCCTTGCCGTGACGATGCTGGATTGGCGGGATTTTGGTTCGCAATACGCCGCCGAGATGATCGCGATGGCGCAGGCATTGGCCGATGGTCTGGATGCGAACGGCGTTCCGGTCTTTGCCGGGCGCGAAGGGTTTACCGCATCGCACCAATTTGCCGTATTGGCTGCACCCTATGGCGGCGGGCAAACTGCGTCCAAAACCCTGCGCCGTGCCGGGTTCCTAGCCTGCGGAATCGGTCTGCCCGCGCCAGAAGTGACCGGAGATATGAACGGTCTCCGGATCGGTACGCCCGAGTTGGTTCGGTGGGGGATGACGTCCAAAGATGCAGGCGGACTGGCGGCGCTGATTACGTCCGGACTGGCAGGCGATGATATCGCCGCTGAGGTTGCTGAATGGCGTCAGAGTTTCTCAGAACTGCACTTTGTCCATTGAGGATTTTGCGGATGGGGCTTTTGCGCCCCATCCCTGTCATGACCTAAGGAACCTGCCTCGGATCGCCTCATGGCCCGTTTTGACGGCCATAGAGGCAATCCAGCTTGGGCATCACGCCCGCATGTTCGCGCCATTGGCGTCATAGACCGGACCGCCCAGCACTTCGGCGTCATAGAAATTGCCAAGGATTTCAACCTGCAAGTTAGTCCCCGGCACTGCGCTTTCCGTCGCCACGTAGCCCATGGCCATCGACTTGCCGACACGGTGACCATAACCGCCAGAGGAAACGTAACCCACTGGTTCACTGTCCTTCAGGATCGCCTCGTCGTTGGAAACGTCGATACCGTCGACGTCGATTGTCATGGTGACCAGCTTGCGCGAAACCCCGTCTTCCCGGAATTTCAACGTGGCCTCTTTACCGACAAAATCCTTCTTCCAGTTGATAAAGGCATCCATGCCGCTTTCGACCGCGTTGAAATCCGGGCGGAAGTCGGTGGTCCAGACGCCCCAGCCTTTTTCCAGACGCAGAGACATCAGCGCGCGGGCGCCGTACCAGCGATAGCCCAGATCGGCTCCGGCCTCTTCAATCGCTTCGGCCAGGCGAAGCAGGTATTGCGGACGGCAGTAGATCTCATATCCCAGCTCGCCCGAGAACGAAATCCGGTTCAGGATCACCGGAACACCGCCGACGAAAGTCTGGCGCAGGTCGCGGAACTTCAGCGCAACAGGGCTGACGTCTTCACGGGTGATGCGGGCCAGCAACTCGCGCGATTTCGGTCCGGACAAGGCGATCCCGTGCCAGTCGCCCGAGACATTGGCATAAGTAACATCCGGGGGCAGGTCCTTTTCAAACCAGCGCCGATGTGCGTCCTGCATCGCGCCCGAGCCGAACAGAACAAAGTGATCCTCGGTCAGACACGCCACAGTCAAATCGCCATAGAGACGCCCCTTTTCGGTCAGCATCGGCGTCAGTGCCAGTCGGCCCGGTTTCGGCACATAGCCGGCCAGCATCTTGTTCAGGTAGTCACGCGACCCTGCGCCCTTGAATTCGTGCTTAGCAAAGTTGGCGATTTCGATGCCGCCGACAGCCTCTTGCACGGCTTTGACCTCGCGTGCCACGTAGTCGTGACTGCGATTGCGCTCGAACGTGGGTGTTTCATGCGCGTCTTCCGGGCTGCCTGCAAACCAAAGAGCGTTCTCAAGGCCAAACCCCTGCCCCATTACAGCGCCCTTTGCGACCAGACGGTCATAGAGCGCCGTTGTTTTCTGCATCCGGCCTTTGGGCAAGGTTTCGTTCGGGAAGGTCATCACGAAACGGCGTTCGTAATTCTCTGTCGACTTGATCGTGCCCCAATCCGGGGTCGCAAACTCGCCAAAGCGCGCCACATCCATGGCCCAGACATCAATCGAGGGTTCGCCGTCGATCATCCACTCGGCCATGGTCAGGCCCACACCTCCGCCCTGACAGAAACCAGCCATGACACCTACAGCGACCCAGTAGTTCTTCATGCCCGGAACCGGGCCGATCATCGGGTTGCCGTCCGGCCCGAAGGTAAACGGCCCGTTGATGATATCCTTGATCCCGGCCTCTCCAATTGCGGGAATACGTTCAAAGGACATCTCCAACCGGTCGGCGACGCGATCCAGATCAGGTTGCAGTAATTCGTGGCCGAAATCCCAAGGCGTACCATCAACTTTCCACGGTGTACCCTTGGGCTCGTAGGTGCCCAGAAGCATGCCCTGACGTTCCTGACGGAAATAGATGTTTGCTTCGTAGTCGATCCCGGCAGGCAGACGCGTGCCGTGTTTGGCAACCGCATCGATCTTTTCGGTGATCAGGTAGTGATGCTCCATCGGTTGCACAGGCAGGTGAACACCGGACATATGCCCCACCTCGCGCGCCCAGAGGCCGCCGCAGTTCACCACATACTCGGCATTGATCTGACCCTTGGGTGTCGTCAGGTCCCAGCTGCCGTCGGGACGCTGGCTCATCCCGGTCACACCGCAATGGGTAAAATACTGCGCCCCGTGCACCTTGGCCGATTTAGCGAAGGCATAGGTCGCACCGGATGGGTCCAGGTCGCCGTCCTGATCATCCCAGAGCGCTGCGTGATAGTGTTTGGGGTCGATCAAGGGGTGGCGCTCAGCCACCTCTTTCGGACTGATGAACTCCTGGTGCAGCCCCATGTAGCGGGCCTTGGACCGTTCGCGTTTGAGGTAGTCGTACCAGTCCTTGGTCGAGGCCAGATAGAAGCCGCCGGTGATGTGCAGGCCGACGGAATGGCCCGAAGTCTCTTCGATCTCTTTGTACAGATCAATCGTATAGCTCTGCAGACGCGAGATGTTGGGGTCCGAACTGATCGTATGGATCTGACCGGCGGCGTGCCAGGACGAGCCGGAGGTCAGTTCATCACGTTCCAGCAAGACCACGTCCTTCCAACCGAATTTGGCGAGGTGGAACAGAATAGAGCATCCAACGACGCCGCCGCCGATCACGACGACTTTGGCGTGAGAGGGAAGCTGTTTGCCGCCGGTGCTTTCGTCTTTTTGAATTTCAGGCATGGGAAAGTCCTGTGTCATGTGTGTGTGATGTTTGGGGAAAGGGGGCTGTCTGCCCCCTCTTGAACCTGTGGCTCAATTCACCCCGAAGGTATTTTTGGCCAGATGAAGGGATCGCCTTGTCAGTACCAAGCGTCCGGGATTTCTTCCTTTCGCCGTGCGACATAGGCCGCCAGTTCTTCCTTTTTGGCTTCGTCCATAGCTGGAGGCTGGTATTCCTTCAGCATTTCGTTCCAGCGCTCGTAGGCACGGCGGCGCATGTCCTTAGAACCTCCCTCTTCCCAGCTTTCGACATTCTCGCTGTCGCTGAGTTTCGGCTCATAGAACGCTGCCTGATAGTTTCGCATCGTGTGCGCGCAGCCGAGGAAATGACCGCCTGCGTCAACCTCGGTATAGGCATCGCGGGCGAAGGCTTCCTCGCTGGTATCGAGACCCTGACTCAGAACCTTCTGGTAAGACCCCAGCCGGTCTGCATCCATAATAAGCTTTTCAAACCCGGTGCAGAGGCCGCCCTCGAGCCATCCCGCAGAATGCAGGACGAAATTGGCCCCGGCAAGCATGGTCGAGTGCATCGAGTCGGCGGATTCATATGCGGCTTGCGCGTCCTCGATTTTGGAAGCCGTCAGCGATCCGCCACAGCGCAGCGGCAGACCAGCGCGACGCGCCAACTGACCAATTGCATAGTTCGACATCACAGGCTCGGGCATACCAAAAGTCGGCGCGCCGGATTTCAGCGACATGGAGGACAGGAAGTTGCCCAATACGAATGGCGCGCCGGGACGCAGCAGTTGTACATAGGCGCAGACCATCATCGCCTCAGCCATGGCTTGGGCGACGCTTGCGGCCGTACTGACCGGTCCCATGGCCCCCGACAGGATGAAAGGCACCACGATCATGCCCTGACCCCGGGTGGAATAGACCCGCGCGGCTTCGGTCACCACCCGATCCACCAACAAGGGCGAGTTGGTGTTGACGTTGCCCATAATGACGCAATTTTGCTCCATTACATCCGCGCCAAAGATTATTTCGGCCATCTCTACACTGTCCTGTGCGCGGCTCATCTCGGTGATCGCGCCCAGATGCGGCTTATCGCTGAGCGTCATGTGGGCGAACATCATGTCCAGATGCCGCTTGCTGACCGGAATGTCACAGGGTTCGCACGTGACGAAACCACCATGATGCAGGTTCGGATGCAGATAAGTCAGTTTGACCAGCTTCTGGAACGCATCCATGTCGCCGTATCGACGCCCGTCTTCAAGGTCGCGCACGAACGGAGCGCCATATACCGGAGCAAAAACCTGATTGCCGTCGCCAATGACAACGGACCGTTCTGGATTACGGGCCAATTGGGTGAATTTTTTCGGCGCCTTCGCGCACAGATCGCGAATCCACGCTGCATCGGCACGCACGATGTCACCTTCTATCCGCGCGCCCTCACGACGCCACAGCTCCAGCGCCTCGGGGTCGTCGCGAAACGCGATGCCAACGTCTTCGAAAATCCAGTCAACCTGGGCTTCGAGACGCTCCAGATCCTCTTCGTTCAACGGGTTGAAATAGCTCAGGCTCCGCTGGATGTACGGCGATGCCGGGGCTCCGGCAGCGGCGCTTTGGCGGTCGCGCGAGGCGCGGGCGCGTCTGGCCATGGGTGACTCCTCGATTCATTTGACCTGCACACTACCGCGTCGCGACAGGTTCGTGACGGTTGAAAAAGGTGATGATTTGGATAAACACAGATTATGCATCAGCTCTGGAAAACAATCTCATCATCGAAACATCTCGTATATTTTGAAGCCGCGGCGCGGCTTCAGTCGATTACACGTGCAGCCGATGAAATGAATGTGAAACAGCCAGCGGTCAGTGCCGCGATCAAACAGCTAGAGGCCTCGCTGAATGTGCAGCTGTTTCATCGTGAACACCGAAAGATTGTCCTGACGTCAGCCGGGTCAAAGCTGTATTCCGATGTGTCCCGCTCATTTGACCAGATACTGAACTCGGTCAATGCGGTTCGACAGTTCACCCAGAACGATCATGTAACGCTCAACGCGTCCTCGGCCTTCAACTTTTTCTGGATGATGCCAAAGCTACAGGAGTTCCACCAGTCGTTTCCCGATATCGACCTCAGACTTCAATCCAGCGACCGTGAACCCGATATTGTTGCCGAGAACATCAGTCTGGCCATTCGCCGCGGCAAAGGCACGTGGGAGGGCTGTAATTCTGCTCTGATTGCAAACGAGGTCTTGTGCCCCGTCGCCAGCCCGATTGAAGTAGAAAACAGAGGTCGCCCCAAAAGCGTTGAAGAGCTGTTACAGCACCGGTTGATTCACCTCGAAGAACCGACGCGCGAACGTCCGGGCTGGACCCATTGGTTCGAAAGCTTTGGTGTCACCAAGAAGCCTCCGGTTTCAGGGCTTCGGTTGAATGACTACGCGCTTGTGCTGCAGGCAACTCTGGCGGGGGAAGGGTATGCCCTGGGCTGGAGCCACCTCACGACCCCATTGGCCGAGCGTGGATTGCTGTCAGCCATGGAAGAATGGCGCTGGGAAACAGGTTATGGCTTCTATCTGGTCTGGTCCGACTACAAGCCCCTGGTCGACAACGCAAAACGGGTTCGCGACTGGATGCTCAGTAACGTCTGAACACCGTTAAAGGATGTGAACACAGAAATTCGCACGCCCCAGTAAGCCGAAACAGTGCCCGCCGTCGGCACCTAGGTTAAATATCCGCAAGAACCTCAAATCCGCCAAAAATAACTGTTTTTCCGTTGACGGGCACGTCGCTCATGTCACCCATCTCCGGGTCTTGCATTGCAGCGGCAAATCCCGCCTCTTGCGATGCCTGATCCGGCCATTCCTGCCAACCAGTGACCACCGTGTCATCCGCGCCAGCCTGCACAGCAAGCGGAAACGACGTTACCTCGCCGGGCGGAACAGATGCGCCCCAGGTTTCCACAACCCGCGTTGCGCCGTGTTTGCGAAAGATACGCGCCATCCGTTTCGCGTGCATCTCATATTCCGCTTTTTTTGCAGTCGGAACCGCCCCTGCATATGCCATGATCCAGGCCACTTAATCGCCCTCCAAAATAACAATCACGAACAATAGTAGCACAATAAGAGGTGTCGCCCTATGCGTGCGGAGGCAGCCTGTGTGGTCCGCCCACCTGACCCCTTACGCTGAACGCTCAACGCTTCGGCACAGGTGTTTGTTGCGTCACATGATTAAATCCGGCTGGTTGCGCGACACATCGTACGTGCGATTCTCGCCCGACCGGGCGATCCGAACGATCAACTTCTGTGAATTTTCAAAACGGTCGAAATAGGCAAACCGGATACTTGCCAACGCAGCCATATCCTGACACTGAATCTGGTAATCGGCCAAAAACTCACTGTGCTCTGCCTGATCGGCGGCCTGCCCGCTTGCGTCTTGCCCCAACCCTTCACCCGAAAGCGTGACATTGGCCGACGCAGTGAAACACCCCGCCTCCTCGGGCAGGACAAAAAGACCCAGGGGTTTGGAGAGATCGGATATTGCAACAGCAACCAGCGCGCGGTCTTCGTCTGTCTCTGCCGGCCCTCCAAATCCGATGATGTCGGCTGCAGGCACAGCGAGCGACAGGGAAAACGCCTCACCCGAAAACGCAATGTCCATATAGCCGGTGCCATGTACATGCGCCGGGCTTTGGGTCTGCGACAGGGCAAAAGCCGGGGTCAGGAACAAAGCGAAGATTGCGCATCTCATAAACAGGGCACCATCCAACTGGGAATCACGAAGTTCATTCTAATGTGTTTAAAACCCCGCGCAATCGCAGCAACGGTTCGTTTCCCCGCCAATTATGGGGATAGAGGATCATCGGATGGGTGCGCCATTTAATTCCGACAATAAAACTCAGGTTGACTTATCTGACTGTTTCACTCAGTTTTTGGCCGTACGCGTCGCCCAGCGACGCCTGTAAATTTGTTTCTGACAGGAAAGTGTCACCCCCATGACAAAATTTTTTGCTGCTACCAGCGCACTGACCCTGGGCATTGCGTCTGCAGCCTTTGCAGCTGATGCACCCACGAAAGCTGATGTTCTGACAACGTATGCGAATATTGCCGAAGCCAAGTACGACGACAGCCTGATCGCGGCAAAATCGCTGCAGGACGCAGTGAACGCTCTGATTGCAGGTCCCTCGGACGCAACGCTAAATGCTGCGCGCGCCGCCTGGATCACCGCGCGTGTACCCTATCAGCAGACCGAAGTTTATCGTTTCGGCAACGCGATCGTCGACGACTGGGAAGGCAAAGTGAACGCCTGGCCGCTGGACGAAGGCCTGATCGACTATGTGGATTCCTCCTATGGTGGGCCGACTGACGAAAACGAGTTCGCTGCGCTGAACGTCATCGCGAACCCCAGCTTCGAACTGTCGGGCCAAACCATCGACGCCAGCGAAATCACCCCTGAACTGCTGGGAGAAACGCTGCATGAAGCGGACGGAATCGAAGCGAACGTTGCCACCGGCTATCACGCAATCGAGTTCCTGCTGTGGGGCCAGGACATGAACGGCCATGGCGCAGGTGCCGGCAACCGTCCGTATACCGACTACGTGCAAGGCGACGGCTGCACCGGTGGCAACTGCGACCGCCGCGCGCAATATCTGAGCGCAGCCACCGAACTGCTAATCAGCGATCTGGAATGGATGGCCTCTCAGTGGGCAGAAGGTGGTGAGGCGCGCGCAGCCCTGAACGCGAACGAAGCCGCCGGCGTCAGCGCGATCCTGACCGGCATGGGCTCGCTGTCCTATGGCGAGCAAGCCGGAGAGCGTATGCGTCTTGGCCTGATGCTGAACGACCCGGAAGAAGAGCACGATTGTTTCTCGGACAACACGCATAACAGCCATTACTATGACGGTCTGGGCATTCAGAACGTTTACCTGGGCAGCTACACCCGCATCGACGGCACCCCGGTCAGCGGCGCATCGCTGTCTGATCTTGTCATCGCGACCGACCCGTCGCTGGATGCCGAGATGAAGGTCAAACTGGCCAACACCATGCAAGCTCTGGGTCGCCTGAAATCGACAGCCGAAGCCGGTTTCGCCTACGATCAGATGCTGGAGCGTGGCAACGAAGGCGGCAAAGTTCTGATCATGGGCGGCGTGGACGGCCTGGTCGATCAGACCAAGACCATCGAGCGCATCGTGGCCGCGCTGAAACTCGACCAGATCGATTTCGAAGGTTCGGACAGCTTGGATAACCCTGACGCGGTGTTCCAATAACCAAATCGCGGGAGGCGGCAGTTTCATGCCGCTTCCCGATCTTATGAGGGACATATTGATGTGTTGCCTCTAGACCTGCAGCAAATAACTTACTAATATGGTAAGATAAATTATTCCGAGCCCTGACTGCCATGATCGTATGCCACTGTACAAACATCTCTGATCACGACATCCGGTCCGCCATTGACTGGATGCGCGCGTCGGATCCCTACGCAGTCATCACTCCTGGTAAAATCTACCATGCCCTTGGAAAATCTGCAGATTGTGGCGGGTGCATGCCGCTTTTCCTAGACTCGATGCGGTCTAGCGATAAGTTGGAAGTCCCGATGCAGCTTCGTGCATTGCGCAGCGAAGCAACACAGGAGAATGCAGATGAAGGGCGACCAAAAGGTCATAGAATATCTCAACAAATCACTGCGGCATGAACTGACGGCCGTCAGTCAGTATTGGCTGCATTATCGCCTGCAGGAGGATTGGGGCCTTGGTCACATGGCCAAGAAAAGCCGCGAAGAATCCATCGAGGAAATGCAGCACGCGGACAAACTGATCGAGCGGATCATCTTTCTGGGTGGGCATCCGAACCTTCAACAGCTTGACCCTTTGCGCATCGGGCAAACGCCGAAAGAGTCGCTGGAATGTGATCTCGCGGCTGAGATCGATGCACGCGCCCTGTACAAGGAAGCCCGCGAATACTGCCAGAGCGCCGGAGACTACGTCACTATGTCTCTGTTTGAGGGATTGCTGGCGGATGAGGAAGGCCATATCGATTTTCTGGAAACGCAGCTCGACCTGCACGAAAGGATTGGCGAAGCCAATTATGCGCAACTCAATGCATCGAAAATGGACGAAGGCGAGTAAGCTCGTTCTTATTCCGGTGGCCGTCTTGACGGCCACCCAATCTCTGTCAGCAGAGCTGCAGGATCTTCATCTCAATTACATTCCCAGAACCGAAGACGAAAACGCCCGCATCGCCGGTGCAACTGCAGCGCCCAAGGATTTCGGCGCGCCGCAACCGTTCGAGGAATTGCCCGCCGGGGCTGCCACCGTCCGTGCACGCACCGATGCCGATGCGTTTTCGCAGCCGTCGGGCAATCTGACTTTCGAGCAGGAATTGGATTTCAGGGTCGGCAACGGGCTATTCAAGAAAATCTGGGTATCGTCCCCGGCTTCGACGCTGGCTTCGGATGGATTGGGGCCGCTCTATAACGCCCGGTCTTGCCAGCGCTGTCATATCAAGGACGGCCGCGGGCACACGCCGAACGGTCCCGACGACAACGCAGTATCGATGTTCCTGCGGGTCTCTGTCCCCGGTGCCACCGAAGACGGTTATCCTGAGATCAAGGACTATATCGCGACCTTGCCCGAACCGAATTACGGCGGCCAGATGCAGGATCTGGCGCTGCCCGGTCACCCGGCAGAATACCGTTTGGACATCACTTATGAGGACGTTCCAGTAACCCTGTCGGATGGGGAAACTGTTACGCTTCGCCGCCCGGCATATGAGGCTGCTAATCTGGGTTATGGCCCATTGCACCCGGACGCCATGCTCAGCCCACGTGTTGCACCGCAGATGATCGGTCTGGGGTTACTCGAAGCGATTCCGGTCGAGGATCTGCTGGCAAACGCCGACCCGGAGGATGAAAACGGCGACGGGATTTCCGGCCGCCCGAACATTGTCTGGGCAATTGAATACGACGCGCCGATGATGGGCCGGTTCGGCCATAAGGCAGGTATGCCCACAGTGATGGAGCAATCCGCTGCAGCCTTTGCCGGTGACATTGGCATTTCCAGCCCGCTGTACCCGGCAGGTCACGGCGATTGCACCGACGCACAGGTGGATTGCGTGAACGCGCCGCATGGTGATGGTGACGTGCGGGAATTCGAAATCGATCAGGTCGGCTTGGACCTCGTCGCATTTTACAGCCGCAATCTGGGTGTCCCAGCACGGCGCGATGTGGATGACCCACAGGTGTTGCGCGGCAAGCAGGTGTTTCATGAGACCGGATGCGCATCCTGCCATACGCCTGCTTTTGTAACCCACCGCCTGGAAGATCGGCCCGAGCAAAGCTTCCAATTGATCTGGCCCTATTCGGACCTGTTGCTGCACGACTTGGGCGAAGAGCTGGCCGACAACCGCCCCGAGGCGCGCGCGACAGGTCGCGAATGGCGCACCGCTCCGCTTTGGGGGATTGGGATGACCGAACAAGTGTCAGGACATACGCAATTCCTGCACGACGGTCGCGCGCGGTCGTTGCTTGAAGCGATCCTGTGGCATGGCGGCGAAGCGCAAGTGGCACGCGACACGGTCGTTTCGATGCCAAAGCCCGACCGCGATGCCCTTGTTCGCTTTTTGGAGAGCCTCTGACCCATGCGTATCTTCGCTTTTGCTCTGGCCTTGTCGCTTCCCCTTTGCGCCCACGCCCAGGATCGGACGCCAATCCTGGCCGACACGGTCGAGGCGCATATCCTGCCCGGGTACGCGGCACTATCAGACGCAACCGGCGCGCTGACACAAGCGGCGCAGGCGGGTTGCGACCCCAACTCGACCCAACTTCGGGAAGCGTACAACGCCGCCTTTGATGACTGGATTTCCGTCAGCCATCTGCGTTTCGGGCCTTCCGAGGCGGAGGACCGTGCCTTTGCACTGGCTTTCTGGCCCGACTCCAAAGGGTTCACGCCCAAGGCCCTGTCGAGATTGATCACAGACGAAGACTCGACCGTCCAATCATCTGTTTCCTTTGCGGAAACCTCCGTAGCCGGTCGCGGATTTTTCGCGCTGGAACTGATGCTTTACGATCCACGGTTTTCAGGTCAGGGCAATGCAGAATATCGCTGTGCCCTGATCCAAGCAATTGCTGCGGATATCGACGGCAATGCCCGCGCAATCGACTCTGACTGGGCAGACTATGCAGCGGCATTAATGAACCCGGGCGACGGCAGCCCCTATCGGTCGGAAGACGAAGCCATGCAGGAGCTCTACAAAGCCCTGATGACCGGTCTGGAGTTCACTGCAGAAACCCGCCTCGGCCGCCCGATGGGAACCTTCGACCGCCCGCGACCCAAGCGCGCCGAGGCACGTCGTTCAGAACGCTCGCTGCGCCATGTTGAGCTGTCGCTGATTTCTCTGCGAGATCTTGCGGCACGCCTGTCGGTGGATCACCCTGAAATCGCTGCCGATCTGGACAGCGCATTCGCCTCGGCCATAGACCGTGCCCAAGCGCTGGAAGATCCTGCATTTGCCGGCGTGGCCACGCCGCAGGGACGGTTCCGCGTCGAGGCGCTGCAGCAATCGATCAACGACATCCATGCGATCGGCGCGACCGAACTTGGCCCTAAGCTGGGCATCAGCGCCGGTTTCAACTCTTTGGACGGAGATTGAACCGTGACCAGCCGACGACAATTTCTTGCAGGATTGGCTGCCGCTAGCCTTGCGCCTGTGCGCGGTTGGGCATCGGTCGGAGCGCCGGATTTTCTGGCCGCCGCGCTGTTTCCCGACGGTAGTTATCGTCTGGTTGGGCTAACCGCAGGCGGAGATACTCTGTTCTCATTGCCACTGCCGGCCCGTGGTCACGCCGCAGCCGCGCATCCTCATCGTGCGCAGGCGGTCACCTTTGCGCGCCGCCCCGGAACCTTTGCCATCGTCATCGACTGCGCGTCGGGGAAGGAAACCGCACGATTGGCAGCGCCCGAAGGTCGCCACTTCTATGGTCATGGCGTTTTCTCGCGCGATGGATCCCGACTTTTCACCACCGAAAACGATTACGAGGCCGGTCAGGGCGTGATCGGCATCTGGGATGCCAACAGCTATTCCAGACTTGGCGAGTTCTCTTCGGGCGGGGTCGGACCGCATGACATGCGCCTTATGCCCGACGGTCAAACTCTGGTCGTTGCAAACGGCGGGATCGAGACCCATCCGGAAACCGGTCGGACCAAGCTGAATCTGCCGGTGATGCAACCTCGCCTGACCTACCTTGATCTGTCAGGTGCGGTTTTAGAGCAGATAGAACTGCCAAATGCCCTGCACAAAAACTCGATCCGCCATCTGGCCGTGCGGCCGGACGGGCTGGTCGGCCTTGCGATGCAGTGGCAAGGAGACAAGTCGCAATACCCTCCCCTGCTGGGGCTGCACCGTCGCGGTGAGGAAGCCCGATTGCTAAGCGCGCCCGATACCGACCAAAGCACGCTGCAGGGGTATGCGGGCAGCATCGCCTTTTCCGGCGATGGCGAAACCGTTGCAATCACCTGCCCGCGCGGCAATGCCCTGCATCGGTTCCGCGTTGCTGATGGCCAGCTTGATGGTGTTTTCAATTTCGACGACGTCTGCGGCCTTTGCACTGGGAAGAACGGGTTTGTGTTTACGACGGGCATCGGTTTGATCGGAGTGTTAGCAGCCAATACAGCCAGGATCTTGACCCAGTCTGATTGCCAATGGGACAACCATCTGATCCCAATTCGCACGTCCACATAAATTCGGCAAATCCCGCCGCATAGATTACACTTGGAAGAATCAAAATGCTGCCGTATTGGCGGGCGCGAAACTGGCACCCTATTGCAAGGACAGACTTGATTGAAACACACGCCCGACGCACCGCATTCCATCTACGGGGTTGAGAAATGGGGCAAAGGCCTCATCGAGGTGACGGAGCAGGGCGAGATCGGTCTGCGCAACCCTCTGGTGCCCGAAGCGGCGGCGATCAGCCTGCCGGGAATTCTGACCGACTTGGACGACCGGGGCATCAAAGCACCAATGGTTTTGCGCGTGTCGTCTTATCTGGAACATGAGATCGCGCATCTGAACGTGAGTTTTCGCGAAGCAATTGCACGCGTAGGCTATAAGGGCAGCTATCGCGGCGTCTTCCCGATCAAAGTGAACCAGCAGGCGCAGGTTGTGGACCGGATTGTCGAATTCGGCAAGAAGTACAACTACGGGCTCGAGGCCGGATCCAAGCCTGAATTGGTGGTCGCACTAGCGCACCGTCTTGCCAGCGAGGCGCTGATCGTATGCAACGGTGTCAAGGATGCCGAGTTCATTCAGTTGGCGATCCTGTCCCGCAAGATCGGCTTCAACACCGTCATTGTTCTGGAAAGCCCGAAAGAGGCTGACACGGTGATCGAGGTCTATAACGAGCTGGGCATCGAACCCCTGATTGGTGTGCGGGTCAAACTGACCAACCAGATCAGCGGCAAGTGGGAAGAAAGCTCGGGCGATCGATCCGCATTTGGCATGAACACCGATCAACTGGTCGCCACTGTGGACAAGCTGCGCGACGCGGGCCTTCTGCATTGCCTGAAGCTGCAGCATTCGCATCTGGGCTCTCAGGTGCAGGACGTCAACGATGTGCGCCGTGCCGTCGGTGAAGCCTGCCGTTACTACACCGAACTGACCCGCGAGGGCGTGCCGCTGACTCATCTGGATCTCGGCGGCGGCATGGGTGTCGACTATACGGGTGAGAAGAGGGCTGCCGAAAACTCTATCAACTACACGGTCGAAGAGTATTGCGCCAACGTCGTGGAAACCGTGGCCTACGCGATGGACGAGGCCGAAGTCGACCACCCGACGCTGGTCACGGAAAGTGGCCGCGCTGTGGTCGCCACGTCTTCGATGCTGGTCTTCAACGTGCTGGAAAGCACTTTGTACGATGCGCCCAACGGACCCGAGGTCGAAGCCGACGACCACCATTTGGTCTCGGACCTGGCGGCCGTGCACGGTTACCTCAGCAGCGACCGCCTACAGGAATGTTGGAACGACGCCACCTTCTATCGCAACGAATTGCGTGCCATGTTCCGCCGCGGCTATGTCGACCTGCGCCAGATGGCCCGGGCTGAACGAATTTACCTTTCACTGATGGCCCGCCTCAAGGCGCTGGCCGCAAGCGATGATCTGGAGACGGATGTAGACGACCAGCTAGAGAAAGTGGCCGACATCTACCACTGCAATTTCTCGCTGTTCCAATCCCTGCCCGATGTCTGGGCCATCGATCAGCTGCACCCTATCGTACCGCTGCAAGGCTTGAACCAGGCCCCGGACCGCCGCGCAGTTCTGTCCGACATCACCTGCGACAGTGACGGCAAGATCGACCGGTTCATTCTGGCCGATGGCGTCTCGCCCAGTCTGCCGGTGCATTCGCTGCCTGAAGAAGACGAATACTACATGGGCGTCTTCTTCGTCGGCGCCTATCAGGAAACGCTGGGCGATCTGCATAACCTGTTCGGAGATACCAATGTCGTCACCATCGACCTGCGTGCCGACGGAGGCTTCGACCTGCTGCACGAACAGGAAGGCGACACCATCTCCGAAGTTCTGTCCTATGTCGAGTTTGACCCGCAGGACTGCGTCGCGGCCTTTCGCAAAATGGTGGACGAGGCGATTTCGACCGGTACTCTGAAAGCCAAAGACCGCAAAACCCTGATGAGCGCCTATCGCGACTCGATCAACGGCTACACCTATTACGAATAACCCCCTGTGAGAGGAGATCACCCCCATGGGTTCATTTACTGGCAAAACACTGGTTGTCGGAGCGGGCGGCGTTTCGCACGCAGCCGTGCACAAGATGGCAATGAATTCGGATATCTTTACCGAAATCACTCTGGCCAGCCGGACGAAATCGAAATGCGACGCCATCGCCAAATCGGTTAAAGAGCGTGTGGGCGTTGATATCGCTACAGCCGAGTTGGACGCCTACAAAGTCGAAGACACCGTCAAGCTGATCAAGGACACCGGGGCCGAAATTCTTGTGAACCTCGCCCTGCCCTATCAGGATCTGGTGCTGATGGACGCGTGCCTTGAGGCCGGTATCCACTATCTCGACACCGCGAACTACGAACCTGAGGATGAGGCCAAGTTCGAATACCACTGGCAATGGGCTTATCAGGACAAGTTCAAAGAGGCCGGCCTGACCGCCATCCTCGGCTCGGGTTTCGATCCGGGTGTTACATCCGTCTTCGCCAAATGGCTGAAGAAGCACAAGCTGGAGACCATCCGCCAGATCGACGTTCTGGATGCTAATGGCGGCTCGAACGATCAGGAATTTGCCACAAACTTCAACCCGGAGATCAACCTGCGCGAAGTGCTGGCCGAAGTGCGCCACTGGGAAGGTGGCGAGTGGAAACACTCCCCCGCCATGACCCATAAGGTCGAGTTCGACTTCCCCGCCATCGGCCGCAAAAACATGTACCTGATGTATCACGAGGAACTGGAGTCGCTCTCGACCCACTTCCCCGAAATCGAGCGCGCCCGTTTCTGGATGACTTTTGGCGACGCTTACATCACCCACGCCAAAGTGCTGGAAAATGTCGGCATGACCCGCATCGATCCGGTGATGCACGACGGCAAGGAAATCATCCCGATCCAGTTCCTGAAAACCCTATTGCCTGATCCCGGCGATCTGGGCGCGGAAACCAAAGGCAAAGCCTGCATCGGCGATATCGCCACGGGTCAGGCCAAGGACGGCTCGGGCGAGAAGACCTATTACATCTACAACATCTGCGACCACGAAGAATGCTACCGCGAAGTCGGCAGCCAGGCTGTCAGCTACACCACCGGCGTCCCGGCCATGATCGGCGCTGCACAGGTTCTGAAAGGCAACTGGACCGAGCCAGGCGTGTGGAACATGGAGCAACTCGACCCCGATGACTTCATGGACATGCTGAACGAACATGGTCTGCCGTGGCAGGTCCACGAACTCGACGGCCCCGTCGAATTCTGATCCGTTTTAGCTTCATCTGGCTACAAATATCCCGGGGGTCCGGGGGCAGTGCCCCCGGCCCCTCCTTAATACGGAGACGCCGGTTATGTCCGACATGATGACCACACAGGCTGGCGACGCCGGAGCCTTTCGCAGATTTGATCTGAGCCGCGTGCCGAGCCCATGCTTCGTGGTCGATGAAAAGGCTGTCGAACGCAACCTGACGATCCTTGCTGACATCGGCGCCCGGTCCGGTGCGCATGTGCTCAGTGCCCTCAAGGCGTTCTCGATGTTCTCGCTGGCCCCGCTGGTCCGCCAGCACCTCGACGGCACCTGCGCCAGCGGCATCTACGAGGCGCGTCTGGGCCGTGAGGAATACGGCGGCGAGGTCGCAACTTTCTGCGCCGGGTACAAAGATACCGACATGGACGAAATCCTGTCGCTGTCGGACCATATCATCTTCAACTCTCCGGCCCAGAAGGATCGCTTTCTGGCCAAAGCCCGGGCTGCTGGCGTACAGGTCGGTCTGCGGATCAATCCGGAACATTCCGAGGGCGAGGTCGCGAAATACGACCCTTGCGCGCCCTGCTCGCGTCTGGGTATGCCGGTCAGCCAACTGACCGCCGAGACCTTGACCGGCGTTAACGGTCTGCACATGCACACACTCTGCGAACAGGGTTTTGAGCCACTGCAGCGCACGTGGAAGGCCGTCGAGCCAAAACTCAAACCCTTCCTCGGCCAGCTCAAATGGCTGAACTTTGGGGGCGGTCATCACATCACCCGCGACGATTACGACCGCGACGGACTGGTAGCCTTCATCAAATCCATCCGCGAGACATACGGCCTCGACATCTATCTCGAACCCGGTGAGGCGGTAGCGCTGGACGCGGGTATTCTGGTGGGCGAAATCCTCGACCTGCCGACTAATGACATGAACCTCGCGATCACCGACATCTCGGCCACCTGCCACATGCCCGATGTGATCGAAGCCCCTTATCGACCCGCCCTTATGGACGAAGCCGAGGAAGGTCACACCTACCGTCTGGGCGGGCCGTCCTGTCTGGCGGGCGATGTGATCGGCGACTACACGTGGGACAGGCCGCTGGAAATCGGCCAGCGCTTTGCCTTCCTCGATCAGGCGCATTACTCGATGGTCAAGACGAACACGTTCAACGGCGTTCCCCTGCCCACAATCGCGCTATGGAACAGCGAAACGGACGAACTGAAGATCATCAAACAGTTCGGCTATGACGACTTTAAGGACCGACTCTCATGAGTATTTTTCTCGACAGTGAACTGACCGCATCCGAGCGCACCGAGGACGCTCGATTCCGCGTGATCCCGGTGCCGCTGGAACGCACCGTGTCCTATGGCTCGGGCACCGCCAAAGGCCCCGAAGCGATTATAGAGGCCAGCAACGAACTGGAACGCATTACCGGCCATGCCGAACCTTGTGTCGAGGGTATTTTCACCGAAGACCCCATCGATTGCGACGCCTCGCTGGCCGAGATCATGGACCGCCTGTCCCAGCGCACCGAAGCCGCCGTTCGGGCGGGCAAAATACCGGTCACTCTGGGTGGAGAGCATTCGCTCAGCTACGGCGCCGTCATGGGAGTGACGCGCGCATTGGGGCAACCCATCGGGATCGTCCAAGTCGATGCACATGCCGACCTGCGCAACGCTTATCAGGGCGAGAAACACAGCCACGCCTCGGTCATGCATTTGCTGGCAGAAGAAGGGATCAAACTGGCCCAATTCGGTGTGCGCGCATTTTCTACGGAAGAAGCGAAGAGCCGCCTGAAAAACCACGTGTTCCACGTGGATGCCGAAGAATTGGTGACGGGCAATATCCACGCTGTTGACCTGCCCGAGGATTTCCCCGAGCTGGTCTATGTCAGCTTTGACGTCGACGGGCTGGACCCCTCGCAAATGCCTGCCACCGGCACACCTGTTCCCGGCGGACTGGGCTATTATCAAGCGCTGCGGTTGGTGGAACACGCGCTGCAGCACCGCAAATGCGTGGGTTTTGACGTTGTTGAGCTTGCCCCGGACGGCAACGCCGCCTGGGACTTTACCGCAGCTCAAATCGTCTATCGCCTGATGGCGGCCTGCTAACCCTCGGACGTTTCGTTCAGTTCCATGTGGCCCTCGCCCTTGTTCAGAACGCGGCGCAGCATGGGCTCGAAAAACTCCAGCGGCTTGGTCGGATATTCCGGGTCAAATGCCTTCTGATCGTACTCATGGCAGAAATAGCGGCAGTCCTCCCAATACGGGCTGTCGCGGTACTTGTCGCGGGCGTTGCGATCGCCGCCGAGATGGTGGTTGTAGTAATAGCCCTGGAACACGCAGTGATGCTTGAGAATCCAATAGGTTTTCTCGCTGACATAGGGCTTCATCATCGCTGCGGACAGCTCCCCATGGTTGTAGGGTGACAGGATATCGCCGGTGTCGTGGATCAGCGCCGCGACCACCAGTTCCTCATCCGCACCGTCCTCATAAGCGCGCGTCGCGGCCTGCAGGCTGTGCTGGTAGCGGTTCACGGGATAAGGCGTCCACTCCTCGTCGAGCGACCGGATGGCATCCAGAATACGGTCCGGCAGCGCGGCGTTATACGCCTCTTCATAGTCCATGACAGCATCCCAGTCGGCCTTGGTTGCCTCTTCAAAACTGGTCCAGGTTGGTTTGTGGCTTTTGTCCAGCATGGTGTTTCCTCTGGCTGATCTGCTGGTCCCAACTTAGCCCAAGGTTGGCGTTCAAAAAAACGAATTGATTTTATCGGTCTGATCAAAAAATACTTTCGCTATGCAGATCAAAGCGCTCGAAACATTTCTCTGCGTTGCGGAAACCGGCGGGTTCCACGCCGCTGCGCGCAGGCTCAACGTGACCCAGACGGCCGTCAGCGCTCGTATCAAGCTGATTGAAAAGGAAACCGGAAAACCCCTATTTACCCGGGGTGCGGGAGGCACCAACCTGACGGACTTCGGCCGACAGTTTCGGCCCTATGCCGAGCAGATGATATCGCTGTGGTCCTTTGCCTCTCGGGATCTGCCGGACCAAACTCGGCACAGAATCGCACTGCGGCTAGGCGCACAGCTGAGTGTGTGGGATCCCTTGCTCGTTGACTTGGCTGTCCGGTACGAACAGCACCTTGGCCAATTGTTGCTTACCCTCAACTATGATCACGACCTCAATATGGTCGAGGCCGTCGCAACACATGTACTGGATGCCGCGCTCACACACGAAAAACCCTCAGATCAACGTGTTCTGTTTCAAGAACTGGTGTCGGAACGCTTAATGTTGGTCGAGACACCGCACACGCCTGAGGATCCGGTTTTCGTTAATCTGGAACTGGGTGAAATCTATCAGGACCACGTGCGATCAACGGCGCAAAAAGCCTCGGGGCAGACGGTCTTTCTGGGCAACTGCATGATGGCCCTGCGTTATGTTCTGCAACGCGGTGGGACAGGCTATTTTCCCGAATATGTCATTCGGGATCAGTTGAGCGCGGGGCAATTGACTCCGGTCGCCGGGGCGCTGGACCTGATGTTGCCGCTTTACCTTGTGACCAGACGGGACAGCGACGCCTTTGAAGACGTGAAGACGTGCCTGACCGATCTTCGGCAGTCCAATTAGACCTGGGATAAGGCTCCATTCTCCCCCCGTGATCGGGCGCGTATCAATGGCCGCCCGGCGATCAGCAGGAATACGCATGAGATCAGGATGCCGATAATGGCCGGCAAATAGAGCAGAATCCACAGTTTCGGGTCTTCGATAACAACCGGCGAAACAAAGCCTCGGACACCTTCGAGCAAGACCAGAATCGTGAAAGCTCCGAATATCTGCGGCCACAGACCGAAGCGCGAAAAGCTGCCCAGCATCAGTGTCGAAAACCCGGCCATCGCCACGGCGACACAGATCGTGATCCACGAGAAACGCTGATGCAGTTCCTCGATCAATTCCCCTTTCGAAAACTGTTCGGACGCTAAAATGGCATCGCGGCTTTGCAACAGCTCTAACGTCGGGATCGCACCGATACTGCGGGCGGTCATGGTATCCGAGCTTGTGAGCTCGGAGATATCGTAGGATGCATCCTCGAACAAGGTCGAAGACAGCGTGCGGCCCTGCTGATCCAGACGCAGCGCGATCCCATCGACCATCACCAGGTGAATGCCGCTACCGTTGTTGACCAGATAAGCCGTCTTACTGGAATAACTGACCGGGCTTTCCTCAACCCGGCGGTCCGAGACAAAAACCTCGGACAGTGTACCGTCCAGATCGATCTTACCGATGTAAACCGTGACCCCTTGCGCTGGGTGGAGGAATTCGCCCTCATTCAAAAGTTGAGCGGTAACGTCTCCGGCCACTTCGGCCTGACGTATTTCCAACTGTTCAACTGATGCAGGGTGCAGGAAAACGCTGATGGCCGCCATCATCAGACCCGTCACGATACCGAACAGGAACACGGCACGGCCCAGCCTCCATGGGCTGGTTCCGGTGGCCAGCATCACCGTCATCTCGCTTTCGCGGCTGAGACGGTTAGTTGCATAGACGGCAGCGGCGAACACTGCCATCGGCATCACGGTTCTGATCAGGGTGGGAAGGGTCAGCGCCGTGAATTCCAGAAACACGATCGCCGACTGACCGCCGCTGATCACACGGTCAAACAGGCTGACGGAACGGGTAATCCAGAACACGCCAACAAGAACCAGAGTGAAGAAGCCGAACAGAATCAGCAATTGCCGCAGGAAATAACCATCAAAGCGCGACATGAATCCTCTTCCGCCTGTCTGTAGTGGGCTGGACCATAGGCCATTCCCAAGGCGTAGGAAACCGGGATTGACCGAATTGCGCGGTTCCGAACCCACATCTTATCTGAACCAACGTTAATTTCTCCGACAGGCAAGGTTCAGCACGGACACCAATCTGAACATCAAGAACAGCCAACATGCAATGGAGGAGATTATGATGGCCTATGCAGACTTCATCACCGGAAACGGTATTTTTTCGAACCTCTTTGCGTCCGCAGAGGAAAGAAAAGCCAATCGTGAAAAGAAAGCTGAGTACAAACGTAAACGGCGCGAAATCGACAGGATGTCGGACAAGGAACTAATGGACCTGGGCTATTGCCGAGGTGACATGCACGAGATGGTTTACCGGCATTACTTCTCGGGCTGAGTTCGGAGCCTTATTCCGTGCTGTGCGTTCGGCGTGACTGAAGCTCAACACATCGTCACGCCGCGCGCTCAAAATCCAGCAAGCTCCTACTGAAACACGAATTTCTAACGCATTTCACAAAACCTTAAAACACTCAGTCCGGCAATATGTAGATTGTCAGGTAACACAAAAGCTGGAATCCGCCCTGAACCATGTGGTTTTCCTCTAGGTCGAATTTCATGACGGTCTGGTCCGAAAGAAAAAACGCCAGCCACAACCCCAGCGAAACTATAAAGGCCCTGTCCACTCGGCGGAACCACAGCTCGCTATGAGAGTAAGGCGTCGCCAAAGCGATCAGGAACAGCCCTGCGGACAGCAGCGCCCACAGGATGATCCCAATGAACAGTGAGACATTTATCGCTGTTGTGGAACCAAATTGCTCAAGCGTCTTCACAAGAAATGGGTAATTGTGCCCGTCAAACCAAGGCGTCGATGTCACGCCCAACAGTTCCAGCCCTCCTACGAAATCGGTCAGGAAGGCCATAACCCACCACAGGAACCAGAAGACCACCAACCCTTGCTTGAACAAAACGCGCATTGACCGCCCCCACGATCAGAATTTCTGAAATAATTGGAGAAGGATACGTTGTTTTCTCAAAAATCCAAAATCACGGGTTAAGCAGCCTGGCTTACCCACTCGCATTGCGTTCGGATTTTTGGGAAATGGCAGGGGCAGCAGGGTTCGAACCCGCGACCTACGGTTTTGGAGACCGTCGCTCTACCAACTGAGCTATACCCCTAAGGTGCGCCTCAGATATGCCAGCAGCGCGGCGGACTCAAGAGGCTTTTTCAAATTCCCGCTCACTATTCCATTCCACAAACACGTTGCGCGCTGCGATGAGTTCTATAAGACACGGTTTGGTCAACATAGGGAAAGCCATCCGTGAGTATCCGCACCAAGATAGCCGACAGCGACACCGTCCTGAACTGGGCAGCGCGACGCATCGCCAGCTATATCCGGATGGTCAATCGTAACACCCGCTGGCAGCGCATTGGCTACGAGGAATTGGACCAGTTGGCCGAACAGGGTGAGCCGGTCATCGTGGTGCTTTGGCATCAGCGACTGGCTCAATCGCCTTACTTCTTTCCGCTGGATAAGGGGCGAATCTGTTCGATCACATCCTCTGCACGGGCGGGCAGCATGGTGGGGCGCGTTCAGCAACTGTTCGGCATGGACACGATCGCGATGTCCAGCCACAAGCGCCATGTCGCGCTGTCACGCGAGGTGCTGGGCAAGATGAAACAGGGGATCTCGATCGGGATTGCCGCTGATGGACCGCGCGGACCAGAACGGGTGTCTTCGACCGTGCCGCTGATCTGGGCGCGGACTTCAGGCAAGCGGGTGTTCGGGATCACTTTTTCTGCAAAGCATGGGCGCGAAGCAGGCACATGGGACCGCCTGCTGATGCCGCGCCCCTGGCGTAATGAAGGTGTGTTTCTGTGTCGAGAATGGACGGATACCGTACCGCGCAAAGCTACTGAACAGCAGATTGAAGAGCTGCGCCAGAGCCTCGAGAACCACATGAATGACATCACTGCCGAAGCCGACCGCATGGTTGGTCGCGAACCGTGGTCGCCTGAAAGCTAACCGCCCCTAAGTCGTTGCATCAAGTATACTTCGCTGCCTTCGGGGATCGGTTCGGTTAGCCCCGTAGCGATGACGCGGCCGTCTATGGCAATGGAAACGCCCGCATCAATCGGCCCCTGAAGCTGCGGGTGTACGCGCACCAGTGCGCGTAGCAATTCGCCGGTGGTTTTGGCGTCAACCTCTACCACCTGCTGGCCCCCGGTCAAAGACCGGAGACCAGCCCAGAGATGAACTTCAACCATTGTCCTTGAGTGCCGCCAGAATACGCGGCGGCGACATGGGCAATTGCCGCATGCGAACGCCTGCCGCATGCGAAACCGCGTTCGCAATCGCAGCCAAAGGCGGCACGATGCCAGTTTCGCCTACACCACGAACGCCGAACGGGTGGCCGGGGTTGGGCACTTCGACGATCACCGTGTCGATCATCGGCAAGTCACTGGCAACCGGGATACGGTAGTCGAGGAAGATCGAGTTCTGCAGGCGACCATCGTCGCCATAGATATATTCCTCGTTCAGCGCCCAGCCGATGCCCTGCGCAGCACCGCCCTGATACTGGCCTTCCACATAGGTCGGGTGGATCGCTTTACCCGCGTCCTGAATGACCGTGTAGCGGGTGATTGAGGTCTTGCCGGTCTCAGGATCCACCTCCGCGTCCACGATATGGGTGCCGAATGACACGCCTGCGCCTTCGGGGGTGGCTTCGAAATGGCCCGAGATCGGACCTCCGGTCGCCCCCATATGTGCGGTGATTTCCGCCAGTGGGCGCGGATCGAAGTCACCCGCATTGGGGCCCGAGGGCACGGCGCAGCCGTTCTCCCATTTCACCGCGTCGGTCGGGATTCCCCAGCTGGCCGCCGCACGGGCACACAGCTGTTCGACCGCGTGTTTGGCCGCTTTGATGGTGGCCAGACCGCTGGCGTAAGTCACGCGCGAGCCGTGGCTGACGTCGTTATACCCCAGTGTGGCCGTATCGGCGATGGTTACACGGATATTCTCGTATGGGATGCCCAGCACCTCGGCGGCCATCAGCGCCATCGATGCGCGCGAGCCGCCGATATCAGGCGTGCCGACCATCAACTGGGCCGAGCCATCTTCGGATAGCGCCAGCGACACCGAGGTCTCGCCGCCGTGGTTGAACCAGAACCCGCAGGAAATCCCTCGCCCCTGCCCCGGCTTCAGCGGCGCTGAGTAATGCGGATGCGCCTTGGCGGCTTCCAGCGTCTCGACCAGACCGATGCGTTCGTAGGTCGGACCATAGCTGGCTTTGGAGCCTTCATGCGCGGCGTTTTTCAGACGCACATCAAGCGGGTCCAGACCCAGCTTTTTGCACAGCTCATCAATTACGGACTCGACCGCAAAAGCCCCCATCGGCGCACCCGGCGCGCGGTATGCGGCCTGTTTCGGGCGGTTGGCCATGACGTCATAACCGATCTGCTTGACGTTGGTCAGGTTGTAGGGCGCGAAGGCGCACATGGCGGTCATATCGCCCGGCGCACCTGGGAATGCGCCACCCTGCAGACGGAACACGCCCTGAGCAGCAGAAATCGTGCCGTCTTTTTTCATCCCGATCTTGATGTCCATCGACGCCGACGCGGTCGGGCCAGTTGCCCGGAACACTTCTGAACGTGACATCACGATCTTGACCGGGCGGTTGGCCTTGCGGCTCAACGCCAGTGCAACAGGTTCGATAAAGACCGTTGTCTTGCCACCGAAACCACCACCAATTTCCGAGGCCGTTACACGCAGCTGCGAGGTCTCAATGCCCAGCAGTGCGGCGCAGGTCTTTTGCGCGATCCAATGCCCTTGGGTGGTGCACCACAGCTCACCTTTACCGTCATTGCCCAACATACCCAGACAGGCATGCGGTTCGATGTAGCCCTGGTGGGTCGCCTCAGTAACAAAGCTGTCCTCAATGACCAGATCAGCCTCGGCAAAGCCGGCTTCAACATCGCCGTGACCGCTTTCGTGGTAACGCACGACGTTCGGATGCATCCCTTCCGGAACCGAATAGTCCGCCGCACCTTCGCGAATGACCGGAGCATCCGGGGCCATCGCCTTATCCACGTCGGTGACGTGGGGCAGCACTTCGTATTCGACCTCGATCAGCTTGAGCGCATCCCGCGCTGCGAGGGCAGATGTAGCCGCAACAGCCGCAACGGCGTGACCGTCGTACAAAGCCTTTTCGCCCGCCATGACGTTTTCCAGAACATTCCAGAACTCGCCTTCCAGACCGGGCTTGAACGGAACGTCTGCAAAATCCGTTCGGGTCACGACGGCCTTGACGTCCTTGTGCGCCTCGGCCTTCGAGGTGTCGATCTTCACGATCCGCGCATGCGCGTGAGGCGAGCGCAGGATCGCACCGTGAAGCATGCCTGGCGCATAGGCATCAGCCCCGAACTTCGCGCGGCCTGTGACCTTGTCCAAACCGTCAGGACGGTTCGGGCGCGTGCCAACAAATGTGAATTCAGATTTGCGATCGTCGAGTGCCATTACGAAGCCTCCCGCAGTTCTTCAGCCGTTTCCATCACAGCACGAATGATCTTGTCATAACCGGTGCAGCGGCACAGGTTGCCCGCCAGCCAGTACCGCGTTTCCTCTTCGGTCGGGTTGGGGTTTTTCTCTAGCAGCGACTTGGCCGCGACCAGAATACCCGGAGTGCAGATACCGCACTGCAGCGCTGCATGTTCGATGAACTTCTTCTGCAATGGGTGCAGAACGTCGCCATCTGCGATGCCTTCGACAGTTTCGATCTGCTTACCCTCGGCCTCAACGCCCAGCATCAGGCAGGAACAGACCAGACGGCCGTCCACCGAGACCGAACACGCGCCGCAGTCACCAGTCCCGCAACCCTCTTTCGCGCCGGTCAGGTTCAGTTTGTCGCGCAGGCAGTCCAGCAGGGTTTCGCGCGGATCGCAGAGGTATTCGACCGCGTCCCCGTTAACGGTAGTAGATACGTGGAACTTGCTCATGCTTGCTCTCCCTTCGCACGGGCATAGGCGATTTTTGCGGCGCGCTTGGCCAGAACGCCAGCGACCTCGGTGCGGAACTCGATAGTGCCGCGCTTGTCGTCGATCGGGTTGCAGGCGGCAGATGCCGCAGCGGCCAGCGCATCCAGCGCGGCCTCATCCAGCGCGCTGCCGATAATGGCCTTGGCGCAGTCGTCGACCAGCAGAACCGTCGGGGCTACAGCTCCCAGCGACACGCGCGCTTCGATGACAGTGTCGCCGTCCAGACGCAGGTTTACACCAACGCCGACAACGGCAATGTCCATTTCGGTGCGCGGGATAAATCGCAGGTAGGCGTCTCCGCCATTCTCGCCCCGGGCCGGAATGTGGACGGCCGAGATCAGTTCCCCTTTTGCCAGGGACGTTTTGCCTGGGCCCGTGGGGATGTTTTCAACCGCAACCTCTCGGTCGCCTTCCGGTCCGGTCACCGTGACCGTCACTCCTGCCGCCACCATAGCGGGCACGGAGTCTGCTGCAGGCGATCCGTTGCACAGGTTACCTGTCAGCGTCGCGCGCCCTTGCACCTGAGTCGATCCGATCAGATCCATCGCCTCAACCACGCCAGGCCAATCCCGGCCCAGTTCGGGGTGCTCGCTCATTTCTGCACCGGTTGCAGCGACGCCCAGCGTCCAGCTGCCATCGGCATTGCTATTGATGTCACTGACGCCATCAATCTTTTTGATGTCGATCAGCGTGTCGGGTGTCACCAGTTCCGAGCGCAGCTGCACCAGAACATCGGTACCGCCTGCCAAAAACCGCGTGATGCCCGTCGCGTTTGCAGCCAGGGCCGACGCCTCGGCAAAGCTGGCGGGGCTGTGATAATCCATGAAAATACCTCGCACCTGTTGATCAGGATTCACTGGGTTCGCAGGGGACGTTAGTGCAGCAACCCCACGGCGTCCATGGCCGGAACGACCAATTTTTGTGTTTCACGAAGTCGTTTTCAGACTTCAGATCAGAGGTCGAGTTCAATCACGCCTTCAGGTTCAGCCGCGCGGCTTTGGCACAGGATGATCGCATCCTCGCGCTGCTTGTTCGACAGGACAAAGTCGCGATGTTCGATATCGCCGGAAATTACCACGCATTTGCAGACCCCGCAGATGCCGTCTGCGCATTTGACATCCACATGGATACCGGCCTCGTTCAGCACCTGAGCGGCGTCTCTGTTCTGCGGGACAGTCAGTTCCCTACCCGACTTTGCCAGCTTCAGAGTGAATGGGTGGTTCTCGTATTCCGGCTGCTCGGGAACTGAGAAATACTCCAGATGACGCGCCTCCTCGGGGAAACCCTGCCGCTCAGCCGCCGCGATGACCGCGTCCATGTAGCGATCCGGCCCGCACGTGTATACGTGCCATCCTTCCTGATAGTTCGACAAGATCGCATCCAAATCGGCGCGCGTACCTTCGTCCGAGAAATGGTAATGCAAGTGGTCCGCCCATGGCATTGCCGCAAGGTCGTCCAGATACCCGGCCCCGGCGCGTGTGCTGGCCGAGTAATGCAGCTCGAACGGTTTGCCCAGCGCGTACAGGCGATGCGCAAAGGCGATCATCGGCGTGATTCCGATGCCACCTCCCATAAGGAAGGTCTTGGTTGCACCCTCATCCAGTTCGAAGTGGTTGATGGGTTTCGAGATGAAAACCTTGCGCCCTTCGTTGAAAATTCGATGCAGTAAGGCAGACCCACCCCGCCCTTCATCCTCGCGCAAGACGCCGATCTGATAGACAGACCTGTCAGACGGATCGCCCGACATCGAATACTGGCGCAGGAACTCAGGCGCGACCAGCACATCCAGATGTGCGCCCGCTGTCCATCCCGGCAGGGGCGCACCGTCCAGCGATGAGAATTCGTATTTCGTAACATCGGCAGTCATCTTGTCGGCTTTGGTCAATTCGACCCGCATGACAGGCGCATCCCCGGCGACTTGATACCGATGCACAACAGACATGTCTCCGCCCGCCTTGCGGGACTTGTATTCCTCGGCAGTTACCATCGCCTGATAGGCTGCGATCCCGGCCTCGCGGTCCATCATAAAGGGATACGGCCAGGGATGTGGGGCCAGATAGGCGGGATAAACGGCAAGCGTCTGATCTTCGTATTTCAGGTCCAGGTCCGTCCGCAGGTTACGCCGGTTCAGCGGATGCTGCGTCGGGCGATAGGCACCGTCCGACTGTAACTCGATATCCCACCACCATTTCTTGACGTCGTTCAGACCGCCATTGCCCACCGCGTCATCCAGCTTCGCCAATGCCGGCGCGGCCTGAGGGATATTCATCGCCGCCCAGCGGAACGGCCTTTCCTTGAAGATACCTTCGAGGTTCCAGGGACAGGTTTTCATGCATCGCCCGCACATTGCCCCGCCGGGCGTGGTCACGCGGTAGGTCGCGCATTTCTGGCTGTCGGATTTCCAGATTTCATAGCCGTTGAACATCAGTTTCGGCCCGGCGGTAATCGCGCCCGAGGGGCACTCGCGCGCGCATTTGTTGCAGCTTTCGCAAAAGGTCTGCAGTCCAAAATCGATCGGCTTGTCATGCTCCATCGGCATATCGGTCGTCACCGCACCGGATTTCAGGCGCGGCCCGAGATAGGGGTTTAGAATAACCTCACCGATCCGGCTGACCTCTCCCAATCCCGACAGCAACAGCAAGGGCGGCTGCAGCACCTCTCCATCCATCACAGTATGCGCCTTAGCCTTGTAACCAAGGTTACGGATCTGCTGTGCGATCACACCACCAAGCAACGAGAAACGCAGATAGGCCCGCATAGACTGGGCAACGCTGATCCAGTCGTCACCGCTGGCGCCTTCCATGGTCTCATAGCCCTGATCGATGATCATGCTGATCGCCTGATCATGGGACGGGTTGATCACTTCACCGGTGGCGTCGTGGGAATACCACGCCCATTCCGGGCAGCGGCTGAGGCCCACGGCATCGACGCCGAGGAAATAGGTCGCAGCCTTGATGTTCGCGGCATTTCGGGACGCATCGCTCGGACACGGGCCATTTGTGCTGTCGCCATCCTGCAGCAACACAAATGCCCCAAGTGAACGACGTTGCGCGAAACTGGGGGCGGCCTTGCGCACATAGTGCCCCCCCTTTGCTGCATCCTGCAGCGGTTTGCCCATATCCCCGAATTGTGCGCGGGCAAACATGTCAGCGCGCTTGGGCACACGAGCGACATTCTCTTCGTCAATATAAGTTGTCGGGTCATCGACGCGCCTGAGCTTCTCGAACGGATGCGCCCCGTCCACATAGCGTCGTTTGGCGTAGGCATCGCGGTTCAGCGCGTTCTTGGCAAACCCTGTTCCCAACCACCACGACGGGCCCTGCGTACGGAACCACGGCTGTTGCGCCATCGGCCGCAACGGCTGATCATGCGCAATCTCCATCTCGGTGGTCACAGCCGCCAGACCGAAACGCTTGCCCAACCACGGGACAACGGCCTCGCCATCCTCAATCGAGGCCAGACCCGCAGCCACCGCCAGCTTACCCAGATCGACCTCCGAGGACATCGAGGTATGCGCTCGCGCGTCGAACCCCAGCAGCCGGATGTAATTAGCTATCACGACGGCATTCTCGGTCGCCAGCAAACATGCACGGTGATCCTGCGCGTCCATGATCCAATCCGTGCCCGGCTCATCAGGGTCGGGGTCGCGGTTGTGCTCATAAAGAAAGACGATGGTATGGCGGTGCGTGTCCATCGGCTTGGGCGCGGCCTCCATGCTTTCCTTGAGATCGGCCATGATCAGGTCGATCCCCGAGGCCAGCGTCTTGGTCTGCCGAGTGCGCAGCGCATGGGCCAGACGGTCGATATCAGGGTTGCGCCGCGGTTCGGGCAGCAGCGCATCGTTCGGAAGCGGACCGCAGCCCATCATCGACGCATCGTTGAAGTATCCAAACGCCTTGAGGTGATCGGCGCGTGTGGCAGGGTCCGCTGGAATCTCGGACATAACCGGGTTTACAAAACCGTCCCGGATGGCGTCCATCATCGCCTGAAATTCGCCCATCGCGTTGACGATGCTTTGGGGCTGATCCGGGCGATGGAAACTCAGCGCTGGCATAGGCTTTAGGGACGAAAAGTCCGGCATTGCAATTTGCCGCGCCAACCGCTCCAGCGGATAGGGGCCCATGTGGACCGGTCGGTTCTTGTCCGAGAAAAAGCGGATCCCCATTGCGCGCCTCCTGTTTCTGACTGTCACCTAATGTGCAGTGGACAGTAAATCCATTCATGAATAGTCATAGACAGTATGAACAAAACTGATTTTACGGATTTGGATGGAAAAGTCCTGCGGGTGTTTCTAACCATCCTCGAGGAAAGCTCCGTCTCAAAGGCAGCCGACCGACTGGGCGTGACGCAATCGGCAATCAGCCATACGTTGTCCAAGCTACGGTCGGTTCTGGGCGACCCGCTGTTCGTGCGATCCGGACAAGGGCTGACACCGACCGAGCGCGCATTATCGCTGAAAGACCCGGTGCAACATGTGCTGGACGGAATGCGCGCGCTGACTGAAGATCGCCCGTTTGATCCGCTTTCAGAAGAGATGACATTTCAGATCGCTACAAACGACATGCCAAGGGAACTGATCTTCCCGCAGCTGCTGCAAGAGGTTCGGGCCGAAGGCGTACGGTTGGGACTAGGTTTTATTCCGTCCGGGGTTCCGGACCCGGACCTGCTGCGTAGTGATCGGTGTCAGTTGATGCTGACCCCGCTCCCTCCGGACGGGCCGGACATCTTTCAGAAACGTATCCTTAGCAGCCCCTTGATGATCTTTTTTGATGGCGCGCGGCGATCTCCTCCGGGCAGTTGGGAAACCTATTGTGTCACCGAACATGTCGAGGTGCGATTTGCAGATGGGCGCAGCTCGCGCGCGGTAATGCGAGGCGTCGATCAAAGCCAGATCCGGCCACCCACCGTGATCCTTCCGCATTTCAATGCGATTACGTCATTTGTGAGGGGCAGCGATCTGATTTCAACCGACACTGCGCTGATGAAACATGGCCCGCTGGCATCGCTGGATTGTGCGCCCCTGCCCTTCGAATGTGAGCCTGTCTCGATCTACATGGTCTGGCACCAACGGTCATCCAACGACCCGGCACATCGTTGGTTGCGGGACCGGATCGAAAGGATCGCAGGTACACTTCAGGCCTGAGACAGCAGCCAGTCTTTCATCAGTGCGACAAGCGCCGGTTGGCGGGGTTGTTTGGGGGTTATGATGTAAAACCCCAGATCCTCGACCAATTCGTCGGGGATCGGGCGCACCAGTTGCCCTGCGGCAAGTTGTGCTGAAACCAGAGGTTCGTTGGCCAGCGCCACCCCCTGATCCGACACTGCCGCGTCAATTGCCAAGCTGGTTTGGCTGAAACTCATGATCCTTGGCTTGCCCGAGACGCCTGCGCGCTGCAGGAACAGCGGCCAAAAGCCGTGCGTGTCATTCAACAGCATATGCTTCAGCAGGTCGGCAGGCTGGGCAATGTCTGCTGCGATTTTGGGGCTGCAGACCGGAACGAAAGTTGTTGAGAAAAGCGGCTCTGCGGTCAGATCGGCCCCGAACGGCGCGCGCCCTTGCCGGACCGCTATATCTACGCCGTCGCCTTTGAAACTCGCCAGGCGTTCCCGCGCGTCGACCTGAACCGCAATGTCCGGGTGCTGCTCGGTAAAGTTCTGCAATCGCGGGACCAACCACTTTGACGCGAAACTAGGCGTCACCGAGATGGTAATTTGTCGGTCGCCGGACAGGTCTTCGACAGCTTCTTCGATCAACCTGAAGGCCCGCCGCATCGGCGCATGAATTCGCCGCCCTGCCTCGGTCAGGGCTAGACCGCGTGGCAGTCGGTCAAACAATTGGATGGCCAATCGGGCCTCAAGCCCCCGCACCTGTTGGGCAACCGCACCCTGCGTAACGCCCAACTCTTCTGCAGCCAGACGAAAGTTCAGGTGCCGCGCCGACGCTTCAAAAGCCCGAAGTGCGTTCAGTGGAGGAAGAGCGGTCATCGCAGAACCCAGTAGTTTTTCTACAGCATAAGGCCAGCAGAACTGATTGGTCAATCCGACCAGCAGGGCCCATTCTTGTACGATCGACATATGGAGAATTCACATGACCAAAGTGGCGCTGATTACGGCTGGTGGGAGTGGCATGGGCGCGGATTCAGCCCGGCGGTTGGCCGCGGACGGGTTCAAGGTTGGAATACTGTCCTCCTCGGGCAAAGGCGAAGCCCTGGCCCACGAGTTGGGCGGAGTGGGCGTAACCGGGTCGAACCAGTCCAACGACGATCTGCAAAAGCTGGTTGATGCGGCGATGGCCCATTGGGGGCGGGTCGACGTTCTGGTCAACTCGGCCGGTCATGGACCGCGCGCGCCAGTACTGGAGCTAACGGATGAAGACTGGCACACCGGTATGGACATCTATTTCATGAACGCTGTCCGCCCGACGCGTCTGGTAACACCGATCATGCAGTCTCAGGGCGGCGGGTCCATCATCAACATCTCGACCTTCGCCGCGTTCGAGCCTGACCCTGTTTTCCCAACCTCGGGCGTGTTCCGCGCTGGTTTGGCCGCATTCACCAAGCTCTTTTCGGATCAGTATGCTGCTGACAACATCCGTATGAACAATGTCCTGCCCGGTTTCATCGACAGCTTGCCTGAGAAAGAAGAATTCCGCGCCCGCATCCCGTTGGGCCGCTACGGACGCAGCTATGACGAAATCGCCTCGGTCGTGGCAATGCTGGCCTCCGAGGGCGGCGGCTATATCACCGGCCAGAACATCCGGGTCGACGGCGGCATCACTCGCGCGGTCTGAGGTCAGAACCGAGCCTTGATAAAGTGGGTCAGCGCCGCGCCGGTTTCAAAATACGCGCGGCGCAGGCCGGTCCAGCTTTCGCGATGGTCCGTTACTGCGGGCACGGGCAATATACTCTGGTCGTCTTTCAGCAGGCTTTCTGCAGCAAGGCGACCGAAGACGGTACCTGGTCCGATCCCACGTCCCGAATAGCCGTGAATTGACAGGGCATTTGGGCCGATCTGTGCAATCTTCGGAATATGATCCGAAGTCATGGCGATGCGCCCATGCCATCCTTCGATCAACGGCTGATCCGCCAATTGCGGGTAGAGCTGCGCCAGTTTTCGCTTGATCCAGCTTTTATGAATCGTTCCGCCTGCCTGATCCAGATCACCCATAGCCCCGATGACAAACCGCCCTTCCTGATCCATTCGGAACGAGGTCATGATAAGGCCGGTATCCCAGCAACCTTCGCCCCCCGGCAGGACGCTGGCCCGCAGGTTGTCCGACAGCGGGGCCGTGGCGTACTGAAAGTAATAGACCGGCACATAAGCAGGGGCCGTGGCGGTCAGTTCGCGGTGATAGGCATTGGTGGCTTGCACCACTGATTTGGCGTGCACCGTTCCCTTTGCCGTATTCAGCACCCAAACGCCATCCACGTGTTGCATCGACTGAACCGGGTTTTGCGTGAAAACCTGCGCACCCGCTTCAACAGCAGCGCGGGCTAGCCCATACACGTATGCCAGCGGTTGTATCGTCCCCGCACGCGGGTCGAACAGAGCGCCATGAAAGGCCGCACTGCCTGTGCGCTGACTTGCCTGCTCGGCAGACAGGAGTTCAACCGGCGCGCCAGCGGCGCTCAACTGCGCTTGGCGCGCTTTCAGATCCCGAAAGCCCGCAGCAGAATGCGCACAGTGCAAAGTGCCGTTGCGCACAGGCTCGCAGTCTATCCCGTGCTGGTCGATCAGATCGAAAACCTCTGACGGCGCCGCTGCCAACAGGTCAATCAGGCGATCCCCTGCTTCATCTCCCAAATGCGCGCGAATTTCAGCGGGCGGCAACCACAGCCCTGCGTTCGCCAGCCCGACATTGCGCCCGGACCCGCCATGCCCGATTTCCTGCGCTTCAAGCAAGCAGACGGACGCCCCGGATTTCGCGGCGGTCAGAGCTGCGGAGCAACCGGTATAGCCGCCACCTATGATCGCCAGATCAACCGAGACGTCACGGGTCGAAACGCTGGGGTCGACGTGCTCGCGGCAGGTTTTCAGCCAGAGGGACTGGTCGTGGTCGCTCACTTCACGCTCCTTGAGTTTGCGCGGATCATCAGGGCACCGTCAGCCGGTTGCAAGCACCCGTTGGTCGTCACGTCCCATGGCAATCAGGAAAGGCTGCGCATCCTGTTTTGCCTGAAACGCCGCCTTGTCGCCCATACCACGCCAATCCGCCAGCACCAGAGACTGCGCCACCGCACCTCCCAAAGTCGCGCCGGGGCCGGTGACAATGAACAAATCGGGTGCAAACTCATGCGCCGCAGTCTGAATTGCACGGCTAAAGTCGTAGGCCTCGGTCACCTGATGCCCAAGCGTGTAATCCCACAATGCCTCGGTATCCGTAGCACCGGGCCACCAGATCTTCCCACGCCCATCAATTAAGGCTTGCTCGGGCTGACCAAACAGATCAGCGCCCAATCTCGCCCGCCCCTCAGCCGCGACCGGAGCCTGCAAGGACGTGTGGAACGCGGCATGGTTCGCCAAACGCATCGGAAAACGATCCTGCACCGTGGGTTGTGAGGCTTCGAACGCCTTCAGTCCCTTTTCGTTACCCGCCAGGACCAGCATTCCACCCAGATCAATGGACAGCGCCAGATCATGCCCATCCATCGCATTGATCCCCCGTACATCCGACAGCAGGTCAGCTTTGCGGGCAGCGTCGTCAGCCCAGTCGTCACCAACAAAGGGGTAAACCAACTGACCACCGATCAGGTGATCCTGCATCAGCGTGCCCATCGTGTTTACAACTCGGAATCCGTCCTTTGGAGACAGTGCTCCGGCAGCGGCCAGCGCAATATACCAACCCATCGAGTTTCCGGTGACCGCGACCACCTCGATATCGTCCGCAAGCGCCTGCGCGTCCGCCAGCGAGGCGGCATAGATCAAGGGTGAGGCGACATCTCCGCGGGAATACTTGGAGACTGTGTAACGTGCCGCGCCGTCCAGCGCGGTCACTGCATCCTGCCCGACCTCGGCGCGGATTGCATCAAAGTCTCGGAACAACTCCATCCGATCCGCATGGTGGCGGTGCAGATATCCCAGTTCCGGTTTGTTGTAAGTGCCCCGACCAGGGCATATGACGACTGCAGTGCGGGTCATGCGCGGCCTCCGGTCAGTTTGAGCGCAGCTGTGACAATTCCATCCTTTGACGGCAACGGTGCGGCATAGGCGGGGCCAGTGGCGATAAAGCAGTCTTCGGCCACAACGCGCGCCGTCGGGATATCCCCGTTGTCTTCGTTGAAGAAGGTCATCAAAGCCTCGGACTGGCTTCCTGTGCGGCGGCATTCGTCAACGATCAGGATGTGCTTGCAACCCTTGGTGGCTTCGCGCAACGCAACTACGGGCAGCGGGGAAAGCCAGCGCATATCGATGATCCGGGGCTTTAGACCGGCGGCCGCCAGTTCAGGCAAAGCCTGTTTGGACAGGTAGTGCCCGTTGCCATAGGTAACGATGGCCAGATCTGTGCCGTTGCCGTGCACGCCGACTTCACCTAGCGCGATGCGCTGATCTGGCGATGGATAAGTGGTCATCCACCCGGCGTCCTGCGCTTCATGCAGATCGCGCATCGGGTAAAGCGCGATGGGTTCGAGGAAGACTACCACCCGCTGCTCTTCGCGCGCTAGGCGCACGCATTCGCGCAGCATCTGCGCCGCGTCAGCACCTGTGGACGGGCAGGCTATGATCACACCGGGAATATCCCGCAGAACAGCCAGCGAATTGTCGTTGTGGAAGTGGCCACCAAAGCCTTTCTGGTATCCAAGCCCGGCTATCCGCAGGACCATCGGGTTGGTGAACTGCCCGTTCGAGAAAAACGGCAAAGTCGCAGCTTCGCCCCTGATCTGGTCCTCGGCATTGTGCAGATAGGCAAGGAATTGGATTTCGGGGATCGGAATAAACCCGTTGTGCCCCATGCCGATAGCCAGCCCCAGAATGGACTGCTCGTCCAGCAGAGTGTCAATCACCCGATCCGGGCCAAAACGTTGCTGCAGCTTCTGGGTCACGCCGTAAACGCCGCCTTTGCGACCGACATCTTCGCCCATGCAGACGATCTCTCCATGTTCCAGCATCAGATCGGTCAGCGCCCAATTGATCAGGCGGCTCATGGGTTGTGGATCATCCATCGCACGCATGTCTCCGCCAAAGGCCTTGGCGCGCGTTTCGGCGCTGGGACCGTTGGTGGGTTTGCAGGTTCGTTTTGGCGGGATCAGGCTGGCCATCACTTCGGATGCATTGGCCAGATGCGGTCGGGCTGCGGCCTCGGCAGCGATCCGGTCGGTCCGATCACACGTGTCCTGATAGATTTTCAGCGCCTGATCCGGAGTCAGCGCCTCCGCCTGATCCAACAGGCGCACGGTGTGCAGCAGCGGATCGTTGGCCTCATCCGCCTCAACCTCGGACTTGGAAAGGTAGGTGGTCGGCACATCTGCCCCAGCATGGCCATAAAGGCGAACGGTTTTCAGGTGCAGGAACGCCGGTTTGCGGCGGGTCCGGGCATATTCGGCTGCCTCCTTTGCCACTGCGTAGGTGTCATAGATGTCCAGACCATTGGCCTGAAAGTACCTGATCCCCGGTCGATGCTCCATCGACGCTTGTATCCAGCCTTTCGGTGTCTTGACCGAGATGCCAATTCCGTTGTCCTCACACACGAACAACAGCGGCAAGGGTGTCGATTGCACGCTAGTCCAGCCTGCCGTGTTGATCGCGCCCTGCGCAGTAGAATGGTTGGCCGAGGCATCGCCGAAGGAACACATTGCGATCCCATCCTCGGGCAGCTCGCGGTGTTCCGGGGCATGCCGTCGCGCCGCACCCAGTGAATAGGCCGCGCCTACCGCCTTGGGCAAGTGACTGGCGATGGTCGAGGTTTGGGGCGGAATCGTCAGTGCCTTGGACCCCAGCACCTTATGCCGGCCGCCCGACGTCGGGTCTTCTTTCGAGCAGGCAAAGCTGAGCAACATATCCCACGCAATCTGCTGGCCCGGCACCTGTTCTGCCCGTGCTATCTGAAATGCCGCGTCCCGGTAGTGAAGAAAGGCGATATCTGTCGGACGCAGGGCGTGGGCGATGGCCGCCATCCCCTCGTGCCCCGAAGAGCCGATGGTGTAGAACCCCTGCCCGGCTTTCTGCATCGCGCGGCTGGTCCGGTCCAACGCACGGCTGAGAACCTGCGACCGAAACAGCGACACGGCGTCCGTATTGCTCAGTCCAGATTGAGGGTTAGCCCCTTCGGGAAAGTCGCGCTTGGCGACCCGTGTCAGGAAATTCTCGTGAACGATCTGGGCGCGGTCCATTGGATAATCCCGGTCTCCTTTGATTACAGTTTGGCGGTGGCGTCCGCGATACGGCGCACCCCTTCTTGCAGGCTTTCAGTGGCATAGGCAAAAGAAAGGCGCAGATGTCCAGGCATCCCGAACGCGCGCCCGGGCACAAGCGCCACACCCGCCTCATCAAGCAGATAGCGGCAGAATTCGTGATCTACGGGCATTTTCTCAGGCGTTTTGGGAAAGACATAGAACGCACCGTCTGGAACAGCACATTCCAGCCCCGCGGCATTCAGCCCCTCGGCAACAAGATCCCGACGCGCCTGCATCGCGTGGCGACGTTCCTTCAGAACCTCCTGCGGACCGGTTATCGCCTCCAAAGCAGCCGCTTGCGCGATTGAACACGCACCAGAGGTGATTTGTCCCTGCACCGCGATCATCGCCTTGATCAATGCGGCGGGCCCGATGCCCCACCCAATACGCCAGCCCGTCATGGAATAGGCCTTGGATACGCCGTTCACGATCAAGGTTCGGTCCGCCAACTCGGGGACGGCCTGCACAAACGGTGTGAACGGGACGTAAGAAAGGTGCCGGTAAATCTCGTCTGAAATCACCCAAACCTTCGGGTGCTTTTGCAAGACCGCACCCAGCGTCCGCAGTTCCGCCTGCGTGTAGACTGCCCCGGTGGGATTCGACGGCGTATTCAGCAGCAGCCACCGCGTGCGCGGGGTAATCGCGGCCTCCAGTTGTTCCGGCGTCAGTTTAAAACCCTGCGAGGCCGGGCAGCTCAGCACAACAGGAACTCCACCTGCCAGCCTGACCATATCCGCATAGCTTGTCCAGAACGGCGCGGCCGTAATCACCTCATCGCCGGGGTTCAGAGTCGCCACCATCGCGCCTGACAGAACCTGCTTGGCACCTGTCGACACGATCACGTTTTCTGACTGCACGTGAGCCTGGGATGCAATAGCCGCGCGGAGCGTCTGCGTTCCAGCCGTTGCAGGGTAACGCGTCTGGCCCTCAATCGCCGCGCGGTGGGCAGCCTCAACTACATGCGGTGGCGTCGGAAAATCGGGTTCCCCCGTGCTGAGCGCAATCACATCCACGCCTTGCGCGCGAAGACGAGCTGCCTGTTCCGATATCCTGACGATTTCCGATAGCTCAATCCCTTTCAGCCGTTCCGAAGGCTGAAACTCTTCAATGCTGCTCACAAGTGTCATCGGTCACATCCGAACTGTTGGGGTCTATGTCTGTATCGGGCTGGCAGGCGGCAATTGCCAGTGATATTCCGTGTGAAAGGTATGAGGATTAGTCATATGATAGCGCCACGTCGGTTCCTGCCCTCAATCCCCTCACTGCTGGCCCTTGAAGCAGTTGACCGCCTCGGTAGTGCCTCGGCGGCAGCGGAAGAATTGTCGCTAACCCAAAGTGCGATCAGCCGGCAGCTCAAGTCCATGGAGGAACAGCTGGGTGTCGCGCTTATTCAACGCAACCAAATGAGATTGCACCTGACACCGGCAGCAAAAGACTATGTTCAGGTCGCCCGCACGGCGTTGAACCAACTGGCGCAGGCATCCCTAAAGTTAAAGGCCAACCCAACCGGCGGATCGCTGAACCTGTCGATCCTGCCCGCATTTGGAATGCACTGGCTGGCCCCGCGACTGCAAGACTTTGCGCGCCGCCATCCGGAAGTGACCGTGAACCTGAGCACGTGCCTCAAGCCGTTCGATTTCGAGGCTGAGCACTTTGACGCCGCCATTCACTTTGGTCAGAAGGATTGGGCGGGGGTGAACTACCTTTCGATCATGCGCGAAGGCGTACTACCGGTATGCGCGCCGGACCTTCTGCCCGCTGAGCGGCAGGATTTGAGCTGGCTGATGAAAGCGCCCCTCCTGCACCTGGAAACCAGACCAGATGCGTGGGAACGATGGTTTGCCGCTCAGGGGCACGACGCATCGGGGATGCGCGGAATGCTTTTTGACCAATTCTCGACCATGGTACAGGCTACTATCCACGGCTTGGGCGTGGCGCTTCTGCCCAGCTATCTCATCGAAGAAGACCTGAAAACCGGCAGGCTGGTTCCGGCCTGGGAAGGGCCACGCGTTAGCCTTGGAGAGTTCTTTTTGGTCTGGCCAACCGCGCGACCGGAATCCGAGCCGCTGAAATCATTTCGATTGTGGCTCCAAGACCAAGTCGGGCAAACCTGACGGCAATCCCAATACCAGCCCCTCACCCTGCGCGGCCTTCGGCCGTGCGTCCTGCGGACGGCGGGAAGTGCCAGGCAGGCGCGGGCTGCGCCCGCGTCTGCCTGGCCCAACGGAAGGAGACGTTTTGCAAAAAACGTTGACGACGGGCGGGAGATCCGTCGGTGCCTTATTTGTCCAGAGAACGGGCGATCAGTTCCTTCATGATTTCGTTGGTGCCCCCATAGATCATTTGGACGCGCGCATCCGCATAGAGGCGGGCGATCGGGTATTCCATCATGAACCCGTAGCCACCGAACAGCTGAAGACACTCGTGCATGATCTCGTTCTGCACTTCGGATCCCCAGTATTTCACCATCGAGGCTTTCGCCGCATCCAAAGTACCCGCCTGTAGCTGAGCGATGCAATCGTTGACGAAGCTGCGCAGAACTTCGGCCTTGGTCTTGCACTCGGCCAGTTTGAAACGCGTGTTCTGGAAATCCATCACACGTTGACCAAAGGCCTTGCGTTCCTGCGTGTAACGCACGGTCTCGGATATCGCGAAATCGATCGCACCCAGAGCCATGATGCCGATTGTCAGACGCTCCCACGGCAACTGCTTCATCATCTGATAGAAGCCTTGGCCTTCCTCCGGGCCGAGCAGGTTGGTCATGGGTACTTTGACATCTTCAAAGAACAGTTCGGCCGTGTCATTGGCTTTCATGCCGAGTTTCTTGAGGTTGCGCCCGCGGCGGAATCCTTCCGCTCCCTCGGTTTCGACGGCGATCAGGGACACGCCCTTGGACCCCATCGTTTTGTCGGTCTTGGCAGCCACCAGAATTAGGTCTGCAGACTGCCCGTTGGTGATGAAGATCTTGGACCCGTTCAGACGATAGGAATTCCCATCTTTGTCTGCCGTCGTGCGAATGGACTGCACGTCAGATCCGGTCCCCGGTTCGGTCATGGCCAACGCGCCAACCAGTTCTCCTGATGCCAGACGGGGTAACCACTTCTGTTTCTGGTCCTCGCTACCATAGGCGGTCAAGTAGTGGACAACGATCGATTGAATCCCAAAACCCCAGCCCGAGTCCCCACGCGCGGATTGCTCGTACAGCGTGACCGCGTCGAAACCGATCCCACCGCCTACGCCGCCATATTCCTCAGGGATTGCGCCAGCCATCAGCCCCATGTCGCCGGCCTTGTTCCAGAACTCGCGGTCGACCACGCCATTCTCGTTCCAACGCTCGATATTGGGCACAAGCTCGTCGTCCATGAACCGGTTCGCCATTTCGGCGAACATCTGGTGTTCCTCGGTGACCCAATTGGCTGTGGAGGTGAAAAGCGACATGTAGGTTTCTCCCGACTCAGATTTCGGTCAGGGTAACTTTGGACACCCCGCAAACCAACCCATCCAACGGATTGCAACGCAACGTCTTTTCCGCCCGGATTCCAGATTTTGCAGGCTGTAACCTTACCGAGCCAAGGCGTTTTCCACCAAAATCCGCGCCGCTGCCTTGGCGTCTTGCGCTGGATCACAACTTTTGACCAGAACCGCGGTGACGATCGCGCCCTCTTGCAACAACAACAACTGGCACCCCAGTGTATTGGGGTCACGCGCGCCCGCCTTACGAGCCAAATCGGTGAAAAACTCCAGCAGCACTCGCTTGTGTTCAGCCGCCTGCGCATGGATCGGGTGATCCTTGTCCTGGTATTCGGCTCCGGCCTTAATGAACATGCAACCGCGAAAGCCGTCCTCCTCAAACCATTCGCCAAGCGCATCAAAACTGGCAATCAGCTGCTCGGCCGGGGAATCCGCAAGCTCTTCGACCCGGCGAAGAAACCAGTTGCGGAAATTCTCATCTCGCAGACGCAAGGCGGCCAAGATTAGTTCTTCCTTGGTACGAAAGTGCTTGTACATCGACGTTTTGGACACGCCTGTCTCAGCCACCAGCTTGTCCATACCGGTGGCGTGAAACCCGTCACGATAAAAGACCTGCAGAGCCTTTCGGACCAGCTCGTCACGTTTGTTTGGGCGCATTTTCTGGCTCCTACGCGTACTGATCGGTACATAATGTGCTTTAGCGGCTTCTGCAACACTGTCGGCTCAACCTTTTGTTTTTGCTGTACCATCCGAAGATCCATCAACTGAGAGGCCAAATATCTTCAGTTTGGCACTTGAAAAAGTTTACCGTTCAGTACACATATGTGCAAAGATGTACCGATCAGTAAACCCCGGAGCAATCATATGCGACGCCGCGCCAGACCCTTTCCATCTCAGTACGTCCCCTTGCTTTTGACCATCGCCCTGATTGCAGCCTCATTGACGTGAAAGACCCGCAAATGAACCGCCCTCCTCTGCCCCCATTCACGCTGGAAACCGCAACACAGAAAGTGCGCATGGCGGAAAACGCCTGGAATAGCCGCAACGCGGATGTCGTGACCCCGGCCTATACCGACGACAGTCAGTGGCGAAATCGGGCCGAATTTCTGAGCGGGCACGAAGACATCCACGCATTTCTGACACGCAAATGGCGCAAGGAACTGGACTATCGGCTCATCAAGGAGTTGTGGGCCCATTCAGGTGACCGCATCGCGGTACGTTATGCCTATGAATGGCGCGACGACAGCGGTCAGTGGTTCCGATCCTATGGCAACGAAAACTGGAAGTTTGCCGAAGACGGCCGAATGGCTGAACGGCACGCGTCATTGAACGACTTGCCGATATCCGAAGACGAACGCCTGTTTTTCTGGCCCCAAGGCCCCCGCCCCGACGACCACCCCGGCTTGTCCGAACTGGGACTTTGAAAGGACATCTCATGCCCCGCGCCTTTTCCGAACTGACATTCACCCCCACCGTTCGCGCGCATCAGGAACGGATGGGATCGGCCAATACCTACGCCAAATTCATTGAGGGAGGCCCGCAGCAGGGTCATGAAATCGGTGAAGCCGAAAAGGCGTTTATCCAAGCGCGGGACGGGTTTTACCAATCTACCGTTTCTGAGACCGGCTGGCCCTATGTTCAGTATCGCGGTGGCCCGGTAGGCTTTCTCAAGGTTCTGGGGCCGAAAACAATCGGGTACGCCGATTTTTCAGGCAACAAACAATACATCTCGCGCGGGAATTTGGACGGAAATGACCGGATCGCGATGATCCTGATGGATTACGCCAATCAGCGTCGTCTGAAAATTCTGGGCCGGGTCGAGTTCACAGAAGGTGAGACCGCCGCGGCCAGTCTTTACCCTGAAGGCGCCGAAGCCCCAGCCGAACGCGCCGTCATCATCCGGGTCGAGGGGTTGGACTGGAATTGCCCGCGCCACATCACACCTCGCTTTACCGAAGCGGAACTGCGCCCCCATCTCAACACGCTGGGACAGCAATTGGCCCAACTTCAGGCTGAAAACGAAAAGTTAAAGCAAAAGCTGGCAAGACTGTCCTGATCCCACCCGGCCGGTGACGGATGAACAGTTGTGAACAAGGATATTCTCAATGAAGCGTTCCACTTTGAGTGTCGCCAGCTATATCCTCATCGGCTTTGCGCTTACGATAACTGCCTTTACGCTTGGTTTTTTCGCCTCACCCCAAGCGGTTAGAACTTCACCCACTGTCCACAACGTACTGTTGCTGGAAAAACTTGCGAACAGATGACAGCCTCTAAGGGTACTTTAAAGAAAACTCACGATGCCCCTTGACCTTCCCGTGACTGGAACCCCCATTTGAAGGGCAGAAGACACATTAGGGTGAGTCGAATGACTGGGCCGATCACAACTCAATTGAAAATTTCGGGCATGTCCTGTGCGTCCTGTGTGGGACGGGTGGAAACTGCGTTGCGCTCCGTTCCCGGAGTGGCCGATGCATCGGTCAATTTCGCGACGGAAACTGCGCAGGTTACGCATGCGGGGTCGGTTAACGCGCTGACCGACGCCCTGATCAACGCGGGGTATCCGGCAGCAAGCAAGCAGACGACCCTGAAAATCGGTGGGATGAACTGCGCTTCGTGTGTGGCGAAGATCGAAAAGGCGCTGACCGCGGACCCCGCTGTCATCGATGCCAAGGTCAACCTTGCCACCGAAAGCGCAGTTGTTACGTTTATCGACGGTGCGACGGATCCCCAGAAGCTGGCGGAATTGTCCAATCAGGCTGGATACCCGGCGCGTGTGGCAAGCGGCGTTGCCGAAGATCAAGCGGATCATGCCAAAACCGAAGAGGCGCATGCCCTGACACGCGCGACGATCTTTGCTGCAGTTCTTGCCCTGCCTGTATTCATTCTGGAAATGGGCGGGCACATGATCCCGGCCTTCCACCACTGGGTTCATGCCACGATCGGCACGCAAACCAGCTATCTGATCCAATTCGCGCTGACCTCGGTCATTCTGTTTGGCCCTGGGCGCGTGTTTTACCTCAAGGGCATTCCTTCTCTGTTGCGTGGTTCGCCGGACATGAACGCTCTGGTCGCGCTGGGGACCGGAGCGGCTTACTTATTTTCGCTGATCGCAACTTTTGCGCCGCAGGTCCTGCCGCAAGGAAGCGCCAATGTGTATTACGAGGCTGCATCGGTCATTGTCGTCCTCATCCTTTTGGGCCGCGTCATGGAGGCGCGCGCCAAAGGCCGGACCGGAGCCGCAATTCGCAAACTGGTCGGACTACAGCCGAAAACGGCGCGGGTCGAGCAGGACGGCACATTCATTGACCGCCCGATCGCCGACATTGTTGTGGGAGATGTTCTGCAAATCCGCCCGGGTGAGCGCGTTCCGGTAGATGCCGAGGTGCTGGATGGTACGTCTTATGTAGATGAAAGCATGATCACCGGGGAGCCTGTGCCGGTTGGCAAGTCGCCCTCGGATCAGGTTGTTGGCGGCACCGTGAACGGCACTGGCGCGTTGCGTGTCCGTGCGACACGCGTTGGGGCAGACACGGTTCTGGCCCAGGTCATTCATATGGTCGAACAGGCGCAAGGAGCAAAGCTGCCGATCCAGGGACTGGTCGACCGGATAACCGCAAAGTTCGTCCCAACTGTGATTTTCGTGGCCTTGCTGACTATCGCTATATGGCTGATCTTTGGCCCGGATCCGGCTTTGCCGCTGGCACTGGTCACCGGCGTCTCGGTCCTGATTATTGCCTGCCCCTGTGCCATGGGTTTGGCCACGCCGACTTCGATCATGGTGGGGACCGGCCGCGCAGCAGAGTTGGGAGTGCTGTTCCGCAAAGGCGATGCCTTGCAGCAATTGCAGCAGGCTCAGGTTGTTGCGCTGGACAAGACCGGAACGCTGACTCTGGGACGACCAGAATTGGAGCACGTGACTACGACAAACGGGTTTGACCACAACGATGTTCTACGTCTGGCTGCGGCGGTTGAGTCTCGCTCGGAGCATCCAATTGCCACGGCAATCACTCGCGCGGGGCCGACAGAGCTGCCAGAGTTATCGGATTTTGAATCCCTGACCGGATTGGGCGTTCGCGCCGTTGTCGAGGGACGCAAAGTCCTGATCGGGTCGCCCCGCTTGATGGAACAAAAAGGCGTCGACCTGACAGATCTGTCTGCCGATGCCGACCAACGCGCAGCCGAAGGCGCAACCCCATTGTTCGTCGCAATCGATGGACAAGCCGCAGCGATGCTAGCAGTCTCCGATCCGATCAAACCCGGCACGGAACAGGCGCTGGAACGCTTGCACGCAATGGGACTGGCGCTGGCAATGGTAACTGGTGACAATGCCCGCACGGCGCAGGCTCTGGCCGACAAGCTGGGCATCGACCATGTCACGGCAGAGGTGCTGCCGGATGGCAAGCTGGCTGCGATCAATGATTTGCGCGAACAGTTTGGTACGCTTGCCTTTGTCGGGGATGGCATAAACGACGCCCCGGCGTTGGCGGCAGCGGATGTCGGTATCGCAATCGGGACCGGAACCGACGTGGCAATTGAGACCGCTGATGTGGTGCTGATGTCCGGCGATTTGCGCGGTGTGGCCAATGCCGTCGAAATCAGCCGCAGGACCATGCGCAACATCAAGCAGAACCTCGGCTGGGCCTTTGGCTATAACATTCTGCTGATCCCTGTTGCCGCCGGTGTTCTCTACCCCTTCAGTGGACATCTTCTGTCCCCGGCCCTCGCCGCCGGTGCAATGGCCCTGTCCAGCGTCTTTGTCGTCTCGAACGCGCTGCGCCTGCGCCGCGTTCGGGCCACCTTGCCGGAGGGCACGGACGGCCACTCAACCCAAATGGTGACGTCATGAATATCGGAGATGTGGCAATTCAGACCGGCCTGCCGGCTAAGACGATCCGGTATTATGAAGATATCGGATTGGTCAAACCCCTGCGCGATGACAATGGGTACCGCAGGTTCCGCAGCCAGGATGTGCACAAGCTGAACTTTCTGGGTCGGGCACGCGCGCTGGGGTTTACCATCGAAGATTGCCGCACCCTGATGGCGCTTTACGAGGATGAAACCCGCGCCAGCGCCGATGTCAAAAAGGTGGCACGCGCGCATATGGCCCAAATCGAAGCCAAGATTGCCGATCTCAATGCGATGCGAGACACGCTTGGCCACCTTATTGACGCCTGTGCGGGAGATGACCGGCCCGATTGCCCGATCCTGCAGGATTTAGGCGGCAAGGCGTGACGCGGGGTTGCCCTTTGGGCGCAGCTTTGCTTTGTCTCTGCTAAACATTCCGGCCTGCTGAACCAGACGGGCGCCGGACAGCAGAGAGGATCACCAAATGGCAAATATTGCTTTCCTGGGCCTGGGCGTCATGGGCTATCCCATGGCTGGCCATCTAAAAGCCGCGGGTCACGACGTCACTGTCTACAACCGCACCGCGGCCAAGGCCGAAGCCTGGGTTGCCGAACACGGTGGCGCAATGGCGACCACGCCGCGCGAGGCTGCCAAGGGGGCAGAGTTCGTCATGGCATGTGTTGGGAATGACGACGACCTGCGCATGGTCTGCACCGGCGAAGATGGCGCTTTCCACGGCATGTCCGACGGCGCGATTTTTGTCGATCACACGACTGTTTCCGCCAAAGTGACCAGTGAGCTTTATGAGGCTGGCAAGGCTGCAGGTACCGCGTTTGTGGATGCACCGATTTCGGGTGGACAGGCAGGGGCAGAGAACGGCGTTTTGTCGATCATGTGCGGCGGAGATCAGGCGGCCTATGACGCAGCTGAACCGGTGATGCAGGTCTACTCAAAAATCTGCCGCCGTATCGGTGACAGCGGCGCCGGTCAGATGACCAAGATGTGCAACCAGATTGCTATTGCCGGTCTGGTTCAGGGCCTCAGTGAAGCGCTGCACTTTGCCGAGAAAGCGGGGCTGGACGGGCGTTCCGTCGTCGAAGTGATCAGTCAGGGCGCGGCAGGCAGCTGGCAGATGGCGAACCGGTACGAAACCATGCTGGACGACCATTTCGACCACGGGTTTGCGGTAGACTGGATGCGCAAGGATCTGGGCATCTGTCTGGATACGGCCAATGAAACCGGCGCCTCGCTTCCGGTCACTGCGCTGGTCGACCAGTTCTACAAGGACGTTCAGAAACTGGGCGGCGGGCGCTGGGATACATCTGCACTGTTCAAACGTCTTCGCGCACAGGACTAAGGTTCGCACACATGGCTGAATTGACGGATTTCTGGGCTCGTTCCCTGCGCACCCACTGGGGGCTTGAGGCCAAATTGACCCGGCTGGACGGCGAATATGACCTCAACTTTCTGGTCAAGGCCACCAATGGTCAGGACTATGTGCTCAAGGTGATGCGCGCAGGCTGCGAAGCCGAGTTCATCGACCTGCAGGTCAAGGCGCTGGAACACATCGCCGCCGAAGCACCCGGGCTGCCCTTTCCCGGTGTAATCGCGGATATCAGTGGCGCGCTTCTGCCCGAAATCGCGGATCAGGACGGCCAACTCCGGCTGGCTTGGCTGCTCGAATGCCTGCCGGGCCAATGCTATGCCAAGGCCGCGCCAAAATCCGAAGAACTAATCATGAAGCTGGGCCGCGTTCTGGGCGCAACCGACCGGGCATTGGAGCGGTTTGCCCACAATGGATTGCACCGCCCGGATTTCAAATGGGACCTCACGCAGGCGGACTGGATCGCGGACAAGCTGGACGCCATCGTCGATCCAGCGCGGCAGTCCCTGTTGACAGAGATCTGCACGGATTTCGATGCGATCTCGGACCGTCTGGCTGGCCTGCCAAAACAGGCAATCCACAATGACGCCAACGACTATAACATCCTGGTCGAGGGCGAGTTGGGGCAGCGCCAGACTGTCTCGGGTCTGATTGACTTGGGCGATATGTGCGCTGCTCCGCGCATCTGTGATCTGGCGATTGCCGCCGCATACATCGTTCTGGACCATCCAAAACCCGAACGCGCGCTGACGGCGCTGGTCCGCGGTTATCATGCCGCCAACCGGTTGCGTGCTGACGAGGTTGATCTGATCTGGCCGCTGCTGCGGATGCGTCTCGCGGTGTCCGTGGTGAACTCGACCCTGATGGCCGCCGAAAATCCGGATGATTCTTACGTGACAATCAGCCAGGCACCCGCATGGCGGTTCCTTGAGGGCGATGCGGTCAATGGCGGCCTGATGTCCGCTCGGTTGCGCGCGGCCTGCGGACTACCGGTGACGGACGGAGCGGAACGCATCCACGCCTATCTGTCCGAACATCGCGGTCAGTTCGCCGAGATGTTTGGTCAGGACCTGAGCGACGTTCCGATGGGATCACTGTCAGTCGAGAACTCGACCTGGCCTCAGAACCCGTTCCACATGCCGTTGGACGAAGCCGCGCGCGTCGGTGGGGAGTTTGGGGAAGGCTTCTGGCTGGGCTATTACAACGAACCCCGCCTGATCTATGCCGAGCCTGCGTTCCGCAAGGGGCCGTGGAAGGCCTCTGACCGGCGGACGGTGCATTTGGCTGTGGATGTATTCGCACCGGCGGGGAGCATCCTGCATGCACCAATGAGCGGCCGGGTCGAGGCGGTCGAAAACCGGGACGCGCATCTGGACTATGGCGGCGTGGTAATCCTGCACCACGAAACACCCGAAGGCGATCCGTTTTATACGCTGTACGGCCATCTGGACCCCGAAGTCTGCGACAGGCTTAAACCCGGCGATCCTGTAGCGCAGGGCGCAGCCTTCGCGCGGCTGGGGGATGCCACGCAAAACGGCGGCTGGGCCCCGCATGTGCACTTCCAACTGGCTCTGACAACTGACGGCATGCAGAACGACTGGCCCGGTGTCGGTGGCCCGGATGAGATGGAGTTGTGGCACGCCGTCTGCCCGAACCCTGCGGCCCTTCTGAACCTGCCGGACGACAAGGTGTTCTATCGCCCGACCGACAAGCAGGCGATCCTGCAAGGGCGGCACGACCATTTCGGCGGGAACCTGAGTCTGACTTATGACGACCCGGTCATGTTGGTCCGCGGCTGGAAACATCACCTGTTCGACGAATGGGGTCGCCCTTACCTGGACGCCTATAACAACGTCCCGCATGTAGGCCATGCGCATCCGCGCATACAAGCCGTGGCAGCGGATCAGTTGAAGCGGATGAACTCGAACACCCGCTACCTTCATCCGGCGCAAACAGCGTTTGCCGACAAGATCCTGTCCAAGCTGCCCGATCGTTTCGAGGTCTGCTTCTTTGTAAACTCGGGCACCGAGGCAAACGAACTGGCGCTGCGGCTGGCCCGGGCTCATACCGGAGCCAAGGGCATTGTGACGCCGGATCATGGCTATCACGGAAATACGAACGCAGCCGTGGCGATCTCGGCTTACAAGTTCAACAAGCCGGGCGGGATCGGTCAGGCCGATTGGGTTGAACTGGTTGAAGTCGCCGACGACTATCGCGGTTCGTTCCAGCGCGACGATCCTGATCGGGCGCAGAAGTTCGCCGATCTGGTTGATCCGGCTATTGCCGCGCTACAGGACAAGGGCCAAGGGCTGGCCGGGTTCATTGCCGAAACCTTCCCATCCGTGGGCGGCCAGATCATTCCGCCCAAAGGATATCTGCCTGCCGTCTATGAGAAAATCCGCGCCGCAGGCGGTGTTTGCATTGCGGATGAAGTGCAGACCGGCCTCGGTCGCCTAGGTGATTACTATTTCGGCTTTGAGCATCAGGGCGCGCTGCCGGATATCGTGGTCATGGGCAAGCCAATCGGCAACGGCCATCCGCTGGGCGTGCTGGTCACAACCAAAGCCATCGCGGAGAGCTTCAACAACGGGATCGAGTTCTTCTCGACCTTCGGCGGCTCGACCCTGTCCTGTCGGATCGGCAAAGAGGTCCTGGACATCGTCGATGATGAGGGTTTGCAGGACAATGCCCGCATCATGGGTGCGCGGTTGATGGATGGGTTGCGTCAGATCGAAGCCGACTTTGCATGCGTCGGAGACGTGCGCGGCATGGGCCTTTTCCTGGGCGTGGAACTGATCAACCCGGATGAGTCCGAGGGCACCGAGATCTGCAAATACGTCAAGAACCGGATGCGGGACCACCGCATATTGATCGGCAGTGAAGGTCCAAAGGACAACATCCTGAAAATTCGCCCGCCTTTGACTATCGAAGCCGAAGATGTCGACATGATCCTATGGGCCCTGCGGGATGTGCTTTCCGAGGTCGGCGACTTTACCCCTGCCCCGATTTGCGATCACGATCATCACCACGCAGGCTGCGGGTGCTGCTGAAATGACAAAACCCCGGTTCGAAGGAACCGGGGTTTTGAAGCCTGCTGGCTGCCTAGTGCAGCACGGCAGAGGGGGATTGATGCCCGGTCGTTGGCAAAGGCACCGAAGCGGTCATGCGGCGCAACACCATGCCAAGCTCTTCTGACAACGACGCCAGAGCGGGGGCGTAATCAGGCCGCACGATCAGCGATGCCATCATCATGGCGTCTTCGCGCGCGCCTTCTGAGGCTGCAGCGATCATTTGCGCAAAGCAATTCTCATCCGCGCCAAGGCAGGAACAGCCCAGTCCGTGCCGGATCAAAGGGCGGCGGCCATGATTGGCGCAAAGCCCGCACAGACGATCCAGCGTCAGCATCGCTGCACATCCCTGCTCTAGGCCCAACGCGATTTCAAAGTCGCTGGCCGCGTCCGACCGGGCCTGAGTGCTTTCGTTCCACAAACGCAGGTACATCACAGCGCCGGCTTCGATCGGGCTGAGGTCGGACAATCGCCCGACAGTCGCCCCGCCGCGTGAGGGTCGCGTGCTCATTTCGTCAGGATGAGCTTACCTGCGCGCGTGATACGCAGGGTGTAGAGTTGGTCGCCCAATTCGATATGAGCCAGGTTGCCGCCTTTGGTCAGGTCTTCAGCCTTGTGGGACGGTAGCATGGACACCGCGTAGGATTGGCTGGGATTCGGGTTCTGCACGTTCATCAGGACAACTCCAGTGGGTTCTCGGGCGAAAGGCCTTAATCTGCTTGCGTTTTCGACGATCTGGCTAGCCCGAATTGGGTTGGCTGAGGGGGTCTTGGCGTTAATCTGATTAAATTACTCAGGTATGTCAAGCCCTCTTCCTGCAACACCCCCGAACCGCGTGATTGCGCCGGGAAATCAAGCGCGTTAGGTCTGGCTCATGATCACCTACCTACGAGGAACGCAATGACGGCAACCATCATGTTCGATCTGGACGGAACCCTTGTAGACAGCCTTCCGGATATCGCTGCAGCCGCGAACAGGACACTGCTGGATATCGGCATCGCCCCCTTGCCGGAAAGCACGATCAAACAGTTTGTCGGCAATGGCCTACCAAAGCTTGTCGAACGCGTGATCCGTCATCATGACCTGCCGATTGAGCGCCACGGGGAACTGACCAAGCTGACCCTGGCCCATTACTCAGCCGCGTCCAGCGACAAAACGATTCCCTACCCCGGCGTTCCGCAGGCGCTGACTCAGCTGCGCGAAATGGGCTGCGTTCTTGGCATTTGCACAAACAAACCCGAGGCCCCGGCACGGCACGTTTTGGAGGCGCTGGACCTGTCGCACTACTTCGATGCGGTGATTGGCGGTGATACGCTGGCCAAACGCAAGCCCGACCCGGCGCATCTGGAGGCCAGTTTCCAAGCGGTCACGCCTTCCGGACCACGCCTGTTTGTTGGAGACAGCGAAGTGGATGCCGAAACAGCACAGCGAGCAAATGTTCCTTTCCTGCTGTTTTCCGAGGGCTATCGAAAAACACCGATCAAAGAAATTCCGCGCATGTTCACCTATTATGACACGCGAAATCTGCCTGCACTTGTCATCCAGGCCGTGCAGAGATTGGTATCGGAACCCTGAGGGCCTTCGGGACGATCAAACTGTTAAGAGGGGGCCGGTTATTGAGGGGCCGGCCGAGGGGGTAAGTAGCCAGCCCCTCATCGGGGAAAAGTGGTATTGTCCGCGGTAATTCCTTGGATGATTCAAAGTTAACGAACCGCCTCGATTTTAGGAATTGGGGGTTTCCCGTAGACCTAGCGAACCAATTGAAATTGGGTTCATTTTTTTTACTTTTTTTGAAATTTCAGCGGAAAATCTGCCAACCGGCTCGGATAGCCGAGGAACTTCGGGAGCCTACAGATGAAAAAACGGGGTGGAAAATCCACCCCGCATATCTGCATTCCAGAACTGCGCCTTCGATCGACCTCCCGATCGGGTATCAGATCGCCAGATACTCTTCGCGCAGCTGCGCGTTATCCAGCACTTCGCTGGCCGAGCCGTCGAATACGATACTCCCGGTATCAAGGATGATCGCGCGATCGGCCAGTTCAAGCGCGCGAACGGCGTTCTGCTCGACGATAATGGTTGTCATGCCCTGCTGCTTGACGTGAATCAGCGTCTTTTCGATCTCGTCCACAATCACCGGCGCCAAGCCCTCATAAGGTTCATCCAGCAACAGCACCTTGATATCCCGCGCCAGCGCACGGGCAATCGACAGCATCTGCTGTTCGCCGCCTGAAAGCGTCACGCCCTCCTGCTTGCGGCGTTCGCCCAGTCTTGGGAACAACTCATATATCCGCTCAAGCGACCAGCCGACCGGCGGCGCTATCTGAGCGAGCTGCAGGTTTTCCTCGACGGTCAGACCGGGAATGATCCGCCGGTCCTCGGGCACCAGCCCCAACCCTGCGGCAGCGGCCTCATAGCTCGTCATTTTGTGCAGCGGCTGGTGATCCAACCAAATCTCGCCATGGCGCACCTCGGGCTCCGCGACGCGGGCAATGGACCGCAGAGTCGATGTTTTGCCCGCCCCGTTGCGGCCTAGCAGGGCAAGAATTTCGCCTTCGTGCACGTTAAAGCTGACGCCCTGCACGATGTAGCTTTCGCCGTAGTAGGAATGCATATCCCACACTGACAGAAACGCGGGCGCGGTGCTGGCCATGTTGGCGTTTTTTGAAAAGTCAGGTTTCTCGTTCATAGCTTTTCCTTACGCAGCCTCGCCCAGATAGGCCTCACGGACCTTGGGGTTTCCACGGATGTTTTCCGGAGTGTCTTCGACCAGCGGCGTCCCCTGCGCCAGAACGGTGATCCGCTCGGCCAGGCTGAACACCACATGCATGTCGTGCTCGATGATGGCGATGGTGATGTCACGCTCTTCCTTGATCTGTTTCAACAGATCAATCGTGTTGTTTGTATCGGCTCGCGCCATCCCGGCGGTGGGTTCGTCCAGCAGCAACAGACGCGGATTCTGGCTAAGGCACATTCCGATCTCTAACCGCCGCTTGTCACCACGCGACAGCGAGGCGGACTGCATCTCGCGCTTGTCAGCCATGTTCATCTCTTCCAGCATCGCCTCGGCCTGTTCGACCACGGCCTTTTCGTTGGCAATGGTCTCATAGGCGTGCATCCGAAACGCACCGTCCCGCATCGCGAAGATGGGAATCAACATGTTCTCCATCACCGTCAGTTCGCCAAAAATCTCGGGCGTCTGGAACACGCGGCTGATGCCCATCTGGTTGATCTGATACGGCTCAAGCCCCAAAACCGAGTTATTGTCGAACAACACCGACCCGGTATCTGGCATAAGTTTGCCCACCAGACAGTTCAGCAGGGTCGACTTTCCTGCCCCGTTTGGCCCGATGATCGCGTGAACCGAGTTTTCCTCGACGCTCAGGTTCACATCGGTCAGAGCCTTGAGGCCCCCGAAGCGTTTGCTGACGTCTTTGACTCTCAGAATTGCCATGGTCGTGCCCCTTACTCCGCCGGTTCTGTTTTGCCCGACGGTGCGTCGTCGGTGCCTGTTTTTTTGCGTTTGAACCAGTTCAGCAACCGCTGACCGCCTTCGACAAGGCCACCCGGCAGATAGATGACGACCAGCATGAACAGGATGCCCAGCGTCAGGTGCCAACCTTTGCCGATGAAGGGGTGGATCAGGAACACGACCGCGTCCTCCAACCCGTCGGGCAGGAATGCAAACCAGCTATGCAGAACGTTGTCGTTGATTTTCGAGAAGATGTTCTCAAAATATTTGATGAAACCGGCACCCAGAACCGGACCGATCAATGTGCCGGTGCCGCCCAGGATGGTCATCAGAACAACTTCACCCGAAGCCGTCCATTGCATCCGTTCGGCCCCCGCCAGCGGGTCCATTGCCGCCATCAGACCTCCAGCCAGACCTGCGTACATGCCTGAGATCACGAAGGCCGCCAGTGTGTACGGCTTGGAGTTCAGGCCGGTATAGTTCATCCGCTGCTGGTTCGACTTCACTGCCCGCAGCATCATGCCAAAGGGCGAGCGGAAGATGCGAATGGCGAGGTAGAACACCGCCATCATGATCACCGCACACAAGTAGTAGCCTGCGTTAAAGTCAAAACTCCACGCGCCGACATCCATCGTGTAAGTCGCGCGCATGGGCAATCCAAACAGGTGCGGCAGGTCTGGCGAGTTCGCACCCTGCAGAATTTGCGGATCGTCGGCATAGACCTGCAGGCCGGTTTCGCCATTGGTCAGGTTGAACTTGGGGTTCGACAGCACCGAATAGGCCAGTGCAAAGCTCATCTGCGCGAAGGCCAGAGTCAGGATCGAGAAATAGATTCCCGAACGCCGCAGGCTGATGAACCCGATCAACAGTGAGAACAGGCCCGCCACCACAACGCTGAGCGCGATTGCGGGGATGACGTTGTAGCTGAGCAGCTTGAACATCCACACCGCGGAATAGGAACCTACACCCAGAAAGGCCGCGTGGCCAAAGGACAGGTATCCGGTCAAACCGAACAGTATGTTAAACCCGATGGCAAAGATGCCAAAAATCACAAAGCGTTGCATCAGATCCGGATAACCCGCGTTGAACTGCGCCATGGCGCTGCCCTCGGGGAATGGATTCAGGATGAAGGGGGCCAGCAAAGTCAGAAGCGCGACGATGATCAGCAGGCTGGTGTCTTTTTTGTTCAGTCCCAACATTGATTATTCCTCCATCACGCCTTTGCGTCCCATCAATCCGCGCGGACGCGTCAGCAGCACGATGATGGCGACTAGGTAGATGATGATCTGGTTGATGCCCGGGATCGTTGTCGTAGCCCAGGTCGTCGAGGCAAAGCTTTCGAGAATGCCTAGTAGGAAGCCGGCCAGCACAGCTCCGGGCAAAGAGCCCATACCGCCGACAACAACCACAACGAAGCTGAGGACCAGAAAGTCCATCCCCATGTGATAGTTGGGCGGATTGAGCGGCCCGTACATCACTCCGGCAAGTCCGGCGACTGCGGCTGCAATGCCGAACATGATTGTAAAGCGGCGGTCAATATTGATGCCCAGCAGACCGACGGTTTCCCTATCCGCCATTCCGGCACGCACGACCATGCCGAATGTGGTGAATTGCAGGAATGAAAACACCGCTCCGATGATCGCCACAGCAAAGCCGAAGTAAACCAGTCGCCAGATCGGATAGATGATTGCGTTGGGATCAAAGCCGATCATCGTGCCCAGATCGACAGATCCGCTCAGCGCGTCCGGTGGCGGCGTCTGGATCGGGTTTGCACCGAAGAAGTACTTGACCACTTCCTGCAATACGATGGCCAGACCAAACGTCACGAGGATCTGATCCGCGTGGGGACGCTTGTAGAAATGCTTGATCAGCCCGCGCTCCATCACATAGCCGACCAACAGCATGATCGGGATCGCGAAGAGGATGGCCAGTGGTACCGACCAGTCGATGATGGTTGCGCCGACCTCGGGGCCGAACCAGGCCTCGACATAAGGGGTTTCGACTTTCAGCGGGTTGCCCAGAAAGTCCTTTTGGGTTTCATCCAGAGTTTCGAAACTCAGGTTCAGCAGCTTTTGCAAAGTAACGGCGCAGAACGCACCGATCATGAACAATGCCCCGTGGGCAAAGTTCACGACGCCGAGCGTCCCGAAGATCAGCGTCAGGCCCAGTGCGATCAGCGCATAGGCCGAGCCCTTGTCCAGACCGTTGAGAATTTGCAGTAGGATGGCGTCCATTAGCCCCACCTCAGGGTTGGTCAGCGTGAATTGTGTGGATATGACCGGGACCGAGACCCCGGCCACAGGGTGTCTGGCCGCCGAGACCGGCGGTCAGACGTCAACCAATGGGCTTACGCACCCGGATTGCACTTGCCCAATTCGCCACCGGCGAACATAGGGTGCTCGGGATCGTACTCGACCTGAGCACGCGGCGTGATCTCGACGATTTCAAGCGTGTCATACTCGTTGGTCGGGTTCTCGTTGCCCCTCACAACCAGCACGTCTTTGAAGCACTGGTGGTCCGCGCCGCGATACCAGGTCGGACCGTTGCCCAGCCCGTCGAACTCGAAATCTTCCAGAGCTTCGACAACACCGCATGGGTTGAAGGTACCCGCACGCTCAACGGCGTCAGCATAGAGCAGTGTCTGCGCATAGCAGGTCTGGGCCGAGTTTGACGGCGGTTTGCCGTACTTCTCACCAAAGGATTTCACGAAGGCCTTGGTACCCTCATCCTGCAGTTGCCAGTTCCAGTTCATCGAACCCAGCACGCCCTTGATGTTCTCGCCGGCACCTGCAGCCATCAGTTCGGAATACAGCGGCACGACGATCTTGAAGTCCTTGCCGTTGGCAACCTTGTCGAGCAGCCCGAACTGGATCGCGTTGGTCAGCGAGTTCACCATGTTGCCGCCATAGTGGTTCAGAACCAGAACGTCCGCGCCCGAGTTCAGAACCGGCGCGATGTAAGACGAGAAGTCCGTTGACGCGAGCGGTGTCTTGACCGTGTTGACCGTTTCCCATCCCAAGGCTTCGGTCGAAGCGACGATCGACTCTTCCTGAGTCCAGCCCCAGTTATAGTCGGCGGTCAGGTGATAGGCGCGGCGCTCGTTGCCCATCTCAGCTGCCAGCACCGGCGCCAGCGCGGCACCCGACATGTAAGCGTTGAAGAAATGGCGGAACCCATTGGCCTTCTTGTCCTTGCCCGTGGTGTCGTTGGCGTGGGTCAGACCGGCCATGAAAATCACACCCGCCTCCTGACACAGGCCCTGAACCGCGACGGCCACGCCCGAGGACGAACCACCGTTGATCATGATCGCGCCGTCTTTCTCGATCATCGACTTGGCCGATGCGCGCGCCGCGTCAGATTTGGTCTGAGTGTCGCCGGTAACAAACTCGACCTTCTTGCCGAGGATACCGTTGCCCTGAAGCGCTTTGGACGAGAACGTGTTCAGGCAACCACCGTCGCCTTCGCCATTCAGATGCTCGACGGCCAGCTGTTGCGCCAGAAGCTCGTCATTCCCTTCTTCGGCATACGGTCCGGTCTGCGGGACGTTGAAGCCCAATACAACCGAGGACCCGGTGGGTTCATTGGTGAACGCGGCGGCCGACGAAGCCGTAAAGATCGTTGGCAGGGCCAGACCCGTGCCCGCGACGGCACCAGACTTCAACACGCCGCGGCGTGTGACAGATTTATTAGTCATTAATTCCTCCCATTTCCCAATTCTCGTCCATTGGCTCCTCTTCCGCTGGACGAAAAAAACGCAGTTCTGCGCATCTTGAGTATGGAGGGGGTTCTGAAAAATTCTCAATAACCTGTTAAAAATGAAAGAATGTTGTGTAAACAAATGAACAAATATTCAAGTTTTTTGTAAATTTCTGGCTTGCCGCTCTCAAAATATGATTGCCGGCAAATGGTTAACCGTGAATTTCGCCCGACGTCAATTTGGGCAAAAACTGGAGCGGCACCGTATGCACGGACACCTAGTCAAAAGCCGCCCCTCCGTAAAGCGTCAATGCGATACTTCCTGTTTGCCTGTTTGAACCAGCTCACTAGTCAAATGGCACCGCAGCCCAGCGCGTCCCGCGAACAAGCGAACACAACGATCATCTGATTTGCGCACCCTTCGCGCGCCCGCAGCATCAAAACACGATCCGCGTTCGCAGGCCGACTAAAGTGACGCTGGATTGCATCGGGTTCAACAATGGGTTCTCAATGAACTGCACAGACGGCGTGATCTGAAGGCCCGGTGAAATCGAGAACCGATAGAAGGCTTCCAAAGTGAACTGATCACCGTTGATGCCACGCGCTTCGGACCAGTTCAGACCCAATCCGGCAAGGTCCGTGTTACGCCCATAATAGCCGATACCGGCCGAGACGGACCGGTCGTAAAGCGCAGCTGTTCCCTTCGCGGCTCCGGCTCGAAAGAACGGCATCCATGTGTTGTTCACAAACCAGGCGGCGGAAAAGGCCGCTCCGTAGTCCTCGGCGCGGCTGCCATCATCGGCCGCATCTGCGTGCCAGAGAGTAAGGTGAACGTTGTCAAAATAGATGCGGTCAAAGCTGGATGTGTACCCAAGCTCCAACGATTTGAACAGATTGCCATCGCTGAACACGTCAAAATTCGGGTCCGCTGGGTCCGCGTTTGCATCGGCCAAGCTGGCCACAGCATACAAGTTGCTGCTTAGCTTAAGCCCTCCGGCAATCCCTAGTCCCGGGTTTGGCGCATTGATCGTCGGGTTAGTATTGAAAGAAAGGTTCTGGAAGCCGCTATACGGGCTGACCAGACCATACACATCGACGAAATCGGTGACGTCGATCTGGCCAATTTGCAAAGTCCACGCGCCATCATCTGCCCTTTGCGTCCAGAACAGGTTGGTCAGCAGCAAGCCGCTGTCGTTGAAAGCCGTTCCCGTGATGGACAGCGCACCGCTATCGAGACCAAGGAATTGAGGGGCGACATCCGTATAGCTGTGACGATGCTCAACTTTGAAAGTCAGAGAGCCGCGTTCAGTCGCCTGCCAGTTGCCATAGAAACGGGCGATCCCACTGGCAGCTTCGCCGGGTCCCAGATCGGCATTTGTGGATTGGCCAAGTGCCAGATAATCGAAATTGAACCGAAACCCGTCTTCGGCCAATCGGTCCTTCCAGGCAAACCATCGGGGGGCGATGTTGCGCGGGAAGTCCGAGCGGTACTGCGGGTCGGTCAGGCCATCTCCGGGTTCGAGTTCAGCCTGAACAGATGAAGGCCCGGACAGGCCTTGCGCCGACGCAATGTCTGCACAGGCCAGCACAAGAACAGCAATCAGTAGACGTATCATTCTGACGCCTTGGCTCCACCCGTCTTGCGGTGGCCCGCGGCACGAATGCGGTCAGCCACGCTCTGCGTCCATTCCAACCGGTCTTCCCGAGTTTCCAATGTCTCGACACTGTCGGTGTCCAGCGTGAATGTTGCGCGCATGGGCATCAGGCCATCAACGACCATCATTCTTTGATCCGACGGATCAATGGTCAGTTTCCCGGTCAGGCGCACGGGCTCGTGGAAATAGCTGGGCACCCAGTCACCATTCAGCCGCACCCGGATCATCTGATTTGGCGGGGGCGGAGGCAGGTGGCTGCACATCCCCCTTTCCGGCACCAGATAAGCGACAGGACGACCATCCGCATCTGCCGGAGCCGGGATAGCAAAACCGGCCAACGTCACTGTCTGACCGTCGAACTGCGGATTGCCGGCTGTGCCAGCTTTCTTCCGTCGTTCGGTCACAACTTGCCGCTGGTCAAGCAGCCAGTCGATATCGATACCGCCTGCGGCCAGGGCGTCTTCAGTCTCGGTCAGAAGTTCCTGCCATTTCTGACGTTCTTCAGCGTTGCCGCCGTCCTGTTGCAACCTTCCACGCAATCGCACGACAAAAAGCACATCATCAAACTGTTCGGGGCTAAGATCGCGATAGGGATCTTCAAAAATCTGAACAGAAGGGTCCGGCAGATCGGACCAGTCAACAGCCATGCCGGGGGCCGCATCCACAGAAGACCCGGCCAAAGCCAGCGCAATAACAGCGACAATCCCGTACATGGTTCTCATCCGCGCCCTCCGTCGCATTGCCCGATGCGGTATAGCCACCTTAATTTAGTTCAGCGTATTTTTGTATATCACACCGTCTTTCATGATCAGTCGAATAGTTTCGGGACTATCGGGCCTTGGGTCTGCGCCAAACCACTGATCTCCAGTACCCACGACCGAGAAATCCTCGAGCGGGTTGCCATCGATCAGCAGGATATCTGCATATGCCCCTTCTTCGATCACGCCGAGCTTGCCTGCGGTGTAGGGGTTCATGAAATCACCGGAAAGCGCGACGACCTCACCACCCACCGAGGTCAGGGTCACCATGGACGTGTAGGGTCCAAAGAACTCATTATTGAGGTGCTTTTCATAAGCGATCTGTATGTTGCAGGCTTCGACCGATCCAACACAGTCTGTCTGGAACCCGCGCTTGACCGGGCATTCCTTCATGTTGTCGATATAACCCGCAAAAGTGGCCGAGGCCGACTTTGCCTTGGCCAGGCTAGCCGGCACATTTGCTACGGCAGGGATTTCAAGCAAGCCCGGGTCGAAAGCCGTTAGGTTCGTCGTTATATACGCCCCCTTTTCTTTCATCACCTCGGCGATTTCGCAGTCAAACGAGAACCCGTGCTCAATCGACATCACACCGGCCTCCAACGCATTCAGGATCGCTTCTTTGCGATAGGAATGTGCCATCACATAACTACCGTATTCGTTGGCGACCTGCACCGCAGCTTCAATTTCTTCCGGGGATCCAGCCAGCAACTGCCACGGGTCAAATGCCGAGACAACACCACCGGACTGCATGTATTTCAGTTGAGTAGCGCCCATCCGAAAGTTGTTTCGGCCGAATTTCTGAACGTCGGCGACACTGTCCACTTCCTGAGCCAGATTCAGACGACCCATATTCGTTTCGGAACCCGGCGGCGCGGTGAAATTGGCAAAGTCTGCATGACCGCCTCGGGTTCCAAGAAACGCTCCGGAAGCATAGTGCCGAGGTCCGGCAATTTGACCCGCATCAATCGCTCTACGCAGTCCGCCGTTTGCGCCACCCGCGTCCCGCACCGTGGTGAAACCCTGCATAAGATACATCTCAGCCATCCGTGCGCCATGGATCGCAAAATCTTCCCAGGTCGTGTTGGCTTCCATGGCTGGAAGAGACGGCCCCATCAGCATCAGGTGCGCGTGAAGCTCGATAAAGCCCGGTGACAGCGTGCGCCCCCCGCCGTCAATTATCGTGGCTTCCGGCGCATCAATGGCTTCCGTTGAAACTGCCTTGATCAGGTTGCCTTCGACCAGCACATTTGCATTTTCAATGCGCTGCTCATTCACTCCGTCAAACACATGCACATTGGTAAACAAGGTTTGAGGCGGCTCCGCATCCTGTGCTAGCACAGGCGAGCCAAAACAATACGCTACTGCGAAGAAGGCGGCCGAAAGCCGAGCATTGCGAAATCCGGTCATGGGTAACCTCATTAAATTCAGATGTTGTAATTCTAGTTCGAAATCCCTCAACCGGGTTGCCACATTTTTATTCGGATGTTCGAATGTGGAGCAAAAAGTGGCAACATCACCAGACAGATTGCCTGAACCGGAGGTATTTACCCGTGCCCCTCAACACGATCCAGCAAGGCCAAAGCGAAGGGTTCATTCGGCTCGCCCTGGCGGCACCGTTTTTGCGATACCTCACCGAGCGCCAAATTGACCCACGACCAGCTTTGGATCAAGTCGGTCTTCACGCCGAGCTTTTGTCCGACCCATCCGTTTACGTGCATTCCGAACTGGTCTTCGGGCTTATTAACGCCTTTTCGGATCTGGCCAGTGACCGCTTCCTTGGCCTTCATGTCGGAGAGACATTCGATCTGCAGGCATGGCCGCCATTTGCTCAGGCCCGGCAGTCCTCAAAGTCGCTCTTTGAGTTCTTTGCCCGCTTTGTGCAAATTGTCCCGCAAGAATCCAGCTCGGTTCGGCACCGGCTGATCGTCGACGCGGACAAAGCGACCTACCAGATTGAACGACAGCAGGAACCGGCCGTGCCACCTGTGCAGGTTACTGGATTTGGGGCCGCGATTTACGTGAGGTTGCTGCAAACCGTTGTAGGACAGGCCTGGGACCCGTCGGTCGTGCGATGGGAAAGCCGCTATATCAACGGCGTTCCTGTTGGATACAAAGGGATTGAGGTTAGCCTCGGGACCTCACCCGGAATGCAGATCAGCTTTCCTGTGGACTGGTTGTTCAAGGCTCAGGCGCCCGGGGTGACAGCCAATCCCCCGACCACCGCCCAACCCGAAGAAGAGATCACTGTAGTCGCGGCCATACGATCCGTACTGCGCGACAAACTGGATGAAGCGGATCTGGGGCCACATATCGTTTCCGGCCTGCTGGGCATACAGACGGATCGGTTTTTGAAAGTGCTGCAGCAACAAGGCACGACACTGCCCCGTGAAATCAAACGCCTGAAGATAGATGTGGCCAAAGAACACCTGAAACAGAACCGAAAAACCGTCGCCGAAATCGGCCTTCTGCTGGGATACTCAGACAAGTCCCACTTCACCCGGTTTTTTCGAGGTCAGACGGGCATGACACCGACTCAGTTTCGGGCAGGCACGAGTCTTGCAAAAGGGAGTTAACGTCGATCGGTTGGGTTCAAAATTCCGGCGGTTCATTCCGACAATTCAAACCCCGGCCTTGCTTGCGCCCAACTTAAAAACAATATGAATGAAAGCGCGGGCCATGCGATTCCTGCCGAGCAGTATGGTTGAACGCGCTGCAGCTTGTTACTTTGGCAGGGCAACCGAAAAACTCAGAGGTTTGGTCGCCGTAAGTCGTGACACTTGCAGCCCGCAATACCGTACCCCGAACCGTCAGGGTGCCATCGCTCATCGAGTGCGATATCCGCTTGCCCATGAGGCGGGAGGCGGCATTCAACATCATAGGTGTTTCGGATCATTTGACACAGGTTCGTTTTTCCGGCTGGCCCTTTGCCCGTATGGCCATGGGCCGAACCGGCAGGCGGCATACCTTTCCCATCGCGGTCATGGGTTGCAATCTGTCATACAGATGTCTCTGTGGTGTGGACCATCATGCCGCCGGGACGCGCCTCAAGCTCTTGGGAAGGTATGCTCAGGGTTTCCACACTGGTCCTCAAATCACCTTTGGCCCTGCCAGAACCGCTTTGTGCATCTGTCGACCTGTAAAGCGTGCGGAGTAAACTTCGGACACCGCCCATCCAATCGAGACCAACGCCGCCACGTAGCCTGCCATTAACGGGCTGAGCTCATGCAGTCTTTGCAGATAAAACGGCATGAAGAACTCGGCATTGATACAGAATATCAAAAGCGCCATGACCGATATGGCCAGAAACAGCGGCGACCCGGGAACGGTAGCTCCGCGGGGAAACAACCGCACCGCCTCAGTCTGTTCACGACGCATCAGCGTCAGAAGCAGAAAAACAGACGCAAGTACTGCAGCAGCTGCCAACGCAACAGACGGGGCGATACTGCCAAGGGAAACCGCCAATACCGACCCGGCAAGTAACGCCAACTGCCCGAAAGCAATGGGTGCGGTCGATTTGTGGTCTTGTTCGCTGCGGGGCAGCAACTTCAAGGTCAACGCAACAAACAAAACAGTGATAGGCAACATGACTCCAAATCCCATGCGCCACATACCAAACTCGGCAAAGATACCTCCGACGGCCGGTCCGAACAGCATCGTGATACCCCGAGGGGCGGTAGCCTCAATCGTCGATGCTTGCTTGGATTGCAGCAACGATTTCTAAGCGCAAACATGCCGCTTATTTGTTGCTGGTATGGACAACCAGGCACTTTACTTCAGGCACTTCAAGAAACCTGCTTTTTCCTTTCCGGCCAGAACTCGTCTACTATGACGTAAGCGACAATCACGAAGAAGGCGGCCCCGGCGACTTGCAATACGCGAGTGATACTTTTGACGTCAGCCTCGTCCGAAAAGGGCGCAATCGACCCTCCGTAAACGATCAGAACCGTTGTCAATGCTGAACCGGCTGCTGCTGCTAGCGGGACCTGAGATTTTCCAAGCGCTCCGAGTGCGAAGCAGAAGCCCAAACACAATAAAACAGGTGTCACAATAGTCGGTGCGATTACGTTTACCTCATAGCAAATGATCGACACCGCTGCCCCAAGCAGGTTTGCCGTAAGCATGGCTTTGGCGACGGCTTTGCCCATTGACGGCATTGCCGCCAGTTGTTGGCTCAGAAGGGCAACAAAGAACAGAACCAACAAAGCTGAGGCGCCGGACAAAAAAAACGCCATGGCAAATGGAACCGTCACTAGCGACATTCTGACGATCCGCCGGTAGCGGTCAAAGTCTGGTGGCGCGTCAGCTTTCTTCTGAGCGGTTGTCTGAGGTTCCGCTGGTATCAGCACAAACATCAGCGTCGCGACGAAACCGGCAAAGAGTAGGTTCATCGGTATCCAAAACACGAGCACCAACGCCAGATCCTGCGATTGCAAAACAAGGTTCGGGATCATCAACGCCCCCATAAGCGCTATGACACCGGGTAAAACACCGGCCCCTGAAACTGACCACATGAAGGACAGGATGATCCCGATGGCCACCAGAATAAGGAATACCACGGGGTAGGGCGCGAAGACTGAAGACAACAGGAATGAGATGGACATCAATCCTATTGAGAAAACAAACAGCTTGGCGAATGCCGCCAAAGGCAGCGCGGCTGGGGCCTGTAGGAACAAAGCGGTGAAAACTGCCCCCACAACCGCCAATGGCCACCCCAGAAACAAACCCAAGGCGAAAACGCCGGTTACACCCAGCGCGAGCCGAAGAACGGATTTTCGATCCTCAATAGGCATAAGACAGTATTGAGACCAAACGGATATAGGTTCGACCAACCACGTTCAACAGGGAATTGTCGCTCAGGTACATGATCACATCGGCCTGCCCGTTGAGTTGGAAGCGCAGATCGTCTTCGGCGCTTCCGGCCTCATATCCCGGTAGCACGATCCGAACTGGGAACCGTTCTGGTTCGCGCAGAAACCCTTTGGTGCTTGGCGGGCTCGCCAGTTGGCCTGGTTCATCTCCGCCACTCAGGGATACAGCCGAGCTGAAGCTTTCGATCACGCCCGGAACAATCTGGCCCGGATGCATATCCAGCACGACATCGACAGGAGATCCCACCACAGCCCTGCCGAGGTTGTTTTCGGTGAAATACGCTTCGATCCATACGTCGGTTGCATCCAGAAACGTCAAAAGATCCTGACCGGATCGCGCATAAGTTCCGGGAGCGATCAACAGATTGGAAATGACGCCCGTTGCCGGAGCACGCAGTTCGGTCCATTCAAGATTTAGCTCTGCATCCGCCAAGGCAGCCAGGGCGCGTTGGATTTTCGGATTTTCAATCCCGTCGTCTCCCAGCCGTTGCTTTGCTTTTTCCAGATCCGCCTTGGCGTTTTCATAATTTGCCTCAGACTCTGCCAATTGACCTCGGGCATCATCGGCCTTTGAGACAGCGATCAATCCCTTTTTTTCCAGTGTAAAAACACGCTCGGTCTGAATGCGCATCGTGTCCAGATCACTCTGGGCCCGTGCCAGTTTGGCTTGTGCGGCCCTCACCTCAGCCGAGGACGCGCCCACCTCCTGCGTGGCTGCTTCAAGATCAGCTTCCGCCTTGTCGCGTTCAATTTCGTAGGGTCTGGAATCGATCCGAACCAGAACATCACCGGCCGAGACAACTTGACCGTTTTCAACAAGAACCTCGGTCACTGTTCCGGTGACCTGTGGAACGATCTGGGTAGCGATAGCTTTTACGCGGGCGTTCCCGGTAAACGGCGTTTTTCGGTCAGCGACAAGGTACCAGACCAGAAAGACAAGAATGACGGCCAGAGTGGTCCATATGGTCTTTCTCATTTCGCCGTTCCTTCAGCGGCGCTTTCGGATTCTGCCGGCGCGTCAATCCAAACTTTGAACAGCTCGTAAAAGACAGCGAACAGGACGGGACCCATAAAGATGCCGATCAATCCGTACGCCATCATGCCACCAAGAACACCGATCAGAATGACCAGCATCGGGGTCTCAAGCCCTTTCGAGATGAATACAGGCCTTAGGAAACTGTCCATTATCGCGACAGGTATAGCCAGTATGGTGAAGATCAACGCGGTTCCACCGGACATCGTGCTCCAGGCATAGATGATTACCGGCAAAAGAACCAAGCCGGGCCCGATTTGGATAATCGAGAGGATCAGGCAAATAAACGCTAGTGTGGCGGCCGAGCCAATTCCGAACAGCGCCAACAATATCCAAACGACAACCGCCTGAATGGCAGCCACGCCGATCACACCCTTCGTCACATTGCGGATCGTAGCGCCGGCCAGGGTCACGAACTCGCCGCCACGGGGTGCAAAGACTCGGTTGGCAAAGCGCTGAAGGCCTTGCACCAAACTTGGCCCGGGGCTGAACAAGGCGCCCATGATCAACACGGACAGAGCCAGCGCTAAAAGCCCAAGTCCGATGCTCAACACCCTTCCGAACAGTGACTTGGTGATCTCCAGAATCTGCGCGCCATATTTGGCGAGTGCGCCATCCAAGTTTCGTTCAAACAAGCCCCAGACTTCGGCAAACTTGTTTCCGACCAGCGGCAGTTCACTGAGGCCCTCGGGTGCTGGTGGGATTTTTAGCTCGCCCTTATCCGCTTGTTCCGCAAATTCAGATCCAAGTTCGGCAGCTCCGGATACTGCCGTTGCGACCGGCCCCAAGGTCAAAACAAGGCCCAACAAAACTAAGATTGTCGTGGCAAGTTTCTTCCGTCCACCCAACTTAGATTGCAGCCAATCGAAAACCGGATAGAGCGCGACGCACAGGATCGTCGCCCAAATAACCACGCTTGCCAGTGGAGCGACCATTACCAAAGCGCTGTAGAGGAATAGTCCAAGAAACAGCAATCTTATCGCGAGATCGACAATCTTCGCGTCCTGGGTCTTTTCCATACCATCCCTCCGTTATCAGTTTGCTGAACGATACACTCAAAAAAAGTAATATGTATATTGTTTAAACTTTTGAGGATCCTACCGCTGCTTATAAACCACAGTAAAACCTGTTTGGGACAGCGCTGTTTGGTCAAACTAATGCCTGCGTATGAACTCGCATTGGCTCAAAGGGGCAAAACCTAATTGTCCTCTTTTTTGTCATCCTGAGACAAAATTGTATCCGCCACCGTGGTAGCCGCAGTCACAAAGATGCCAAGGCCCACGATGATGTAAAACATCGTAAAGATCTTCCCTGCCGCGGTTTCAGGAGAAAAGTCGCCAAACCCCACAGTCGAAATTGTCACGACAGAAAAGTAGATGGAATCGAGCCAACTCCACCCTTCGACATAATGGTAAAACGCCGACGCCCATAGGATCATACCAGCTGTGAAGGCAAGAAGGCCCTTCACCCTGCCATCTTTAAAGGCGACGCCTACACCTCGCGTAATTCTGGTTAGTGAGTTCATAAGGCCACCATACCAAGCAATTCATATATAAATAGCATTTAGTGAATTGATTTGAGTTTAACCAAAAAACTGTTGCACACCCAACTTGCGTATCAGGCGGGAGTTGCAACGATCTTCAGGCCCTACCGCTTCGGGATACTTCAAAATTATTCGGCTCTTGCTCACGCGGCCAACGTGAGAAGTGCATCCATCCGCAATAGATAAGATCAGCGAGCGAATTCACGTTTCAACGTACCAAACAGGCAAAGAAGCGTTGCCGGTTGGACATTTTCATTTTTCTATTAGCAATGGTGAAAGCGCGTTTTCCCATGGCCTTTTGGACTTCATAGATCGAGCCTTGGGTAGGAGCATCCGGCGCTGCTACGCTCAGTGAACTGGATTCCATGCGCGGCTCCAGCGTCGACTGACCGCACAGCAAACGCTGGTCAAACTCTTCAATTCCTTCCCAAGTTCCGCAACCGCCTACAATCGGAAAAGCATCCGCCGCCATCGTCTCATAAAAGATCACCCGCCAATCCTTGGGTGAGGTGTTAAGATCCAAGCTATAAATGATGCGTGCGTTATGGATTGAGATCGAACCGGCGGGGCCCATCAGCTGCACCGAGTTGCCGCTGTCCAGCCCAAAAGCTTCCAGATCCATTCTACCAGCAAAGACCCCTTAGTGATGGTGTGAATAGACCGGCCCTCTGTGGGAACCGGGGAACACCCGCAGCGGGCCGTATCCGTCCTGCATATCGTCGATCATGATGCCGACGGCCAGAACGTCGTCATCGGTGTAGGGGTAAAACGTCCAGTCCTGATGTCATTCATCCGCCGCACCGAAACCTGCAGACTTCATGTTCAGCTTGGTCGTCCGCAGCCGCAAGTCCGGACCGATCAAATCCCGAACCGGCGCCAGAATATGGTCCGAGCGCATCAGATCGTCGATCACCTTCGACTGAGTATGGGGCAGTTTCACCCGGCGGATGCGCGGGCTTTGTGGCGTATGGCAGTCTTCCAGATCCAGCCGCTCATCCGAGGCCGTCATCCCGCGGGCCATGTTCGTGAAACAGTCGGTCTCGGTATGAATGGAACTGATGATTGCGTCTGAGACCCTTCGCTCGAGGACAATGAACCCATCCCTGCGGTATCTCTCGATCTGACTTTCGGTCATACCTCTCGCTGCGACTACGGCACAAAAAGCGCTCAATGTGTCGAATGCTGCGTTACCCACCTAAGGCCTCGCTGCACAGAATTTCGACTTTGCAAAGTTTAGCAAACGCCCATACCGAACCTTGATCACGCTCTCGTCAGCTTTGGTCCAGAACTCGCCAAAACCAGTCGATGATTGACGTAGCAGCTGGTGGGAAAAGCTCACGTTTGACGGCAACCTCAGACGCAATTCACTCGTTCAAAAGAGACGAAAGTTCGTCCGCCGCTTTTTGCAGTATTCCCAGAAACGACATTAGGCTTTTGACGTCGTGACGTTGTGTCGGGGCGTGCACCGACAGCGTGGCCACCAACCTGCCCTGCCCATCCAAAACGGGCACAGCAAGGGCCGTCATTCCAGCCATGAATTCCTCATCGTCGGTGGAAAACCGGTTCTTGGCGATGTTTTGGATTTCCACCCGCAATACCTTGGGATCAGTCAGAGATCGTTCAGTCTGCGGTTTCAGGTTACCCGCTGCAAGAAATCCATCCAGCGTTTTTTGCCGCAGTGTCGAGAGATACATCTTACCACTGGCGGTACAATGAAAAGGTACCTGTGTACCCACCGGCAGTTGAATTCGCAGCGGCCACTTCGTTTCCACCCGGTCCAGATAGATCATTCCCTCTCGGTCCGGGACGGCGAGATTGCAAGTTTCACCAACCTCTTCTGCTACGCTGCGCAAGATTGCCAAACGCGCCGTACGCAGGTGCTCGGAAGACATCGTATTAACCGAAAGCAGCCGTAGCCGATGCCCAGGGCCATACGAGCGCCCATCAAGGTCGCGCTGCAGGAAACCTTCGGATTCTGCGGTCTGCAGCAGGCGGTGAACGGTTGGTTTGGCCAAACCCAGTGTTTCGACAAGGTCTGATGGTTTGACGGCAATTCCTCTTCGCGCCACCTCCTCAAGGATGAGAAGGAGGCGCAAATTGGTCGGAATCTGAGTTTCCTTGTCCTGTGTATCCGTCTCAACCATAACGTGACAGTCTAGTTATTTGGCAGCAGGATCAAGGCCAGATCGGGTACCAGCGATACTAAAATCCAGACAGACAACAGGGCCACCAGATAAGGCACCGTATAGCGTAGCAGCCGGAAATAGGGCACGCCGGTCACACCTGACGCCACATAGAGGTTCAACCCGTATGGCGGTGTGATGAACCCGATGGATGCGCCCACAAGGAAGATTACCGAGAAATGGATCGGATCGATCCCGACCGAGGCCGCAATCGGCGCCAGGATCGGGGCCAGAATGATCGTGACCGGAAGGCTTTCCAGCACCATGCCTGAGAAGAAGACGATAACCATCGAGGTAAACAGAACCGCGTGGTAACCGCCCATCGAGGTCACAAAGTTCCCAATGGTTTCTTGCGCCCCAAGCAGCGACAGGATTTGCTGCATCACCACAGAAATTGCAATCAGCGGCGCGAGGATGCCGGTGATCTGTGCCGAGCGGATCACGATTGACGGGATTTCAGGGATTGTGAAGCCTTCGACCACGAACATCTCGGCAAAGGTCTTCTCGGTGGGTGAAATGTCGTTCCTTGCGCCCATGATCCGGTTGATCGGATAGCTGACCAAACCTGCGATCACGCAGAAGCCGACCGTCACGCCCGCCGCCTCGGTCGGAGAAAACTTGCCTGTATAGATGCCCCAAAGCACCAGTCCGATGGCGAAGAAACCCAACCACGCTCCGAACGCGGTTTTTAGCACCCGATTCAGTTGCAGCGGAATCAGATGACCCCATCCGTTCATACGGCAGATGATCCAGCACGCAAATTGCATGCCAAACACCATCAGCGCGCCCGGAAGGATACCTGCTACGAACAGTTCGGAAATCGGCAGGTTCATCAGGAAGCCGTAGACGATGAAAATAATCGACGGAGGAATTATGATCCCCACTGTGCCGCCCGCCGCTGCGGTCGCAGCGCTGAACCGCTCGTCGTAGCCGCCTTTGACCATCTCAGGGTGCAGCATCGAACCGATGGTCGCGGTTGTCGCCGAGTTCGACCCCGAGATTGCGGCGAACAATCCGCAAGCGCCCAGCGACGCCATCGCCAGCCCGCCGCGTATCCAACCCAGACAGGCATACGCAAAATCGCTGAGCCGTCTCGCGATGCCTGATTTGTTGATCAGGTCTCCGGTCAGGATGAAAAGCGGCATCGCCAGCAGGGCGAACCCTTTGTTGAACACGTTCAAAAGTTCGGCCCCCATGTTGTCCAGCGTCAGGCCAAGGACAAAGGAACAACCGATGACCCAATAGCCGATGACCAGCAGGACGGGTACGCCCAACATGAATAGAAAAGTGACCCCAAGCGAGATCAGTGTGACCATGGTTCCGTCTGTCATTAGTCTGCTCCGATCACGGCCTGCTTGATCAGCGGCTCGCCTGTTTTCCAGTTGTGCAAATCATCGGCAAGGTTCTGAAATACCCGTCCGACCATCAGAAAGAAGGATAGAGGCGCAGCCAGAAGGAACCACCACTGCATGATATTGTCGGTGCCCAGAACGATCTGAAAGTTAGACGCCGACAGCGCCACCAACCGGGTCGTGGTCACAATGACGATCACCGCAAAGATGAACCACAGAACCGCGTCAAGGATAAGACAAGCCAATTGCCCGCCGCGCGGCATGGCCGTGCGAAACTCGCTGAAACTCAGATGTGTGCGCAGGCGTACGTTGTAGGACGCTCCGAACCACGCCATGACCATGAACAGAAGAGGCGGAATGGTGGTTGACCACGGCTCTTGGTCGTTGAACACAAATCGGTCGATCACGCCCCAAAAGATAATCAAAGCAATCGCGAGGTAGGAATACACCATCACCGAGCGTTCCAGATGCCGTTCGACGAAGGGCACCGCCCGATAGATCAGCATGATCACGAACCCGCCGAGGGCCGACACAATCGCGCCCCAAACCCACGTGGCATCGGATTCCAACGCGGATTGAATCTCGAACGAATCCTGGCTGAGAAAGGCGCTGAAGATCGCACCTGTGTCTGCCCAAAACGACATGAACCCCGTCCTCCCAGTCGGTAATTGGTTGACCTGGCCCGGTACCAGGCCAGGTCTGTGAGTTTATCAGGCCTGGCCCATCCACCAACGGCGCGGCTCGACATTCTCGGGCAGCGTGTCCGCTGGGATCTCACGCGCGATGTCGTAGATTTCCTGATAGGTATCGATGCCGCCGGCCCATTTGTTAAGGCGTTCGCGCCACTGCGCCCAAGGTTCAGGGTTGTAGTTCGGGGCGCACATTTCTTCCGCTAATTTGATCTGATCGTCCGCCAGGAAAGCCGGACGCACTCCGTTTTCGGCAAAGATCGTGTTGGGCAATTGCGGGTCCGAGAAGCCCACAGTGTTCAGCAGCGCCGCCTCGTTCGCGCCTTGGATCAAGGCTTGCGTGAAATATGAGGATTCCATCACAGCATCCTGCAACTCTCCGCCCAGACCGTCAAAGACCTTGGCCGACATGGATGTGTGTTCAGTGCCACAGAAGAATTTCAGGTTGACCGACTGCGAAACCACAGGTGCCATATTGGCGTAAGCCACGGCCGACGCCCAGGTTTCCGCCCCGTCGATCAGACCAGTCTTGAGCGCATCCAGCGTTTCTTCCCAAGCCACCGGCACCGGGTTCAAGTTCAACAGCTGCATTGCAATTCTGCCCAACTGCGTACCCGTCACACGGTTCTTGGTACCGAACAATTCTTCCAGCTTGGTGACAGTTGGTTTGTCCGCAAAAGTCGATCCCATTTGCAAACCGCGCAACTCACAATGGGTAAACAGGAACTTCAGCCCGTGCCGTTTCTCCAGCGGTTCGCGCAGGATACGCTGGCTCGCGGGGCTATAGAAGAAGTGATACTGCGCCGCACGGCTGGGGAACATATAGGCATAGTCCAGCACGTTCAGATAAGGCGCGCCACCGGCCGAGTTCTGCGTTGAGGCCGCATAAATATCGACAATCCCCTGCTGGGTTTTTTCAACACAGCTCAACTGGCCGCAGATCTGGTTGTCGCCAATGAATTCGATCCGAATCTCACCGTCCGTGCGTTCTTCCAAGTCCCGCGCAAATTCGATCGCGCCCGCGCGTTCGATCAGAAGATTGCGGGTGTTGAACCCCGATGCGCCAAATTTCAGCGTGTGCTTCGGTTCTTTCGAAAAGCGCTTTTCGTAGGTTGATTCGGCTGCCTGCGCCAGATTCGCCAGACTCATCGCGCCACCGAAGCCACCTGCGGCCAGCAGAGTCGAACTCATGCCATAGCGCCCTGCCACACGAAAAAAATCCCGCCGGGAAATGCCACTTAGTTTCTTACCGATCTCCATTGCTTACCTCCCTGATCGCAATTATTGAGACGTTTTGTATCAAAAAATGCTAGTATAATTCTTGCATCCTGCATAGAGTTTTTTTCAACGACGTTGGAAGGAGGCGATCATGGAGGTGGATTATGCAGTTGTTGGCGCGGGATCTTCGGGCTGTGTCATTGCCAACCGGCTGAGCACCGATCCCAATACAACCGTTGCTTTGCTTGAAGCGGGTGGCCGTGACACAAACCCCTGGATTCATATCCCGGTCGGCTATTTCAAAACCATGCATAACCCTTCTGTTGATTGGTGCTATCGCACCGAGCCCGATCCGGGGTTGAACGGGCGGTCAATCGACTGGCCACGGGGCAAGGTCCTGGGCGGCTCATCCTCGCTGAACGGGTTGTTGTATGTGCGCGGTCAGAAAGAGGATTATGACCGCTGGCGGCAAATGGGGAATGAAGGTTGGGGCTGGGATGATGTCCTTCCCCTGTTTAAGCGCTGTGAAGATCAGGAGCGGGGCGAAGACGAATATCACGGGGTCGGCGGGCCTTTGTCTGTGTCCAATATGCGCATTCAACGACCTATCTGCGATGCCTGGGTGGCCGCAGCGCAGACCGCCGGTTATCCATTCAACCCAGATTACAACGGCGCCGAACAAGAGGGCGTGGGTTACTTCCAACTAACCACCCGCAATGGTCGCCGGTGCAGCGCTGCCGTGGCTTATCTCAAGCCCATCCGGGGACGTCACAACCTGAACATCATCACCAACGCACTGGTGACACGCGTGGTTCTGGACGGGAAAAAAGCAACTGGTCTGGTTTACCGGGATCGCACCGGGGCCGAACAAACCCTGAAAGTTCGACGAGAGATCATCCTTTCAGGCGGGGCGATCAACTCGCCCCAAATCCTGATGCTGTCGGGAATCGGTGACCCGGATCATCTAAAGGAAAATGGCATCGAACCCCAACATGCCCTGCCCGGAGTTGGGAAGGGTTTGCAGGACCACTTGCAGGCGCGGCTGGTGTTCAAATGCAATGAGCCGACGCTGAATGATGAAGTGCGCAGCTATTTCAATCAGGCGCGCATCGCCCTAAAATACGCGTTGTTTCGTGCAGGTCCTATGACGATGGCCGCCAGCCTAGCCACCGGATTCATGAAAACCCGCCCGGATGTAGAGACGCCCGACATTCAGTTCCACGTCCAACCCTGGTCTGCCGACAGCCCCGGTGAAGGTGTACATCCCTTCTCGGCCTTTACGATGTCGGTCTGTCAGCTGCGCCCGGAAAGCCGAGGCGAATTGCGCCTGAATGGTCCGGATCCGTCCAAATATATCAAAATCATCCCGAACTACCTTTCCACGGAAACGGATTGCCGAACCATCGTCGACGGTGTGAACATCGCGCGCAAAATTGCTGAACAGAACCCTCTGGCCTCAAAGATTTCAGAGGAATTTCGACCGACAGCTGAGCTGAGCCACGACGATTATGAAGGCACGCTGGATTGGGCCAGATCCAACTCCACATCAATCTATCACCCAACCGGTACTTGCGCGATGGGAAGCAGTAAGATGTCCGTTGTCGACGCAAAACTAAAGGTACACGGCATATCTAACCTGCGAGTGGCAGATTGCTCGATCATGCCGGAGATCGTCAGTGGCAATACTAACGCCCCAGCGATCATGATCGGCGAAAAGGCCAGCGATTTGATAAAGGCGGATGCTTGACACATCGCACGACGGCCTGAATTTCAAACAGAACTGCGGCAACCCATACACCAGTGCGCACGTAACACAGGACTCGAATTCGTCCGTCTATGGAGACTGCTCCAAATTTTGGGGCGCATTCCGATTTCGGTTTTCACCTTTTTCTCGTTCCAACTATGGCGGTTAGGCAAGATGCACTTGACGTTCTACAGGAATGTCGAGCGACGCACAGTTTACCAATTGCTGCACAAAACTCCTCCATCACACTCAGGAAGCAGTTTGAGTTGCGAAGGGTTGGTTGGTGGCTGCTAGTTAACGTTCTTGATGGCAGCATAAAGCCGGCGAAACTGTGTCAACCGCTCGAAGAGCACTGTCATTTCAGCTGGCTCGAACCTATCTGCAGTTGGCAGCTGAAACGCGAGATCGGCTCCGGTGATCACATCGTCGCTATAAGCTGCCAGCCGCGCCGCACCAAAGGCCGGGCCAGTATCGGCTCCTTCCGAGCGCACTACGGGTTTCCCAATCACCGTCGCGATCAACTTCAGCAGAAAATCTGATTGGCTGCCTCCTCCGATGGCAGCCAATTCCGGCAATTTATCCATAGTGTCGCCGAAACTCTGCGCTGCATCGGCAAAGCTAAACGCAATGGCCTCCAATACGGAACGGCAAATGTCAGCACGTGTTGTCGAATCCTCAAGACCAAAGAAGCAGGCCCGGATATGCGGATCGCCGAGGGGGCTGCGTTCACCAGTCAAATACGGCAGAAAAATCGGCACGCGATCCCCGCTGACCGTTTCGGCAAGGGCAACAACTTCAGCTGCGGAAAGCCCAAGCTGTCCACCTATCCACGAAATCGGCCTTGCGCCATTCAGCATCGCCGCCATTTGATACCAACGACCCGGCACCGTGTGCGCAAAAGCATGTACATAACGTTCGGGGTTGGGTTTGTAAGCGCGATCCGCCACGAACAACTGGCCGGACGTCCCTAAAGAGATGAAGCCTCGACCCGGTTCGGTTGCACCCAAAGACACCGCCCCGGTTGCCGCGTCCCCTCCTCCGGCCACGACGGGCACATCAGGTCTCAATCCCGTCTCAGCTGCGGCCCGTGCCGTCACAGTGCCAACGACACTGTGGCCGTCGAAAATCTGCGGCAGCCAATCGCGTGCCACGTCAGAAGCCTCAGCAATTCCGGCATGCCAGTTGCGCGACGCCTGATCCAGCCACAGTGTCCCGGCGGCATCGGACGCGTCGGTTGCCAATTCTCCATGCAGGCACAACCCAATGTAGTCCTTGGGCAGGAGAATATGGGAAAGCTGTGCATAGTTGGCGGGCTCGTGTTTTTTCAACCAAGCAATCTTGGGCGCGGTAAAGCCCGGCAAGGGAATGACGCCTGCAATATGGCCAATTTCCGGCTGGGCCGCGCGCAGGTCCTCACATTCCTGTACTGCCCTACTGTCATTCCACAGGATTGCTGAACGGATCGGGCGCAGACCGCGATCCAGCAAAACAGCGCCGTGCATTTGGCCGGACAACCCGATGGCTTTGATCTCCGAGAGCGTGATTTGCCCGGCAAGCTGGGTCAGCGCATCACGCGTCGCCTGCCACCAGAGCTCGGGGTGTTGCTCTGACCAGCCAGGCTGTGGCGAGGAGGTCTGGATTCCGACGGAAGACGACGCAAGAATTCGATCGGTGTCCGCACAGACAAGCTTGACCGCTGACGTTCCGATATCGATCCCGAGATACATTCAAACCCCTTGCCTGCACAGATACGCGGAACTTGTCTGGCTATTGATTTTTAGCGCGCGCAAAGAATATGTAAAAATATGATAAGATCAAGGCCGCTAACATCCGCAGGCAGACTGGCATGACCAAAATTAAGAATATGGAAGAGTTCGCAGCCCTCAGCGGCATCTCGCGACCCACGGTGTCCAAATATTTCCACGATCCCGATAGCGTTCGTCCGACGACAAGGGCTCGCATCGAAGAGGCGCTCGAACGGTTCGACTATCGCCCGAATATCTATGCTGTGAACCAGAACCGGAAATTGACCAAGAATATCGGCATCGTCGTGCCCTATCTGGCCGATCCGTTCTTTGCCGAAATTGCGCGCTATCTGGAGCAAAGCTGTATCGCGGCCGGGTATCGCCCTTCCCTGTTTAGCTCTCACGGCGAACAAAAGCTGGAAAACGAAATTCTGGATGGCCTGCAATCCATGAAACCCGCCGGGGTTCTGTTGGCACCTTTGGGACGTGTTTCAGACAGATCCGCGATTGAGAAGTTCTGTGCAAATGTGCCGACTGTTCTGTTTGACAGTAATCTTGATGGTCTGGGTGCAGCCTTTGTTGGTTCAGACAATTTCAGCTTTGTGTCTCAGACCGTGGAGTACATGACCCGGACAGGCGAGCCGCCTTCTTTCTTCGAAATGCGCACGCCTGCGAACCCGAACGCCAACAAGCGAAGAACAGCCTATGTTGAAGTGATGGAGCGCCTCGGGTTCGAGCCGCATATCATCAAAGTCGATGGTAAAGGCTGGGCGTTTGAAGAGATCGGGCACAGGGGCGCGCTGAAAGTTCTGGAAGAGCGTGGATTGAGGACGGATTCGGTTTTGTGCAGCAATGATCGGCTTGCCATTGGTTTTCTTGCCGCTTGTTTCGAACAGGGGATTCGGGTTGGCCGAAAGGAGCGTTGCACGCTGCGCGTGGCCTCAAATGACGATCATCCATTCGCAAAGTTTACGTGCCCCTCGCTGACAACGGCTGCGCATGACTATGACAACGTGGCCGGGCGAAGTGTCGAAACCTTGTTTGAACTCATTGAAAACGGGGGAAGGTTTACTTCTCGAACAGAGACACTTTTCCCCGCGCGACTTGTTTTGAGGGACTCTGCATAACCCCGCTTTTTAACGCGCGTAAAGTTTTTATTGACGCCGCGACAATTTTTGACCTACGCTCTCTGCACGACATCCAAGCTCAGGGAGGACAGGGATGTATCTGAAGCACGCACTTCGTGCGGCGACTGCACTGACATTCGTCGCCACGGCAGCAGCCCACGCGCAATCCATTACAATCGCCACTGTGAACAACGGTGACATGATCCGGATGCAGGGCTATACCGACAAATTCACCGAAGCGACTGGCATCGATGTCGAGTGGGTGACATTGGAAGAAAACGTGCTGCGTCAGCGCGTAACCACCGACATCACGACCAAAGGCGGTCAGTTCGACATCATGACCATCGGCATGTACGAAACGCCGATCTGGGGTGCAAATGGCTGGCTGGTGCCGCTGGAAGGCATGTCTGCAGAATATGATGTCGATGATATTTTGCCCGCCATGCGTAACGGGCTGAGCCATGAGGGCACACTTTTCGCAGCTCCGTTCTACGGCGAGAGCTCGATGGTGATGTACCGCACAGACCTGATGGAAAAAGCCGGGCTGGAAATGCCTGACGCACCTACCTGGCAATTCATCCGCGAAGCTGCGGCAGCGATGACGGACCGCGACAATGATATCAACGGTATCTGCCTGCGCGGCAAAGCTGGCTGGGGTGAAGGCGGAGCGTTCATCACCGTGACCGGGAACTCTTTTGGTGCGCGCTGGTTTGACGAGGAATGGAAGCCTCAGTTCGATCAGCCCGAATGGAATGAGGCGCTGACCTTCTTCGTCGACATGATGGCGGAATCCGGACCTGCGGGCTATGCGACAAACGGCTTTAACGAGAATCTCTCGCTATTCCAGCAGGGTAAATGTGGCATGTGGATCGACGCCACCGTTGCGGCGTCATTTGTAACAAATCCGGAAGATTCGACTGTCGCGGACAAGGTCGGTTTTGCTTTGGCGCCGAACTCGGACGGTGTCGACAAACGATCCAATTGGCTCTGGGCATGGGCGCTGGCCATCCCGGCGGGTACTCAGCAGGAAGATGCCGCGAAACAGTTCATCGAATGGGCGACATCCAAAGACTACATTGAGTTAGTAGCGGAAAACGAAGGCTGGGCCAACGTCCCGCCGGGCGCGCGCACCTCGCTATATGAGAACCCCGAGTATCAGAAAGTGCCGTTTGCCAAGATGACTCTGGACTCGATCCTGTCCGCGGATCCGAACAACCCTACCGTGAAACCGGTGCCCTATGTTGGCATCCAGTTTGCAGCGATCCCGGAGTTCGCAGGTATCGCCACACAGGTGAGCCAGGAGTTCTCGGCGGTCTATGCCGGACAGCAATCGGTTGAAGAGGCGCTTGAGAAAGCGCAGGCCTTCACCGCTGAAGAGATGGAAGCCGCAGGGTACTGAGGGCTTCTCCCCGCGGGTGGGCAATCTACTGCCCCCCGCCTTCCCCTTCCACAACCCGTTTTTTTCTCGCAGGCTGGCACACGCCTGAACAGAGAGGTCTTGCGTCATGGCAACCCAACATTCCCGATCCGTTGCTCGCCTGATGATGGCACCCGCAGTGGTCCTGCTGCTTGGCTGGATGCTCGTACCGCTGACGATGACGCTGTACTTTTCTTTCAAGAAATACCTGCCCCTGCGTGGCGGTGATCTGGGTTGGGTTGGGTTCGACAATTATGTCCGCTTCGTATCTTCCAGCTCTTTCTGGCCCGCTGTACAGGCGACACTGGTGATTGTCGGCGGCGTGCTGGTGATAACGGTGGTGCTGGGCATCCTTCTGGCGATGCTGCTGGATCAGCCGATGTGGGGACAAGGTGTTGTCCGCATTCTGGTGATCGCGCCATTCTTCGTCATGCCTACGGTCTCCGCGTTGGTCTGGAAGAACATGTTCATGGATCCGGTGAACGGTTTGCTGGCCCATCTATGGCGTTTCTTTGGAGCCGAACCGATTTCATGGCTATCCGAGGCGTCGATGACCTCAATCATCATGATCGTGTCGTGGCAGTGGCTGCCTTTCGCAACGCTGATCCTGCTCACCGCAATTCAATCGCTGGACAGTGAGCAGTTGGAAGCCGCCGAGATGGACGGTGCACCAGTCCTGAAACGCTTCTACCATATCATCCTGCCACACCTGAGCCGCGCAATCACGATCGTAATCCTGATCCAGACAATCTTTTTGCTGTCGATTTTCGCCGAAATCTTTGTAACCACCGGCGGCGCATTCGGCACCCGCACACTCACCTATCTGATCTTCCAGCGCGTGCTGGAAAGCCAGAATGTCGGCCTTGGATCCGCCGGAGGTGTCTACGCCATCATCCTTGCCAACATTGTTGCCATCTTCCTGATGCGCATCGTCGGCAAGAACCTGGACGCGTGAGGAGGAACAACCATGACCCGCGCCGTCACAACCCGCCGCAAATCGCTGAACACTGCCCTTGCCTGGGCAGTTGGATTACTGATCTTTTTCCCGATCCTCTGGACCATCCTGACCAGCTTCAAAACCGAAGCACAGGCAATTGCGAGCCCGCCCCTGTTCCTGAACTTCGACTGGACACTGGAAAACTACGCCATCGTGCAGGAGCGCTCTGACTACATGCGGTTCCTGTGGAATTCGGTTATCATCGCAGGCGGATCAACTATTCTGGGCGTAATCATTGCGGTGCCTGCCGCTTGGGCGATGGCCTTTGTGCCCTCAAAGCGCACCAAGGACATCCTGCTTTGGATGCTGTCCACCAAAATGCTGCCTGCAGTGGGCGTGCTGTACCCGATCTACCTGCTGTTCATTCGGCTTGGGCTACTCGACACTCGTGGGGGATTGGTCGTCGTGTTGATGCTAATCAACCTGCCGATCATCGTCTGGATGCTGTACACCTATTTCCGCGAAATTCCCGGTGAAATTCTGGAAGCTGCGCGGATGGACGGGGCGACGCTGAAAGAGGAAATCCTCTATGTCCTGACACCTATGGCCATTCCCGGCATCGCCTCGACCGTGCTGCTGAACTTCATCCTGGCGTGGAACGAGGCATTCTGGACCCTCAACCTGACAGCCGTCGACGCGGCCCCGCTCACTGCCTTCATCGCCAGCTATTCTAGCCCGGAAGGCTTGTTCTTTGCCAAACTCAGCGCAGCCTCGACCATGGCAATCGCACCAATCCTGATCCTTGGCTGGTTCAGCCAGAAACAACTTGTCCGCGGCCTGACCTTCGGCGCTGTGAAATAAGGAGCCCTCCGTATGGGACGCATTCAACTCAAATCCGTGACCAAAAGCTTCGGCGACGTACAGGTCATTCCTCCGCTGGACCTGACCATCGGGGATGGTGAGTTCACAGTTTTCGTTGGCCCCTCGGGTTGCGGTAAATCCACCCTTTTGCGTTTGATTGCGGGGTTGGAGGACATCACCTCCGGTTCCATCGACATTGACGGCGCGGATGCCACCGACGTGCCGCCCGCGAAACGGGGATTGGCGATGGTGTTCCAATCCTATGCGCTCTACCCACACATGACGGTGCGCAAGAACATCGCCTTTCCACTGCGTATGGCGAAGCTGGATCAAGCGGAGATCGACAAGCGCGTCGAAGGCGCGGCGAGCGTCCTGAACCTGACCGACTATCTGGACCGCCGCCCAGGTCAGTTGTCCGGGGGTCAACGTCAACGGGTCGCCATCGGGCGTGCGATTGTCCGTGAGCCAGCCGCTTTCCTGTTCGACGAACCGCTTTCAAACCTTGATGCAGCGTTGCGGGTCGGCATGCGGTTGGAGATCAGCGAGTTGCACGAACGCCTCGCCACAACGATGATCTACGTAACCCATGATCAGGTCGAGGCCATGACGATGGCCGACAAGATCGTCGTTCTTCAGGCCGGTGTTATAGAACAGGTCGGCAGCCCGTTGGAGCTTTACCGTACGCCGCGTAACCTGTTTGTTGCGGGGTTCATCGGCTCACCCAAGATGAACTTCATAGAAGGCGCAGAGGCAAAAAAACACGGCGCCCACACCATCGGAGTGCGACCTGAACATATCACGGTATCCGATAGCGATGGGGCATGGTCCGGTGTCGTCGGCGTGTCGGAACATCTGGGATCGGACACGTTTTTCCATATCCACGAAACCGGCTTGGCCGAAACCATTACCGTCCGTGCGGATGGAGAAGTAGGATTCCGCCACGGCGATCGTGTCCACCTAACCCCACGCGCCGATGTCATTCACCGGTTTGACGCACAAGGGCTGCGGGTCGAATGAACCGACTGGCTGGCAAAACCGCCCTCATCACCGGGGCCGCGCGTGGCATAGGGTTGGCCTTTGCCAAGGCGTATGTTGCTGAAGGCGCGCGTGTCGCGATAGCCGACATCGACGGCCTTCGGGCGCAAGTGGAAGCGACCGAAATCGGGGACGCCGCTATGGCCGTCGAAATGGACGTAACCAATCAGAGCAGCGTAGATGAAGCCGTCGCGCGAACGGCGGCCTATTTCGGTCCCATAGACATTCTGATCAACAATGCGGCCATCTTCACCGCCGCCCCAATTGTCGAGATCGAGCGCGCCGACTATACCCGCGTCTTCGACATCAACGTGGCGGGTACACTTTTCACGATGCAGGCCGTCGCGCGTCACATGATCGAACACGGGACCAATGGCCGGATCATCAACATGGCGTCTCAGGCCGGGCGCAGGGGTGAGCCTTTGGTCAGCGTGTACTGTGCCAGCAAAGCCGCAATTATCTCTCTAACTCAATCGGCGGGGCTGAACCTGATCTCTCATGGCATCAACGTGAACGCAATTGCTCCGGGTGTTGTCGACGGCGAACACTGGGACGGCGTTGATGCCTTCTTTGCAAAACATGAAGGCAAACCACTCGGTCAGAAGAAACGCGAAGTGGCTGCTGCCGTCCCCTACGGCCGGATGGGCCGTGCCGAAGATCTGACCGGGATGGCGGTTTTTCTGGCTTCCGATGAGGCCAAGTACATCGTCGCACAAACCTACAATGTTGACGGCGGAAACTGGATGAGCTGATGGATCCTGTCGTGAATGCAAACCCTCCGGTACGGTTACGGCTGAGTAACCTATCAAACCTACCAGCGACTATCAGAACTCCGGTGTACCAGCGTTCGGATCTGACGCCGGGCATCGTCCATATCGGACTTGGCAACTTTCACCGTGCGCATCAGGCTTGGTATCTTCACCAGCTGATGCAGCAGGGTCAGGCCCACGACTGGGCGATCATCGGAGCCGGTGTACGAAACTATGACGCCGCGATGCGAGAGAGGCTTCTTTCGCAGGACTGCCTGACTACGTTAGTCGAACTGGATCCGAAAGGGACATCCGCCGAGGTGATCGGCCCGATGATCGACTATCTGCCAATAGAAGCGGGCAACGCAGCGCTGATCCTCAAGATGGCCGACCCATCCATTCGGATTGTGTCGCTTACGGTCACTGAGGGAGGGTATTTTCTCGATGCCAACACCGGCGCCTTCAACATCGATCACGAAGATATCCGCCATGATGCGGAATTCCCCAACCAGCCTCGCACGGTTTTTGGCGCCATTGTTTCCGCGCTTAGCCAGCGCCGGGGGAATGGAGTAGAACCCTTTACTGTGCTGAGCTGCGACAACCTGCAGGGCAACGGGACAATCCTGCGAAACTGCGTTGTTGGCTTGGCGCGGCTGTCCGACCCTGATCTGGCCGACTGGATTGACGAGAACGGGGCATTCCCCAACTCGATGGTCGATTGCATCGTGCCCGCGACAACTGATCAATTACTCTCGCAATGCCGAACCCTTGGCATCGATGACCGAGCGCCCGTTTCGCATGAAAATTTTCGCCAATGGGTGATCGAGGATGATTTCTGCGCCGGGCGGCCGCCGCTCGACAAGGTCGGAGTAACCCTGACTCACGACGTGCATAGCTACGAGACAATGAAACTGCGCATTTTGAACGGCGGGCACCAACTGCTCGCAAATGTCGGGGAAATTCTGAACGTCCCGACGATTTCGGATTGTATGCAGGACCAGGACATCTTCGCTTTTTTCAGAAAAGTTCAGGCTGAAGAAATTCTCCCTCATGTCAAAGCCGTCCCCGGAACGACGGCCAAAGATTACCTTGAGTTGGTTGAGAGGCGATTTGCGAACACGTCAATCCATGATACGACGCGCAGGGTCGCTTTCGACGGGTCGGCTCGGCATCCTGGATTTCTGCTGCCGTCGCTGGGTGATGCACTTTCGTCTGGCTCTTCCGCAAACGGACTCGCGTTGGCAGAAGCGTTCTGGTGCCGGATGTGTGCGGGTGTTCGAGAGGATGGATCTGAAATCGCGCCCAATGACCCCCAATGGGAGAGCCTACGAAAAACAGCGTTGGCGTCCAAAGCAGAACCAGAGCTTTGGCTCGACCAACACCAGTACAACGGAGCATTTCGTAGCGGCACAAACTTTTCCGCGACTTTCGCCTCATGGCTGACCGCGATCTGGCAGAATGGCAGCCGTGCCGTCATAGCCAAATTTATCACTGTTGGCTCAAAATCACGCTAATCCTATATGCAGTGAGCGATCAGTCGTGTTTTTATCTTGCCGTATTCGTCAGTCAGATCCGTAGCCTGGGATTTCCGTTTTGCGGCGTGATTCACGGTTCAAAAACGAGCGGTGAACAAGTCTGACCTCTTCTGGCTTACGGATGCGCAAATGGCGCGTCTGGAGCCCTTCTTCCCGAAGCCCCACGGCAAGCCGCGCGTCGATGACAGGCGTGTGG